>DLQB01000095.1 GCA_002477505.1 Flavobacteriales bacterium UBA7443
CATCATGAAAAACACCCTACTCCTCACACTCGCTGCTGCAGCCGGACTCAATTGGAATCCTGCTTTTGGCCAAACCAATGAGTCTCGCGTGTTGATCATTGGTATTGATGGATTGCGTTCCGATTGCCTCGAAGCAGCAAACACTCCCGCCATTGACGCCTTGATTGCAGATGGACTCTTTAGCCCCGATGCTTTGAACAATGACATTACCTACAGTGGACCCGGCTGGTCGGCGATGATGTGCGGCGTTTGGTCCGATTCACATGGAGTGACGAGCAACAATTTCACTGGGAGCAATTTTGACGGGTTCCCCTCCTTCATGAAACGACTTGAATCCGAAAATCCCAACCTCAACACCCATTCGATTTGCCATTGGGCGCCCATCAACGACTACATCCTTGGAGACGATGTCGATGACGCATTGAACGTGGATACGGACGCCGGCGTGGCGAATGCTGCAGTGAGCATTTTACAAAGCGGCAATCCTCACGCTCTATTTCTCCATTTTGACGATGTGGACATCAACGGACACGGATACGGCTTCAGCCCTGAAGTTGCTCCGTATATCGGAGCCATTGAGACGACGGATAATTACGTGGCACAGGTCGTCTCGGCTTTGACCAATCGCCCCAATTATGCGACAGAAAACTGGCTGGTCTTGTTGTCCACCGATCACGGCGGAATTGGCGTGAACCACGGCGGAACCACCATCGAGGAAGAAACCATATTTTTCATTGCCAGCGGGGCGAGCGTTGAAAACGAAGTAATCGTCAAAGACACATTGGATGTATTGGATCCGGCAGTCAATTGCATCGCACCAGGAGCGGCTGAACTTCGTTTTGGGGGCAATGGCGATGCGGTCCACATCCCCGATGCCACAGAACTTCAGCTGGGATCAGACCAAGACTTTACCCTTGAGGTGCGCATCCGCACCGAGGCCACGCCGGACGTTGCCATCATTGGAAACAAAGATTGGAATTCAGGTCTCAACCCGGGCTTCGTATTCTCTTTTGAGTACCCCGGCGGACCCGCTTGGAAAGTGAACATTGGCGATGGCAATGAGCGCGCTGACGCGAACGGAGCGGCTGGTATTTCTGATGGGCAATGGCATACGCTTTCCTGTTCTTTTGACCGCGATGGCATGATGCGGTTGTACACGGATGGCGTCTTCTCAAATGAAGAGGACATCTCCAACGTTGGAGCCATTGATGTGGGCAGTGGCTGGTTTTTCGGATCCGATATACTTGGAGCCTACAGCTACACCGGAGCCATTGCCGAGGTTCGTTTTTGGCACGGTGTCTTGCCGGAAGAGTCGATATCCAATTGGCATTGCAGCGCATTGGATGCCAATCACCCCGATTGGGAGGCATTGCAGGCTCACTGGACCCTCACAGAGGGTGCCGGTCTTGAGGTGAGCAACAATACCAGTAGCCAACTCGATGGAATTTTGCAGGGTGCCGAGTGGCAGCAGCCCGAATCGCTTATCATCTTTGATTATAGCAATACACCTCGCATTGTCGACGTCGCAGTCACAGCATTGGATCACATGTGCATTGACCTAGACCCTGCATGGAATCTTGATGGAATCTCATGGGTCAACGGTTGCAACAACGTGGACGTGGCAGGCGTGAATCGGGAAGCGTTGAAAACCAAGGTGTTCCCCAATCCAGGAACCGAAGCCTTTCAAATCACTGGTCTACCCCCACATTCGACCATTGAAGTTTTTGGCCCCAACGGACAAAGCATTCATCGTGCTCAGCCCGGAGCTTCCACCCACATCGCCCCGCACACCTCCAGTCGGGGGGTATACCTCATCCGAATCGTGGACGGAAAAGAACAGCGAACCCTGCGATGGATCCGACAATAAAAGGTCGCCTAAAATTGCTGAACGCTTCCTAGACTTTCCTCAAACTTCGCAGCCCATCGTATACGATTATGCTCACGGCATTCGCTATGTTCAGACTCCGAATGTGATTGCTCGAAATTGGGATTCGAAACAACCGATCAGTATTATGAGACAGCAAATCTTTCGGCAAACCCACGGACTCTTTGCCAAAAACAAAAAACATGTTGTCCTTGTAATCGATGTCATAATGCGCTTTTGTCCCGTGGCTCGATAGAAAGGCGAAGTGAGCGTCCTCGTGCACGGACATGAAAGATTCGAGGCTCTCGTATATCCGGACATCGAGGTGCTGCCAATAATCCAACCCCGCTCGTTTGAGGCGGCTATCCGAAAGCTCAAATCCAAACGGTTCAATCAAATGCAATGTCGAACCGGAAGCTAAGCTCAGCCGCCCAATATTGCCCGTATTGTTGGGGATCTCTGGCTCTACAAGTACAATATTGAATCCCATTTGACGCTTGATTTGTTCGATTCTATTCAGCTATGAAGGTACTAAAAGCCAGTCATACCCATTGTTTTATGAGTAGCCTTCAATACTTTTCGAGCAAATCAACTAACCCCTCTAACACAATGAAAACTTCTCTGACATTAACCATCCTCGGAGCTTACAACGCTTTGATGGGCCTCATGATGCTTTTTGCACCCGGAACGATGGCCATGCAAATGGTGGGTGAAACCCGAGCAACTGAGACGCCCGAATTGCTCGAAATGGCGACCATGTTTCACTACGGGCTTTCCCCTGCCCTGATCATGGTAGGTCTTACCCTGATCATGATACGATCCTGTGCCTTGGAAACTGCCAAAAATGCACTCATCGCCTACATCATTGGCTCAGGGGTTCTGCTCACTTTATTCTTTACTGTGTTCACAAATGCGTCAGTCATGGACTTTAGCGTAGAAATGGCGGCTCCTGACATTCTTGCTTTTGCACTCGCCATATTTGGCCTCATAAAGGCGAAATAAATCCATCACCTTTATAAAAAAGACCGCTCCAGGAGCAGTCTTTTTTTTTGCGCTTAAATGAGGGAGTGATGCAAAACTCCTTCGCACCAGCCGAGGCTGTGATAAACTTTATACCCTCTTTGCTGTTATTCATACCGTATCACGCAAAAGATTCGTGCTCGACGGTCACATCAAGCCGAAGCAATTGGTATTAAAAAAAAACGAAATGAAGATTCTAAAAAGCCGCTTCCCCCAACTCCTTCTGGCCTCAATGCTGAGCGTGTTCACCACGGGAGCTAATTCTCAATGTGAGGCAGACACCACGGTCTACTTGACTGATTATTTTTTCACACCAAACTCATTCACTATCTCTGTGGGTCAAACAGTCGCCTTCGTAAACGCGGAAGGCACGCACAATGTTGACGGTACGGAGGAGAGCAACCCGGTTTCCTTTTTCTTGGAAGAAACCGAAGGCAACATCGACGGCGTCTGCATGGGCACGGTCACTTTCGACGTGCCGGGTGTCTATACGTTCACTTCTTCCATTGGGGTACAGCCTGAATTGGGCATGACCGGGACGATCGTGGTGGATGCCGAGACGCTAGCGGATGTGATGGCTGATTTCACTGGAGGTGGCGGATTGGAAAACCTTGCCGCTTGGCAGTCCTGCTGGGCGTTCACCACATATTACAGTGCGAATTACATCAATGGACAGCCAGGTAACACCGGCTGGGTGGGCGGTGTTGACCTCTCGGGCAATGAAGGATACACCGTTTTCGTTCCGACCGATGCAGCCGTTAATGACTTGATGGAATTGATGAACTTAAGCCAGTTCGACATGCTCGCATTCTACGATATGGTTCCGGCGTTGGCATACCACATCGTCCCCGGAGTTTACATGGCGAGCGACTTGGAAGACGGCATGACATTGCCGACAGCGGAGGGCCAATCGGTCACCATTTCCATCGGCGACGCCGGTGCGATGGTGGACGACGCCAACATCATCTACCCTGATATCACGGCATTCAATGGTGTCATTCACGTCATTGATCACATCCTAGCTCCCGCCGGCTACCCCGGCGCCACAACGTGGGACGTCATCGTCCAAAGTCCGGACCACACCATCCTCGAGCAGGCACTTTTGGCCGAAGGTTTGGATGAAGCGCTGCGCGGTCAGCCCATTTTAAATGACAACGAGCCTGCCGAAGGTCCTTTTACGGTATTCGCTCCCACCGATGCCGCTTTTTTTGCACTTGCGGAAGCCAGTGGCTTCGAGAGCGTAGAAGCCTTGCTCGCCTCCCAGTTCATGGATGACATCCTCTATGCGCATCTGGTAGAGGCTGTTTATGAATCGGATGATTTGTTCAATGGCCAAAATTTGACTTCATATGGCAACGAAAACATTGGAATCTCCATTGACTCCGAAGGCATTGCAGCCAACACCGCCCCCATCATCCAAGCCGACATGCTAGCGTACAACGGCGTGGTGCATTCCTTGGGTGAAGTGATGCCTTATGACTTTCCCGACCCAGAAGGCACCTGCGGAGCGTGGAAAATCAACATGTTAACGTTCGGGAATGGGTCGGAAGGTTGGGAAGGCTCAACAATCAACGTTTTTTCCAATGGAACCTTGATCGCATCGGAGACGATGACAACAGGCACAACGGAATCCTTCTCCGTACCGGTAAACAACGGCTCTCGAATCGATGTGATTTACAACAATCAAGGGGGCTCTTGGAGCGGAAACCACGGATTCGAAGTTGAGGATCAATTCGGGACTGTGATCTACAGCAGCTACGCATCACCGCCGATCAGCATCTACGGATTGAATCCATGCGAAGAAAGTCCGACCTGCGGCCTCATCGAAGTAACGTTCACTGACGAGTCTTATGATGGCTGGTACGGAGGAAATATGGCCGTCTATTCTGAATCGGGTTTGGAGGCCAATATTTTCTTCAACCCCGATTTTGACGGAGACGGATACGCGGATTACCAGTCGTTCGAGGAACGAACGGTGATGGTCACGGTCAACGAAGGAGAAGTCGACTTCCTCGTCAGTTCGCCCGTGTCCTACCCCACGCAATGCGGCTACACCGTGAAGAATCCAGCGGGCGAGGTCGTCATTGACGAAACAAGCACGACCATGGCACCGCCAAGCACGTTCAACTTCGAAATCTGCGAAAGCACAGCTTCCAATGTTGTTGAAGAGGCATTTGAGGCCAACACAGTCTCCCTATTTCCCAATCCCGTTGGAACAGCAGCGCAGATCAAGGGTCTCCCAAACGATGAAACGTGGGAAGCCCATGTTTACAGCGTCAATGGTAAAATCGTCCACCGTCAGCGCGGCGTTGGGAACGAAGCTATCAATGTCGGAACACTGCCGACCGGTTTGTACAATTTGCAAATTCGCGTAACGGGAAAATCTTATGAAGCGATTCGATTTGTCAAGGAATGATTGGACTATGGTCTTGGGTTAGGGCCATTCCACAACATCTTCCTGCAAGAGGTGAGAAACTCACCGAAGGCGCAGCATCTTCTCAGGGGTGCTGCGCTTTTTCATTTCAGGATTGCGCGATTGTGTAATCGTGTGGTTGTTGTCTGAAAGCAACCAACGGATTGGCCATTCGGTCTTTTGTTCAGGTAAAAAGGAATACCTTACAACTGCAAGCACTAACCAACCACCTGAAATGAAGCACATCATTACGCTCCTGCTCCTCTTCACTGCTACTGTATCCGCCCCACTCGTTGCACAAGTCATTGTGCCCATTGACAATTACTCCGTAAATTTTTATGGCCAAGTCCAGCTCTCCATCGAAGGCGAATCGGGCAAGTATTACATCTTAGAAGCAGAGCACAGCCCTGCATTTACCTGGCCTTCTTCAATCACCATGGGTTTGAACGGAACCATGGTCATTTCCGAACCAGGCGCAGCCTATCCCATCGAAAACTACACCATCTGGGAGTATGATGTTTCAAATCCCGGAGACATCGATGGAGACGGTACTGATGACATCACCGAATTTCAGAATATGCCGACGGATGCACCTCTGAATTATGCGGAACCTGTCAATTTCATTGACGGCGCCACTTCCGTTCCAGATGCGGAAACATTCATGGAGCTCGCGGCTGTCAACAACGTGGGCTGGGCGCCATTCTTGGATGATCAGCTCTACGTGAAATTCGGAATCCTGAACCGGGATACACCTGAGCCACAAGTCTACTTCATCAATAGCAACACGCACGGCGTGCACTATGGCTTTTGGAATGC
>DLQB01000155.1 GCA_002477505.1 Flavobacteriales bacterium UBA7443
ATTGACGATGTTACTGAGCGAATGCTCGCTGATGTCACCAACGAAATGACCGAAGATGAGCGCGATGCCGCCATCGGGGAAGCGCGCAAAGCATTGATGGAAGAAATGAATCCAGAAGGCAATAAAGAACTCGATCTGAAGAGTTTTTACTACGGCAACGAATTCTACATGTTTGAGTACAAAACGTACCGAGACGTTCGCCTCGTGGCGGCTCCTCCCGAAAGCGTTGGGAAATATGGAGGTGACACAGACAACTGGATGTGGCCAAGGCACACCGGAGACTTCTCCATGCTACGGATTTATGCGAATGAAGACAATGAGCCCGCAGACTACAGTGAATCCAATGTTCCATTCCAGCCGAAGCGCCACCTGCGCATTTCAATGGATGGTGTCTCGGAAGACGATTTCACCATGGTCATGGGCTACCCCGGAAGCACCGATCGCTTTCTCAGCAGTTGGGGCATCGAACAAGCGCTAGACCTATATAATCCGTCGGTGGTGGAAGTCCGTGACTTGAAGCTGAAGACCATGAAGATGCACATGGATGCCGATCCCGCTGTGCGGATTCAATACGCGGCGAAATACGCTCAAACCGCGAATTATTGGAAGTACTACATTGGCCAATCCAAAGGACTGAAGCGATTGGATGTTCAAACCAAAAAACAGCAGCTTGAGAGCCGTTTCCGTACATGGATGACAGAGGACCCGGAACGAACGAAAGAGTACGAAGGAACGCTCGAAATGATCAGTACCTATTACGATGAAACCGATGCATCTGTGCGCGGAAAAGTCTATGCCCTCGAGGCCGGGCTCATCGGCTGCGACATTTCATTGTTCGCTTTCCGTTTTTACCGAATGGCTGCCGGTCTTTTCAGCGAAGATCCTGAGGAAGTTGCCGGAACGCAGGCCGCGATGACCAATTACATCAACGGACATTTTAGAGAATATGATCAAGCCACTGACCGAGATTTGTTTGTCAACTTGATGACCAAATTTCGCAATGACATTGACCCTGCCTATCACCCGTCTTTCTTCGCAACGGTAGCGGACAAGTACAAGGATGATTTCGGTCGTTATGCCGACAAAATGTACGCAAAGAGCTTTTTGGTGGATGCCGATCGATGCGCCGAATTCATTGCCAATCCTTCCCAGAAGGCCATGGACAAGGACCTCGCCATCATCGTAGGCAATAGTGCGATCCAAACCTATTTCGCAGGAATGGCCGATCCCGCCGAAGCGAAGTTCAACCGTGGCTATCGACTATTTGTGAAGGGACTCCGTGAAATGGATGCCGACCGTGCCATTGCACCGGACGCCAACAGCACCATGCGCCTGACATACGGAGCTGTAGCGCCATACAAGGCGGCTGACGCCGTCAATTATGACTTCATCACCACTGCGAACGGCGTTTTGGAGAAGAAGGACAACTCCAACCCTGAATTCGTCGTCCCCGATGCTTTGGACGACTTGATTCGCAGCCGAGATTTCGGTCAGTACGCAGATGCGTCTGGCGAATTGGTGGTATGCTTTATCCACGGAACGGACATCACGGGTGGCAACTCCGGTTCGCCCGTCATGGATGCCAATGGCGACCTGATCGGCTGCGCTTTTGACGGCAACTGGGAGGCCATGAGCGGAGACATCGCTTTCGAAGATGAATTGCAACGTACCATCTCTGTCGACATTCGCTATGTCCTCTGGATTTTGGACAAGTTTGCTGGAGCCGACAATTTGATCAACGAAATGGACTTGGTCAAAGGACTCCGTTAAGTTCGCTGATACGAACAAAAAAGGCGGGCCCTGCGGCCCGCCTTTTTTATGCCATCACTGCCGATGCGCTTGCTTCCGCCTCAAACTGCGTTGCGGCTCGCGTTAATGATGCCAAACATCGATCGAATCACCAATCGCTTCAACACGTCTTCATCCCAACCGTCCTTGCTTTGTCCCCGTTCAATCTCTCCCAAGGCAAAGTGTTGAATGACCAACAAAGGACGAATGATGCCGTCACGCAATGCGATGCTTTCTCGAATGTGTGGGTTGCGCTCCATCAACTCAGATTGCCCTGTGATTTGGAGCAAATAGCGCTTTGTGCGCTCGTATTCCTCATGAATCAATTGCCAGATTCCACCGAATTGGGCATCGTGCTCCAAATGAGCGGTAAGCCTGAAATCGCTCTTGACCATGCTCTGCATGCTGTTTTCCACCAGGGCTCTGAAAAAGGAGTTTTGCGCGTACAAATCAGACGCTTCGCCCAATCGCCCAAGTGAATCCAAGTGAGCCAATGCCTGGCCAAGTCCGAAAAATCCCGGAACATTTTGTTTCAACTGGGTCCATGACCCCACAAATGGGATGGCCCGCAAATCGCCAAATGTCAGTTCGCCTTTTTTCGCCCGACTCGTTGGACGGCTACCAATGTTTGTTTCACCGTAATACTTGAGCGTTCCCCAAGTCGATAGGTAAGGCATGAATTGCGCATGCGCCTTCAGCTTTGAATAATGCTCATAACTCAATTGTCCCAGCTCCTCCATCAAATCGGATTGTGCACTAGACAATTCGGTCTGCGCATCTTCGAAGAGGCGACTTTGCAAACCGGCGGTCAGAAGCAATTCCAAATTGAAGCCCGCAGATTTGGGGATGCCAAAATTGGAACTGATCGTTTGGCCTTGAATCGTCGTTTGGATCTCGGTGTTTTCGACGTCTGACCCCAACGAAGCATAAAATCGATGGGTATTTCCGCCTCCACGCGCTGGCGGCCCCCCTCTGCCATCAAAAAAGAGCACCGTCACACCGGCAGATCGTGAAAGTTCGGTTAAGCGCCTTTTCGCCTGGTAAATGGACCAGTTTGCCTGCAAGTACCCCCCGTCTTTTGTTCCGTCTGAGAATCCAAGCATCACCGTCTGCTTTTCCTTTCTCGTACTGACGTGTGCCCGGTAAACCGGGTGCGCATACATCAACTGCACTTCCGATTGGGCATTGGCCAAGTCATCAATGGTTTCAAACAGCGGCACAACATCCAACTCCATCTTCTTCCAGACACCGGCCATTTTGGCCAAGCCAACAACGGCAGCGATATCAATGATTCCTCTGCAATTGCTGATGATGAAACGATGACATGACCGCGGGCCATTGTAATCCTGTATGCGCGCCATAACCCGAAGCGATTCAAGAACATCTTGGTGGCGTTCTTCATCCAGGCCGTCCACGTCAGCAGGCAAGTCTGCCGACAGCAAGAAATCAACTTTTTCATTGGGAGCCATGGCCTCATATACAGCCAAATCTTGTCCTCCGGCGGACAAGGCACTGCGCAATGCATGCTGGATCACACGACTGTCCTGTCGAATGTCCAAGCTTGCAAAGTGCAAACCAAACAGCCGCAATTTGAATTGAAATCCACGAATCTTACTGAGGTACAACCCATTCGAGTGTTCTTCCACCCAAACCGCTACTTCTTCCAGCTTTTCCGAGAGAGACACCACCGAAAGCCGCTGATCGTCGGGATGCAACATGGCGAATTCGATTTGGTCTTGAAGAAGATCCAATTGGGACGAAACATGCTTGAACGTGATGCGTCGGCGCAAATCTCTGATCTCTCGGCGGTAACATCGAAGCAATGTCATTCGCAATCGCTCCGCCACATGCCAGGTCGTTTTCGCATCCACAAAGGGATTGCCATCCCGGTCTCCCCCTGGCCAGAAGCCGATGGATATCAGTTGCTCGCTGAGCGCCTCTGCTGAGGCATCGTCCAAGGTCTGGGCCACACGGCCATAAAGTTCCGGTGCCGCATGATAAAAGACATTCTCCAAGTACCACGATTGACGCACGGCTTCGTCATAGGGCGAAGGCGGTTCAGACTGGAAAAAAGGCGTCAAACCCAGCTGATGCAACAACTTGCGAATGCTCACCAAGTCATTGTTTTCCATTGCCTTCGCCAAATCTGTGATAATGGCAAGTGCATTGCCTGGATAAAATTGCGTTGGATGCGCCGTCAGCACCACGCGCACCGAATAATCGCCCAAGATTTCCTTCAATTCCGACTCCTTCCCATGCCGTCGAATGCGCTGCATAAAGCTCTGCAATGATTCCACTCCCCCCAAATCATTCAACTGCGCATAACGCGCATCCTCTAGTGCATCAACAAGGACCACTTGGCGCTCAACGTATTGAATGATTCGAAACAACAAGTCGGCTTGATCCGATGGTGAGCTCAATCCTTGACTCTTGAAAAAATCACCCAGAATTTCTTTTGGCTCCTTCGATTCCGCTAGCCCTTTATCGCAACTCTCTTGCAACAGGGGAACACGCAAACCCGTCTGGCGAATTCCATCCAATGGCAACGTTAGGAATATGCCGTTAAACACGTGAAACGGATGGCTCACAACCGTTCGATAGTCTTTTCGATCCTTCATTGCTCAGTTTTCGTAACTCCTCTTCGAGGTGGATTTCAAATTTACGACGCTTCGCGCACTTGATTGCACGGAAATTGCCAAATCGAACGGACTCTGCGATGTCCCCCGTACCTTCGCGCCATGCGCATTGATATCCTCTCAGCCGTTCCAGGTCTCTTGGAAGGGCCTTTTTCCGACAGCATCGTGAAGCGTGCGAAAGAAAAGGGACTGGTCGAAATCGTGGTGCACAATATCCGCGATTGGAGCACCGACAAGCACAAGAAAATTGATGATGAGCCCTTCGGCGGTTCCGCAGGCATGGTCCTCACCATACAGCCGATTGCCGATGCCATTGCATCCCTAAAATCGGAAAGGGCTTATGCGGAAGTGATATTCCTCACCCCCGATGGCGAACAGCTCAAACAGGGCGCTGTGAACCACCTTTCCATGCAAGGAAATTTGATTCTGCTCTGTGGGCACTACAAAGGCATCGACCAACGCATCCGCGAGCATCTCGTCACTCGGGAATTTTCGATCGGTGACTATGTGCTTTCCGGTGGCGAGCTTGCGGCGGCTGTCTTGACCGATGCAATCGTCCGCTTGATTCCAGGGGTCATTGGAGACGAACAAAGTGCGCTCACAGACAGCTTTCAAGACAACTTACTTGCCCCGCCTGTATACACCCGGCCTGCGGAGTACAACGGCTGGAAAGTACCGGAAATACTAAGGTCTGGGGACCACAAAGCCATCAATGAATGGCTCGAAGAACAGGCCGTTGAACGCACCCAAGCCCTACGTCCCGATTTGTTTGAAAAAGATTCCTGACTGAGAGTTCAAATCCTACCGCAATTCTTCGTAATATTGCACCCCAATTCACGGGAGTAGAAAACGTCAAGACAATGGACCGGATTCAGGACATCGCAAATAAGATAGTGGAATTGCCAGAGTGGCCAGAATTTGGTGCTGGAGATACCGTAACCGTTACCATCAAAATCCGCGAGGGGAACAAGGAACGTTTGCAAAAATTCCAAGGAGTTGTCATCCAACGCCGAGGCAAAGGCCACACAGCCACGTTCACCGTGCGCAAAATGGCTTCAGGAATTGGGGTAGAACGCGTCTTCCCACTCTCTTCTCCATTCATCGATGGCATTGAAGTGAACAAGCGTGGTAAGGTGCGCCGAGCACGTATCTACTACTTACGTGCATTGACTGGAAAGGCCGCTCGCATCAAGGAGCGCCGGAATACCGCTAGCTAATAGTATTGCTCATCGCTCAAGCGATGGAACACAAAAAAAGGCCCGTAGTTGGGCCTTTTTTTGTGTGCGATACCGCGCTCAAGAACCTAGCACTTCGTCCACCCTCGCAATCACCGCAGCTTCTGCTGCATCACTCGCGGACCAAAGTTCCTCGCATTCGACTCGAACACGTTTTGCAAAATCGACGTCTTCAAGATCTGCGAGGTTCACGCGTGCGTTCAGAATAGCTCCTTTCACCCCTGTTCGAATCGCCATTGCCCCAACGCCCGCGTCTGTGATGGAGTTGGGGTTTCCGATGGAAGCCATTTCGCTCGCAACTTCCATGGCTTGCATCGACAAACGGGCCACTTGCAGTGGAATTTCGATGGCATGCCGCGTCGCATCTTGAATCGCTTGATGCCGAACTTTCTGCTGGTTGTCCGTTGCTTTAGGCAATCCATATGCTTCCATAATTTGATTGAATGCAGCCGTATCTGCATCCACAAGTGCCGCCAATTGAGCCTGCAGTTGAACCCCTCTTTCTGCGACCTTGCTGAATGCTGCCCAACGCTCGTCCCAACCGCGTTTGTGCGCGGACAAGTTGGCTACCATGGTCGCAAGTGCTACTCCCATGGTGCTGGCATATGCCGCGACCGAACCTCCACCCGGGGCAGGTGATTCTGAAGCCGTTTCTTCCGCAAATGCGAGCAATGTCATATCCAACAAAGGCGATTTGTTGGCATCTGTAATGACATATTCGATGACCCTTTTCGACGGATCGAATGGAGCAAGATCATCCAATCCCAGCGACTTGACAGCGATTTTTACCTTTTCTGCATCCGATATGCCCAAGGAACGCTCCTGTTTTTTCAAGAAGTAATCCGCCGCTTCGGTCAGCACGCGCAATGGAAGCAAACCAACCAACTCTGAGCCGGTAACACGGATGCCCCGATCGTGGGCTCGTGCACAAGCTTCATCAAAAGCAATGTGCACGGGCGTTGTTCTGATGTTCGTCAAGTTCAGTGACAATTGCGCAATCCCGTATTCTTCAATGTACCATCCGATGCCTTTGACAGCTTTCAGTGAGCCCGCTTGACGCAGAGGCTCTCCATTCGCATCCTTCAAAATTGGACTACCTGGCCCACCTTCTCGCTTCACGCGCCCCGATTCCCGGATGTCAAAAGCGATGGCGTTGGCGCGCCTCGAACTCGTTGTGTTCAAGTTGATGTTGTAAGCAATCAAAAAGTCCCGTGCTCCGATAGCTGTAGCTCCTGAACGCTGGGTTTGTTCATTCCAAGAGGCTGGACCAAAATCAGGCTTTCCCTGCGGTGTCTCCAGTTTTGCGAGCCCTTCGTATTGGCCCTTGCGGCAAGTGGCCAAATTCTGCCGTTCTTTGGTGAGCGCCGCAGCTTCATAGAGGTATCCAGGAATGCCCAGCTCGTCTCCCACTCGCTTGGCCAATGTTCGAGCGATGTCAACACACTCTTCCATGCTCACGCCGCTTACCGGAACAAAAGGACAAACATCTGTGGCTCCCATTCTCGGATGCTCCCCACGGTGTTGCCGCATATCAATCAGCTCTGCCGCTTTCTTGATCAATTGAAAGGCCGCTTCACCTATGGTTTCAGGTGGACCTACGAACGTAATCACGGTGCGGTTTGTTGATTTGCCCGGGTCAACATCCAAAAGTTTGACTCCCTCGACCTGATTGACAACCGCGGAGACGGCCTCAATCACTTCATTTCTTCTCCCTTCGGAAATATTGGGCACACATTCTACTAATCGTTGTTGCATAATCGTCTTCTTTGGTGCGTCGTTTCGTGCCCCCTAAAATATGCCGCCCAAGGTGGGTTTGAACTATTGTTGCACGCCGTCAATGAAGACTTTTTCAACCGGTTCTTCACCGAAAGCATATCCCAAGGTCTCCAAACCGCTCATCGGCTTGGTCAAAACAAGGTTGGCTGACCGACCCGGCGCAATGGTGCCCGCTACGTCAGATACTCCCATAGCAGCTGCGCCATTGATGGTTGCGGCAGCTATTGCCTCGAGCGGATGCATTTTCATCTTCACCATTCCCATCTGCACCACACGGCTCATGTTGCCCGAGGGAGCAGAACCGGGATTGTAGTCCGTTGCCAATGCCACCGGTACATTCGCATCCATCAGCGATCGAACCGGTGTGTAAGGAATGCTCAAGAAATAGGAACAACCCGGCAATGCACACGCAAAAACCGGAGCTTGCTCTGAATCTGCGCGCAAGGCCAACGCTGAAAGATCTGAGGCACTCAATTGCTCCAAGTGATCGAGCGACAACACCTGACAATCAATGCCCATAGCCACCCCTCCAATTGCATTGAATTGATTGACATGGATCTTCCCTTGAATCGCGAATGCATGCGCTGCTTTCAAAAGCGCCTCAGTGTCGGCCACACTGAAATATCCGGTTTCGCAAAAGGCGTCAACATAATCTGCTAAGCGTTCCTCTGCCACCTTGGGCAATAGTTCAGCAATCACATGGGCCGTCCAACTTTTCGCCGTCCATTTGCCCTCTGGAACCGCGTGGCAGCCCAAGAAGGTAGACCGAATCGGAATGGAATACTCGCTTTTCAACGCCGCAATGACGCGGAGCATTTTAAGCTCTGCTTCCGTCGAAAGGCCATAACCACTTTTGATTTCGATGGCCCCCGTCCCCTGACGGATGACCTGCTCGAGACGGAAACGAGCGCTGTTCAGCAATTCTTCTTCAGGCAGGGCTTCCAGCGCCTTTGCCGAATTCAAAATACCCCCTCCGGCTTCGGCTATTTCCTGGTAGGTTTTTCCTTCGAGTCGTGCCAAAAACTCTCCATCCCTTGGCGCGGCAAACACCAAGTGTGTATGGCTATCGCACCAAGCGGGCAACACAAAACGGCCGGTGCAATCCACCACCTCCAATCCCGACCAATCCACAATCCCTGGAAAATCGGACATGGCCCCAAAATCCGCAATTTTACCATCTTCAATCGCCAACCAGGCATTTTCAATGCAGGAGAAACCCCGCATCTCTTTGCCCTTCAAATAAGCTGGGGGCAACTCATATGCCCCCACAAGGCCTTTGATGTTCTTCCATAACATGCGCATGGACGCAAGGTAGCAATCGCCAAGCCGCTATCGTAACTTTACCTCATGGCGGGCAATTCATTTGGAACAATTTTCAGGCTAACCACCTTTGGCGAGTCACACGGAGCGGCAATTGGAGGCGTCATCGATGGGTGTCCTTCGGGATTGAAAGTCGACTTCGATGCCATTCAGGCCGATCTCAATCGCCGCAAACCGGGACAATCAAAATTGACGACCAGTCGAAAAGAACAGGATCACGTCGAATGGTTAAGCGGCATTTTTGAAGGCCAAACAACCGGCACGCCGATCGGCTTTCTCATTCGAAATTCCGACCAAAACCCTACCGATTACGACCACATCAAATCGGCCTTTCGCCCCTCCCATGCCGACTATACCTACAATGCCAAGTACGGCATTCGAGACCACCGTGGCGGCGGCAGATCGTCTGCCCGAGAAACGGCATGCCGCGTCGTTGCTGGCGGCATTGCCCGCCTGATTTTGGCAAAGCAGGGGATTCAAGCATGTGCTTATGTGGACCGCGTGCAAGATGTTGTTTTCGAAGCGGAACCGCATTTTTTCGAACGCTCCCGCATTGACGCAACAGAAGTGCGGTGTCCCGATGCGAACGTTGCTCGGGCAATGGAAAAATGCATCAACGAGGCAAAAGCTGACGGAGACACCGTTGGCGGCAGCGTCTCTGCCGTGGTAACCGGCGTGCCCGCCGGATGGGGAGAACCGGTATTTGATAAGTTACAAGCCGTTTTGGCTCACGCCATGTGGAGTTTACCTGCTGTGAAAGCAATGGAAATCGGAAGCGGCATTGCAGGTTCAAAAATGCGCGGCAGCGAACACAATGACATTTGGGTTCAAAAAACTGGAGAAAAAGCGCGCACCGAAACGAATCACAGCGGTGGAATTCAAGGCGGTATTTCGAATGGACAAGACATCGTGCTGCGCGTCGCATTTAAACCCGTGTCAACAATCATGCAGGCGCAACCCAGTATTGACCGTGACGGAAACGAAATTGAAATTGAGGGCAAAGGCCGTCACGATCCTTGCGTTCTGCCTCGAGCAGTTCCTCTGGTCGAAGCAATGACAATGTTAGTATTGGTGGATGAATGGTTGAAAAACCGCACCACACGGCTGGACTAAAGCCTTCAAAACTTCCTGCAATGGAACTAAATTCGTACCATGACGAAATTGGCACTCCATTGGCAGGTAATCATCGGCCTGATTCTCGGCGTAGGATATGCTTGGTTGAGCGTGACCCTCGGCTGGAATGAATTCACCCTGAATTACATTCAACCGTTTGGTGACATTTTCATCAACTTGCTCAAGCTGATCGCCGTACCGTTGGTGCTTTTCAGCATTATCAGTGGCGTCACGAGCCTCGGAAACATCCAAAAGCTCGGGCGGCTCGGATTGAAAACGCTGGTCACGTATGTCCTTACCACCATGGCTGCTGTTCTCATTGGTTTGGCGCTGGTGAATATTTTTTCACCGGGCAGTGGCGCTCACCCCGATTTATTGGAGTCCAATCGCATCCGTTACGAGCTATGGCGCGATGCGAATGATATTCAGGCCTTGGATGACATTCAGTTTTCGCAGGACCCCGAACGCCAAGAGCTGGTGCAAGCGATTGCAGTGGAAGAAGCGAAAAATAATGATTGGGTATCGGACAAATTGAACAAAGCCACCACCACCAAAAACAGCGGCCCATTGCAGCCCCTGGTCGATGTCGTGCCCAAAAATATTTTTGGATCCCTGGTGGACATGAAAATGCTGCAGATCATTTTCTTCGCCATCTTCTTCGGGGTCGTTATCGTTGGCCTGCCGGAAGAAAAGAAATCGCCGCTCGTACGTGCCATCGATTCGCTGAATGAAGTTTTCATACAAATGGTCTGGGTCGTGATGCGTGCCATGCCATTTTTCGTCTTTGCCTTGATGGCCGGCCAAGTGGTCAAAGCCGCTGGAACCGAACCCGAAATGCTGCAGCAGTTGCTCAGCTTTCTCCTCCGATATAGCCTCGTGGTCGTTCTTGGTTTGGCGATCATGGTGTTCGTGTTTTATCCGATGCTGGTGAGCTTGACGGTAAAAAAACTGAGTTGGAAGCGCTTTTCATCCGGAATGCGCGATGCCCAATTAACGGCCTTCTCGACTTCGAGCTCCGTGGCAACCTTGCCGGTAACGATGCAATCGGTTCACGAAAAACTCGGCGTCAGTTCGCGGACTTCCTCATTTGTGCTGCCCATCGGCGCAACCGTCAACATGGACGGCACAAGCATGTACCAGGCCATCGCCGTCGTAGCGCTGGCACAATTTCACATGGTAGATCTCGCTTGGTCACAGCAAGCCGTGATTGTGCTCACTGCCACATTGGCATCCATCGGAGCCGCCGCGGTTCCATCTGCGGGATTGGTGCTCATGATTATCGTGCTGGAAAGCGTGGGACTGAACCCCGCTTGGATTGCGTTAATTTTCCCAGTTGACCGCATCTTGGACATGTGCCGAACGGTGGTTAATGTGACGGGTGATGGCGCCGTGTCATGCATGATTGCCGCATCAGAAAATGAGCTTCAACCTGAAGCTGCTGCTGCCCAATAGCATCATGAGCGACCCCTCGCAATCGGCTAACTCAACTGAAGAATGGATGCCTTGTGTCTCACACCCTTCGAAAAGCATCCGAGGCATGCAATTCCTTTTGACCCTGTGCATGATTGCCTTTCATTCGGCTCTGCTATTGGCACAGGATGATCCCGATGAGGATGATCCCTGCCAATCAACATTGAGTTCGAAAACAGAGAAGCTGCTTGAAAAGGGAAAGAATGGCTCCAAATACGAACGAGCTCAGCGGATTGAATTCCTTCAAGAAGCGTTTGATCGCGAAGAAAACTGCATGGAGTGCCTCTATGAATGGGGTCGGCTGGAATTCAATGAAGTAAAACGTTCGCGCGGCAGCTTCAGGGCTGCAGAGGAGCCTTTGATCCAACTGCACGACCTATGTCCTTTCTTCAATGCCGATGTAAACTACATGCTGGGAGCGATGGCATATGGCGACGGGAGATACCAGGAAGCCAAAGATTGGTTCGATGATTTTTTGGGCTTCCCAAAGGAACCGGAAGAAGCACTCGGAAAACGTTATCAGAAGCACACGGAAGAGGTCAGGGGCGTTTTGCCCAATATCGATTTTTTGCTCGCTTTCTGGAAAAACAAAGACGCCTACACCCCTTCGTCCATCCTTCCAATCAGTGAGTCATCCGATGAGTATTTGCCCGGACTTTCGCCTGATGGATCCATGTTGTTTTTCACCCGCAAAGGATTGTTCAAGGCAAAAGGGGACGTCGTGTCGAAGGAGATCGAAACGTTCATGCTCAGTGAACGAATCAATGACAGCCCATTTGGAACCGGCCACGCATTGGACCATCCGTTTCGAGACGGGTTGAATTACGGAGGGGTGAGTATATCTGTTGACAACATGGATCTTTACATCGCCGCACAAAACCCCGTGGCTGGCTTTCCCAATAACATTGACTTGTTTCTTGCCAAATACCAGCTACTGGACCGCAACGATGACGGCACCAGAATCTATTTCTGGGGTGATTTAATGCCACTTACTGCGCTCAATTCTCCGGATGGCTGGGAAGCGCAGCCTGCCTTGAGTCCCGATGGCACGGAGTTGTTTTTCAGCTCAGTCAACGCACGTTCCATCACAGATGCCTCCGGCAATGCGACCATGGACATTTGGAAGACTACGCTGGATTCGAATGGGACTTGGCAGGAGGCTGAGCTGCTTCCGGCTCCCATCAACTCCGCAACCAATGACAAAGCACCGTTTCTGCATCCGGATGGCCGCACGCTTTACTTTGCGAGTGACAGGAGTCCGGGAGGCGGCGGCTATGATATCTGGATGTGTCAACGCGATTCCAC
>DLQB01000166.1:0-3115 GCA_002477505.1 Flavobacteriales bacterium UBA7443
CCTATTTGAAGAAACCTCAGGAGGCTCTCCTGGGTACATCGGACCCTTTGATGACACAAACATCGGCAGCGGCATTGGCATGAATCCCGACGCAGACATGCTCGGTACAGAATGCTGGCAAGACGAAACCGATGACGGATCGGTTTGGTTTTCATTCACAGGTGATGGCAACCCTTACACGGTGACGCATTCGCAATGTGACCCCGAAGACGAAACTTTCGTTTATTATTTTGGTTGGGACAGTCAAATGGCACTTTACAAAGGAGATTGCGGAGAACTTGTGCCTGTCGCGTGCTCTGAGGACATCGATCCCGACCAAGGTTGGTGGTGGGCCCAAGTGGGATTCGACACCGAAGAGGGAACGGAGTACTTCTTGCGCTACGATGGATTCCACTGGCAAAACGATTTCTACGACTGGTCGGCGGAAGGTGCATTTTGCCTCCGAGCGGACCTTGGAAATGTCAATGGCCTCTCCGAGGATGAATCAGCGTTCATTACCGATGTTTACCCAAATCCAGCGCAGGGAGCTGTGACTTTTTCGTGGTCTGGAAGCGACAACACCGCCGATGTAACGGTTGTAGATGCGACCGGAAAAACAGTGGTTTCCTTGTCCAATGTGACCCGCAACCAACAGCAGGACCTGAACCTTCCTGTCGGCCATTACATTGTGCAAATCATAACCAACGATACCTCCGGTACTTCCCGGTTGCAAATCGTCAAATAATCGATTGAACTGAAAACCCCCTTGGCATCCCGTCAAGGGGGTTTTTCGTTTCGCTTCAACCTTCTTCATCCGTATACTTCCACCAACCCATGAGAAATTTCATCCCATTATTCCTGTTCGCATTGTGCAACTTTCCCCATGCATCCGGACAAACGGAGGGGAACAACGTCTTTGGAAGCGATCAAGTATTGAGCGTTGACGTCACGTTCTACGACTCGGATTTTTGGAATTTGCTCATCGACGAATACGAGGGTGACCAAAATTACATCCCAGCAGCCATCAGCATCACCACCCTGGATGGCACCACTGCACTCGATTCCGTTGGCATTCGACTCAAAGGAAACTCAAGCATGAATCACCCGGGCGACAAAAAACCGTTCAAAGTGGATTTCAACCGATTCATCTCAGGCCAGTCATACGATCTCCTGAAGAAGCTCAATTTCAACAATGGGTTCAAGGATCCCACTTTCGTCCGCGAGAAAATTTTCTATGACGTTTGCGAAGCGGCCAACATCCTGGCACCGCGTGCCACATTTGCGGAAGTAAGCTTCAATGGTATCCCCTGGGGCTTCTACACGGTGGTCGAACAAATCGATGACCAGTTTCTCGACCGGAGCATCGGTGATGATGCGGGTCACCTCTTCAAAGCAGGTTCCAATTTCAACAATGGCGATGGCGAGGCAAGTTTGGTTTACCTCGGGTCCAATCAGGCCCTATACGAGGGCGCCTATGAATTGAAGCAAAATGAAAGCGATGATTGGAGCGACCTGATTGGCTTGATCGATTTCATCAACAACACGAGCAACGAAGTGTTTGAAGCGGAATTGGCGGATCACTTGGACCTCACGCCTTACTTGCAGTCTGCTGCGTTGGACAACTTGTTTTCCAACTTGGACACGTACACGCTCTCCGCGCGAAATTATTACCTCTACCACAACATGACGACCAATCGTTGGCAGTGGATAAAATGGGATTCGAACGAGACGTTTGGCAGTTACGCGTTCGGCGTTCCGGGGAATATGACCGAGTTGGACTTGGATTTCGATGGAGGCAATCAGGATCGTCCGCTTTTGGAACGCATCATGGAGAGTGATGCACTGCGCGAGGCTTATTACGCCGAAATGTGTTGGTTGAGGGAGAATTGGTTCAATTCCGCATTCCTCGAGCCCCGATTGGACGAATTGAAAGCACTCATACAATCGGCCGTGTACGCCGATGACAACAAAATGTATTCCAACAACCAATTCGAAAACAACTTCAATACGAATCAAGGTGGCATGGGCGGCACACTGTATGGCCTAAAACCCTTCATTGAAGACCGGGCAGATTATGTGGACAGCAACCTCGATTGCACGACGAGCATAGCATACAGTGATGCGGGCAATGCATCCGTGTCGGTCTATCCCAATCCAGCGTCAGAAGAATTGAACATCGCGTTCGACGAGCCATTCACGTCCCTCTGCATTTTCAACGCGCAAGGCCAAGAGGTGCTGAAAATGATGAATCCCAAACCGACTGTGCTCCGCATTCAAGACTGGCCACAAGGCGTTTATTTGATGGTATTCGAAACCGCCACTTGCACCGAAACAACGCGCGTCATTTTGCAGTAAAAGCTGTTTTTTTCGTGCTTATCCCTCGATTTGGGTAAAAAACTGGTGAAAACCGGCCAATTCAAGGCCCAAAAGGTTTGCCGGTCTCGCAGCGGTGTGATACTTTTCCAGCGCGGCAATTACCCCACTCTTTTCTCGAAATTTTTTTGATCATGAGCAGAAAATGGAATTTTCTGTCACTGGCTCTCTTGGTGCTGGTGATTTGTTTCTTTGGTGACGACTACATTGAATATGTGCCCGGTACCGGGGCATTGACAATCGATTCCGGCGATACATCATGGATGGTGGTCGCCAGCGCATTTGTTCTTTTGATGACACCCGGATTGGCCTTTTTCTATGGGGGAATGGTGGACAAGAAAAATGTCATCTCCACCATGCTGCAAAGTTTCGTCGCACTCGGCGTGATCAGTGTCCTTTGGATTACCGTGGGGTTCAGCCTCTGCTTCGGGGAATCGATTGGCGGAATCATAGGAAACCCATTGACCTATTTTGCCTTCAACGGGGTGGGCTTGGCGCCCAACGGAAATTTTGCTTCGACCATTCCATTTCTGCTTTTTGCCTTGTTTCAATTGAAGTTTGCCATCATCACTCCCGCCCTCATCACAGGCTCCTTTGCCGGACGCATCCGGTTCCGGAGTTACATCTTATTCATGGTGCTTTTTTCCTGTGTTATTTATCCGCCACTCGCACACATGACTTGGCACCCCGATGGCTTGCTTCGCAACCTCGGAGTGTTGGATTTTGCCGGAGGCACCGTGGTGCATATGTCTGCCGGCTTCGC
>DLQB01000166.1:3200-4944 GCA_002477505.1 Flavobacteriales bacterium UBA7443
TGGTTTGGATTCAACGCCGGCTCCGCTTTTGCGGCGAATGCAGATGCCGTAAAAGCATTTGCTAACACCAATCTAGCTTCGGCAACAGCCATGATTACCTGGGTTTTTTACGACCGGTTTATGAACCGTAAAATGTCTGCTTTGAGCGCGTGCATTGGTGCCATCGTAGGATTGGTTGCCATCACACCGGCTGCTGGATTCGTTTCACTCGGGCACAGTATGCTGATTGGTTTCATTGCTGCTTTGGTCAGCAATTGGGCCATTCGCTACCAGAAAAAATTGGCCGTGGACGATACCCTCGATGTATTTGCCAGCCACGGCATTGGCGGAGTGGTAGGCATGGTGCTGACAGGCGTCCTCGCCGAAGACGTTGGGCTAATCCATGGCAATCCCGATGTGTTTTTGATGCACATGTGGACCTTGCTTGGCGTGGCAGTATTCGCCTTTGGAGGGAGTTATGCCTTATATGCATTGGTCAATGCCATGATTCCCATGCGGGTGAGTTCGGACCAAGAGCAGCGTGGCTTGGATTCCTCTCAACACGGAGAAAAACTGAGTTGAGCAGGCCCTGCTGCCACCTTATCAAGCCATCACAATCCAGCGAAAACGTCGAACGATGCCTGAAATGTGCGAACTTTGCCGTCAGCAATGCGGCAAGAAGTGCATTGCTCACTAGAACACCCCCCCTTTGAATTCATTTGACGAATTAGGCCTCAGCGCAGATGTGCTCACGGCCATCCATGCGTTGGGCTATGAAACCCCAACGCCCATTCAAGCCGAGGCCATCCCCGTTGTTTTAGACGGAAAAGACGTCTTGGGCGTAGCACAAACTGGAACCGGAAAAACCGCAGCTTTCAGCTTGCCTATGATCCACCGGCTATCCGAAGACCGGTATTCCGGACAATTTCAACCCATCCGAGGTTTGATCCTGACGCCCACCCGAGAGTTGGCCATTCAGATTGAAGAAAATATCCTCGATTACACCAAGCAAGTCAAGCTTCACACCGCCACCATTTTCGGCGGCGTCAACCAGAAAAGCCAAGTTCAAAAGCTGCGGCGCGGCGTGGACATTGTGGTGGCCACACCCGGGCGATTGATTGATCTGCAGGAACAAGGCCATGTGAACTTGAAGCACCTGCAGTATTTCGTGCTCGATGAAGCCGACACCATGATGGACATGGGCTTCATTCATGATTTGCGGCGCATCATCAAACACATTCCAAAGGAGCGACAATCGCTGTTTTTCTCAGCGACCATGCCTCCCAACATTCTGGAATTCGCCAACACGATGTTGCGCAATCCCGTTCGGGTCGAAGTGGCTCGTGAGAGCACCGCTGCCGAAACGGTTGATCAACAGATGATGTTTGTGATGCAAGCAGACAAGCGAGACTTGCTCGTGCACTTGCTCCAGCAGCCTGAAGTAGAAACCGCTTTGGTATTCATGCGAACGAAATATGGCGCGGACAAGGTGGTGCGCTATTTGACTAAAAACAACCTCAATGCTGCGGCCATTCACGGGAACAAGACCCAACCACAGCGCGAACGAGCCATGCAAGGTTTCCGCAAAGGGAAACTCAATATTCTTGTCGCAACGGACATCGCTGCGCGTGGAATCGACGTCAGTGGTGTGAGCCACGTAATCAACTTCGAGATCCCCAACATCTCCGAAACCTATGTTCATCGCATTGGTCGAACGGGTCGGGCCGGAGCGTCGGGTATCGCTTGGTCGTTTGTAAACGAAGCC
>DLQB01000048.1 GCA_002477505.1 Flavobacteriales bacterium UBA7443
TGTTGATCAGTACAATTTCGGAAATCGTGATCCCGATGCACGGGTTCATTATTTGTATGGAGCTGTGGGCCGAATAGATGGCCCTCATCGGCTGTCCATTGGCTATGGGAAAAGACGAGAAGGCATCTTCTGCATTGGGGGTGTCTGCCGCGCAGTGCCGGCTTCGAACGGCTTCGAAGTGAATTTTACGAGCAGTTTTTGAGCCCCTCATACAACGATTTGTAACATTTGTTTCACCATGGTCTCAGAAATGCCCATTTTTTTGCTAGATTTGAATTGAATTGAATAAGAACAACTAAAACTGCTCGAATGAAACACATTTACACTTTGATTGCTTGCCTCCTCTTCGGAACGGCATCTTTCGCACAACTGCCAGACGGCAGCATCGCGCCTGACTTCACCGCCACTGACATCAATGGTGTGGAGCACAACCTCTACGATCTCCTCGACGAAGGAAAGAAGGTCATTCTCGATTTCTCTGCTACATGGTGCGGACCATGCTGGGGCTATCACACAAGTGGTGTTTTAGAAGAATTGCACAACACATACGGTCCTGAAGGAACAGACGAGTTGCGCATCTTTTACATCGAATCCGATGACACAACAACGGATGCCGATCTCAATGGCACTGGCTCAGCAACGCAAGGTGATTGGGTAACGGGGACAGAGTACACCATCATCGACAACGCTGCGAATATCTTTGACGACTATGCAGGTGCCTACTACCCGACGATTTACACCGTTTGTCCGAACAGAATTCTCACAGAATCAGGCCAAGCTAGCGCAGAGGCGCATGCATCAATCTTCCAAGCGAACGACTGCGCGGCAGCATCATTGCCGAACGATCCAGCATTGTTAGGCTACACAGGCGGCACTACTGCTTGCCCAGGTGAGCCCGTGAACATGAGCGTGGATTTGATGAACTTGGGTGTGACCAACTTGCAATACTGCACCATCGCAGTAATGGACGGGGGCACTGAGGTGTTGTCGTACGATTGGTCTGGCGATTTGGCAACCTACGGAATTACAAACGTTGATCTTGGATCTGCTGCGTTTGACGCCAGCACCTCCTTCACCATTGAAATCACATCCAGTGACGACAATGATGTCAACAACAGTTCTTCTGGAGCGGTTGAGTTGGCTACCGAAGGCACTTCACTGATCAAGGTTGAAATCATGACAGACAACTGGCCTCAAGAGATTAGCTGGGACATTTCAGATGATATGGGAAATGTCATTGAGTCCGTTGGCGAAGGCGAAGTAGCCGGTGCAGAAGGTGATGTTTTTGTATGGTGGGTAAGCGTTCCTGAGACAGGTTGCTACACCTTCACGATGAATGATGCCTACGGCGACGGCCTTGCTGGAGAGCAATGGGGATCAATCGCTGGTTATTGCACCGTCAAAACTTACGACGACAACATCACGTTCATCTCCACCATCTTTGATTACGATGGTTCTTATGACTTTGATTCTGTCGCCGCTGGAATGTCAGTCACAAGCGTGAACGTTGGCATCGAAGAGCAAACGTTGAACGAAGTGACTCGTGTGTTCCCAAATCCGTTTGCTGATCAAACAAACTTGCAGTTCAGCACAGCGAAAGCTGGCGCTGCCTCGATTGTTGTTTACAACCTCGTAGGGGAGCAAATCATCAACGATAACCTCGGTACACTCGCCGCTGGTGAGTACAACCATGTATTGAACTTCAACGGTGTTAACGCCGGTGTTTACTTGATCCACTTGACTGCAGGTGGCGAGACGACAACCATGCGCGCAACATTGAAGTAATCCAAAAGATTCTACCAAGGAATTTATTCCTTCTGAAATCCGCATCACCTCAACAGTGATGCGGATTTTTCATTAAAAATGGTGCATCTTCACCTTCTAGAAAACGCCGAACCCATCTCATCATGAAACTGAACACTTTACTCTTAGCGATAGCCTTCATTTTTGGCGCAATGCAAATGGGCTATGCTCAATTGCCTGATGGCTCCATTGCCCCTGATTTTACGATCACAGACCTTGAAGGAGAAGAGCACAACTTGTACAGTTACCTGGACTCTGGTTATTCCGTGATCATCGACTTTTCAGCCACTTGGTGCGGACCTTGCTGGAATTACCATACCAGCGGTGTCTTCGAGGATCTGCATGAAGCTTATGGCCCTAATGGATCAAACGAATTGCGCATTCTGTTCATCGAGTCCGATGACAATACAACGGATGACGATCTTCACGGAACTGGGACCAACACGTGGGGAGACTGGACCGCTGGGGTAAATTATCCCATCGCGGACAACGGAGGCAGTGTCTTCAGCGCCTATGAATGTGCATTCTTCCCGACCATCATAACGGTGTGCCCAAATCGATTGCTCAAACAAACGGGCCAAGCCTCGTTTGACGCTCACGCGGCGTACGTGCAATCCATTGAATGCGCCCCAGCTACATTGCCACAGGATGTTGGACTCATTGACTACGTAGGTTCCGTGCGGACGTGCCCTGAAACCCCAATCGAACTGGGGGTGAGGCTCATCAACAATGGCACAGAACCCTTGACCTCTTGCACACTCGAAGCAACAACCTTGTTCGGCACAGAACTTCTTACCTACGAGTGGTCCGGTTTCTTAGACACCTATGAGATAGAGACAGTCAACATCGGCGAGGCGATCTTCCCAACAACTTCCATGTTTAGCATTGAAGTAACTTCAGAAGACGGTTACGACGGCAACAACAGTGTGTCTGCCACCATGAACCTCAGTCAAGAAACCGCAACTTCTTTGGTGCGCGTTCAAATCACCACCGACAACATGCCTGGCGACAATCGATGGTCCATCACGGACCTCAACGGGGATGAGATTGCCGGCATTGCTTTCGGTGACATGGCTGACAGCAATACGGACTACAACTGGTGGGTCAATCTCGAATCTTTGGGATGCTATTCCTTTAATTTGTTTGACCTCACAGGCAACGGTGGCGATCTCAGCTGCTCGTTCTCCACCTACAATGAAGGCGGATTTGAAACCAATAATATTTTCACCCTCAACAACAGCGGAAACTGGAACCAACTGGACAAAGGGTTTTCTGTCAATGAGGTGAATATGAATGTCGATGGCGACTTTGGCATGGCACAATTCGCCCTTTTCCCCAATCCGTTGAACCATGACAATACCGTGCAATTGACTGGGCTCACAGGCAATGAAACCCGAATTGACCTCCACAGCAGTACTGGCGCATTGGTCCAATCATGGGCTCAACCCAACCACCGTGGAACACTTTCTCTGCCCATTGGACCAATCGAAACTGGTCTCTACATCATTTCAGTACACAGCGCACATGGCGTAGTTTCTCAGCGTTTGATCAAATCATGAAGAGCAAAAAGTCATCTGTACTGCCGATTGCGGTTTTGACCTGCGCTGTCCTCCTGAGCGCTTGCGATGTTATTGAAGACCCGGTCATTCCTGTTACCACGAATTACCTCGAGGCCTTGTATGGACCCGCACCAACCTTTGACGCGCTGCCGGCGAGCTCCGCAGAACAACGCGTGCTGATTGAAGACTTCACTGCACACCAGTGCGGCAACTGCCCTGCTGCGGCAATCATTGCCGAAGATCTTGCCGAAGCCCACGACGGATTGGTTTCGGTCATGGCAATTCATGCAGGAGATTTGGCCAATACCGACGACGACCATTTCGACACCGACTGGACCACGGAAGAAGGAGATGTTTTTTGGGACCAACTCGATTTCCAAGCCAATCCGTTGGGCCGTGTCAATCGGGTGGACGGCACAGGTGCTTTCTGGGCTCCAGCACAATGGAATGACAAAGTCACCGAGGAACTTGCCAAAACACCTCGCGTCGCACTTCAAGCAGAATATGCCTGGGAAGCCGCGAATGAACACCTGAACATGCACGTGCATGGAACGTTTTATGATGCCATCGAGGGGCCTATCCAGCTGGCTTGGCTCGTTTTGGAATCCAACATCATTGATTACCAACTCGACTACTCATCGGATCCTGCAGTCGTTCCGGATTATGAATTTGATCATGTCTTACGTGGGTCCGTGCACGGTGCCATAGGTCAGGGATTTGGGGATGTAGCCCAGGGCGCTGAGGCAGGAGATGTCGCAATGCAG
>DLQB01000176.1:0-4330 GCA_002477505.1 Flavobacteriales bacterium UBA7443
TGTCCACCCGTCAACAATCCAAATTGATCCGTCAATCCCTGGTAGGTGATATTGGTCGCTTGCAAGTTGCCACCAAGTAGCACTTGATTGACGAGGTTTTCAACGGACAACGTATCCGTATTGATCACCGGTTGAGCAACCAAGCAGGTGGACCGCATTAAAAGAAACAAAACAACGACTGCATGCCTTGATGCCAGGTGCGTCCCTTTTAGTTTCCTCCAATCAAAAGCGCGAATCATGGGGCAAATGTACTGCTCAGATCATGCAATCCCCATCCCATTAAAGGCCCCGATCATGGATTCAATACCACTAAACAAAAATCCATTCGGACTTCATTGAAAAGATCATCAAATCCCAATACGCGCCCCTTCAGTGTGACTTCACTCCCTTCGAGGCATTGCGCGCGATCTGGCGACTCCTCAAATGTGCAAACCACACCGGGCACCAGCAAGACCGTGGCACCTTCCGCGGATTGTACTTCGCCCGTGACCTGGACAATTTGATTCAACCATTCCGTGCTTTGCACGGAGTTTCCGCTGAGAAACCCGCTGTGGAGTTCGTGAGCAGAAAGGGCAACTGCGCTGGATTCCATCGTACGGTCGCTTGCCGGCCGGTTGTATTCGTATACCGCAAAAAAAAGTGCCGCTCCAGCCAACGCCAAAGCCACATATACAATGGGCTTTCTGCCCGACAAAATCGAATTCATAATGGTCAATTATTTTGATTGAAATCGAAGCCCAACGCCAGTCCAAACCGAAGCCCAGGCCCCGTCTTGGCAGCGTAGGCATTCTCGAGCACCACTGGAGATGAATAACGCCAATGCAATTTTTGCCTCGCATCATGTAGCTGGTAAACCGCTGAATCTTCCGAGGAGGCTGAATCTAGCGTCCTTGCCAAAATCCGAACAAATGGATTGACAAATGCCTCCAGCAATAAGCCATTCTTCAGGATCCATTGCGCACCCAACTCAACCCCTAGGCCGATCTCATGCATTCGCATGGTGTGGTTCAACGGATCATCCGAGAAAACACCATGCAAGGGCAGAATTGCTTCCACTGGCAGCTCGAACGTTTCCAATAAGTCCACTTCGGTATAACGATGCCGGAAAGTCGCTGCCGTGTAAATGGCACCGCCTGCTGCTTCTCTTTTATAGTCCCGCACGTCCAGGGACCAGTAAACAGACCGGTGCTCCGTCGCCATTTGGGATGGAATGCTCCCCCAATTTCCCCACTCATCGAAATAAAAGGCCAGTGCTTCTGCAGACATCGTAACATCCTGCGCGAGCAGCCCTGCTGACCACTGCGTCGTCAAACTTTCTTTCCATGCAGACTCGTAGGACACATTCCACTGCCTGGCTTGCAATTCAATGGCATTGACTTTCCAAGCTGAAAACGAAGAGTCACGCGGCATCCCTTGAGCCGATATCGCATGATTCATGAGCAAAATGGCGCACGCCGCCAGCGCGCGACGCGACCATTTAACGGTATTTTGAGTCAAAAAATTGAACTTCAGCATCGCCGACAATTTACATTGAATCCTGTGCATTGTAACTTGGCTACTTCCTACAATCCAAAACCAAAATTGCTTCGTGCAGACGCCCGCCACAACTTCTCCTTCAAAAGTCTACTCGCTCACCCAGGTAGCGCAATCGATCCGGCTGGCTTTGGAACGTGCCACCGCCAGCAGAAGTTGGCTGGTAAAGGCTGAGATTTTAAAAATTTCCGAAGGACTTGGGCAAAAAACCGTGTATCTGGATTTGGTGGAAGAGCAAGGAGGGAGACAAACGGCCAAGATGCGCGGCGTCATTTGGCCACAAAATGGAGCTGAAATTCAATCGGAATTGGGCGAAGAAACCTCGTCCATTCTCAAGTCGGGTTCTGAAGTAGTTTTCTCGGCGCGCATTCAATTCCACGAAAGGTTTGGACTTTCACTGTTCATTGATCGCGTGGACCTTCGACACATGCTGGGTGAAATGGAGCGGCGTAAACAAGCCACATTGGCCCAGCTCAAAAAGCTTGGCGCACTGCAATGGAACAAACGCATTCCCCTTCCAACCCTTCCGCAAAAGGTTGCGCTTGTGGGGTCACCTGGGACCAGCGGATTCCGTGATTTTGTAACCAAAACCTTGGGGCATCCCAACCGATTCAAAATCCAAATCAAAGCCTATGCGTCCGGGGTGCAAGGCGCGAACGCTCCGGAACAATTGAAAAATGCCTTGCTTGAAGCGCAGGCCAGTCAACCGGATCTGATTGTTATTGTTCGCGGCGGCGGAAGCAAGTTGGATTTGGATGCGTTCAATGATTTCGGACTTTGCGAGGCCATCGCATCATGCGCGGTTCCCGTTTGGACCGGCATCGGACACGAGTCCGACTTGGTCGTGGCCGACCTGGTGGCCCAGCGGGCCCTCAAAACACCTACCGATGCCGCTGTTGCGCTGACGGACGCATTCGAGGAAACCGCATACACACTGGAACTGATGGCCCAAAAAATTGAACGACGATTCAATCTGTGGAACCAAGGCCAGCAATCATCCATGGTCCAATTCCGGAAAACCCTGGAATGGGCCGGAAAAAATGCCCTTGCCCAGCGCCAGGTTGAAATCACCGGGTTCCAAAAGATGCTCTCCATCCAAGGCTACTTATTGATTGATCGACAGCGTCGGTCCGTGGCAGAGTTGGAGCACCGCTGCACACGCGCAGGCCGCCAATTCATTGACTTCATGCGGCGCGAACTGCAGAACGACGGGCGACGCATCCAGCAAGCAACGCATCAGCAACTTCAACACAAGCGCATCGAATTGGGCAGAAGCCAGTCCCTGATCCGTACGTTGCACCCCGCACAAACCCTCAAAAGGGGATTCATGCTTCTCAAACGGGGCGATGCCGTTCTCACCAAAACATCCGAGACCCAAAAAGGGGAATTGCTTCAACTTGAGGGCAATGATGGTTCAATTCCGATTCGAATTGAAGGCAATCCCGACCAACTTGATTAAATTCACGCCATGTCGAAAAACACCCCAAACGCTGAAGTACCCGAGAAATTTGATGATGCCCTCGTTGAATTGAGAGGACTGATGGAATTGCTCGAGAGCGATGACATTACCGTCGACACACTGACGCAAGCCATTCGCAGGGCCGCGATTTTGTTGAAACATTGCCAATCCCAACTCAACGCCACCGAATCAGAGATCAAGGCATTGATGGACGAATTGGGCGTTGCAGGCAGTTCTGACAACGCGGACGAGGAGGCTTAATCAACGGGCACTTCAGGCCCAACCATAAAAAGCTTGATTAGCGCTGCTTGCTCAATTGATCCAACAATCCTTTTGCGCCATCGGAAGTCATATCCTTGATGTTCTGTGGCAATTGTTTTGAATCTTGCACAGCGGCAGTCAATTTGGTTCGAAATGAGCTAACCAACTCTTTGTAGGCTGCATAATCATCGCAAGCAGATTGGGCTTGGCTCCAAGCACTCAACTCTTCTGGTGTGCGTTCTTTGCGCATACACGGTGCCGTGGATTTGCTCAGGGATTGGGTCCATTGCTTGGCAGTCCAGTCGCTATGATCGTCCTGAAGGATGCCTTCAAGTGAAGACTTCATCTCGGCCAAACATGTACATGCATCTGCGTCGGATGATGCTGTCGCAGTCTCCGCTGATTCGGAACCCGCGCCGCATCCCATCCATGCCGCGCCCAAAATCATTAAAAGTCCAAATGACAAAACATTTCTCATGACTAAAGAGGTTATCTTGGTGGTAATTAGATTGTAAATATACCGCGGAAAGGAAGGCATCTAAAATTTCAGGTCAGCCCCTTTTTTCCGCCGTCAAAAAGGTGCGCGTTAAAAATGAAATCTCCATCCCAACCAACGGACAATCTTCGCATCACTTCCGTGCAAACCGCACAGCGCGTTTTGATGGGAAGCAATTGGATTGAGCAGCCCCTTCCGAGCCAAATCACGCAACAGGTGGGGCCTTTTTTGCTTATCCACCATTGGCAAGACTATTTCCCGGGAGGACAAGAACCTTTGGACGTCGGCGTTGGACCTCATCCACACCGTGGATTCAGTCCGGTAACGTGCATCTATTCGGGCGCTTTGCGTCACCGAGATTCCATTGGCAATGACCACGTTGTCGAAGCTGGAGGCACCCAATGGATGGACAGCGGATCCGGCATTGTGCACAGTGAACGCCCGGACGATTCGATTGCAAGAGAGGGTGGAATGCTCGAAATCATACAGTTTTGGGTCAACACACCGCAAGCACACAAAATGAATGCACCGTCCTACCAACCCCTGAGTTCTGACGAAACACCGAGTTGGGAGGAAGGCGC
>DLQB01000176.1:4498-10189 GCA_002477505.1 Flavobacteriales bacterium UBA7443
GCCAAGGCGACGGGGAGGCAAATGATTGTGCTCGGGACAGGCACGTCCGAAGTCATTTCAATGACCGCTGAAGAAGACGCTCGTGTTCTTTTTCTTTCATCCGCCCCTTTGGATGAGCCCGTGGTGAGCCATGGACCCTTTGTTTTGAATACGTACGAAGAAGTGCAGCGAGCCATCATGGATTACCACGACGGAAAAATGGGCAACTTGATCGAAACCTGACCCGGATTCAATCTTCGCTGGTGACAACAATCGTCTTGGTCACCACTGACTGGGAGGACGCCTGACCGTCCGCATCAGAAGCTTCTTCCATCTCTACTTCCACTTGCATTTCGCCGTTGACTTGGTTCAATTGAATTCGACCGCCAGGAATGGAAAACGAGGTGTCTCCATCAAAATCACCTTCTTCGAACTCTTTGATCACGACTTGAATGTCCGAAGACACTGCACCGCCGTCACCGATGACTTTCATGGTCCGCATTTCTTTGGCCATCGGTGGCATGGGATGACCTGTTGGGTGCGACGTGACCCGACCGAGGATGAAGCCAATCATTGAAAAGGCCGCAGCGACTAAAACAATTGTAGTGTTTGAATTCATTGGAAGGCGAATTACATTGCACCAAAGCTAAGCAACTCACATGAATCCTTGTTTGAAAGCCATCTTTGTATTCACTTTTACTTGGTTTCTGGCGCCCGAAATCGCGCTAGGACAGGCGGAAGAGAACATAGCGAAGATTTGGAATGAAGAAGTCCTGGAGGGCATTCGAAACGACTTTGCTCGTCCCACTGTGCACGCGAGGAACCTCCTGCACACCAATATCGCCATGTACGATTGCTGGAGCGCCTACGACCAAGGCCCTTCGGAAACATATTTCCTCGGGAAATCGTGGTCAGGCTTTGAATGCCCCTTCGATGGGGTTGCAATACCCGATTCCGAAGAAGGAATTGATGAGGCCCGAAATGAAGCCATCAGTTATGCTGTTTATCGCCTGATGCAGCATCGCTTTGGAGAGACGCCCGATGGCGAAATCACCATGTTCAACATCAATACGAAAATGGCTCAATTGGGATATGACATGGACTTTACCTCCACGGATTACACCAATGACGGGCCCGGTGCCCTCGGAAATTATATCGCAGCCCAAATCATCGCATTTGGAGCGCAAGATGGCGCCAACGAGGCCAATGGTTACGAAGCATCTTGCTATACTCCCATCAATCCGAACATTCAGCCCGAAATGCCCGGCAATCCGAATGTGATTGACCCCAATCATTGGCAACCCATCGAATTGACGTTGTTCATCGACCAAAGTGGAAATGTGAGCACGGCCATTCCTGAGTTTGTCGGGCCGGAATGGGGCGAAGTCACGCCATTCGCTTTGGATTCAGCGGACCTCCAACTTTTGGAACGTGACAGCTGCACCTACCATGTTTGGAAAAATCCAGGTGAACCCGTTTACCTCGACAGCACCTCCGTCGCTGCAGGCTTGGACGATCAATGGAAATGGAATTTCGCCATGGTATCGGTTTGGTCTTCGCATCTGGACCCCACGGATGGCGTCATGTGGGATATTTCTCCTGCGGGAATGGGGAGCGATGGTTCATTCACAACGGATCCAGACGAATTCGAGGAGTACTACGATTTTTTCAATGGTGGTGGAGTTCACCCCGGACACGATTTGAACCCCTACACTGGGGAACCATATGAAACGCAGCTGATACCCCGTGGGGATTACGCGAGATGCCTAGCCGAATTCTGGGCCGATGGACCGGACAGCGAAACACCTCCAGGCCATTGGTTCACCATTTTAAATGACATCATGGACTACCCCGAATTCGAATGCCGATGGCGCGGACAAGGACCCGTCATCGATGAATTGGAATTCACGGTAAAAGCCTACCTCGCGCTCGCTGGGGCCATGCACGACTCTGCGATTTCTACTTGGAGCATCAAAGGCTATCACGATTATACTCGGCCTGTGTCTGCTATTCGCTATATGGCCGAGCATGGACAAAGCAGCGACACCACCCTCACGAACTACCACCCTTCGGGTTTGCCGCTCGTTCCGGGGTACATTGAGGTGGTTGAAGAAGGGGATCCGCTGGCCACATGGAATCCCGAAGCGGTCGGCGAAATCAAAGTGTATGCGTGGCGCGGTCCTGACTATGTCGAAGTTCCATTCATCGACGAAGCGGGCGTAGGTTGGATCCTCGCCAAAAATTGGTGGCCATACCAACGGCCTTCATTCGTCACGCCTCCTTTCGCTGGATACGTCAGCGGGCACTCCACCTTTTCCCGAGCTGCGGCCGAAGTGCTGACCCTATTAACAGGCAGCGAATACTTCCCTGGCGGATTGGGCTCGTGGCCGGTTACCATGAACCAATTTTTGGTCTTCGAGGACGGCCCATCCCAAAGTTTTGAATTGCAGTGGGCGACGTATTATGACGCAGCCAATGAAAGCGCCCTGTCGCGCATGTGGGGTGGAATTCACCCTCCCATGGACGATGGACGAGCACGGCAAATCGGCATTGAAGTGGGAATCCAAGCATTCCACTGTGCAGAAGGCTACTCCTGGCCAGAATTGGCCGAAGGCTGCGGCGGCGCTGGATTCTTACCGGGTGGCTTTTGCCCCGGTGATTTCAATGCGGATGCAACCGTTAACGTCGCGGACTTTTTGTTATTCCTGAACGCATTTAGCAATGAGTGGGCGGGTGTTTATGACTTTGATGACAACGATGTCGTTGGATCAAATGACTTGCTGGTCTTCCTTACACTTTTTGGTGAGCCATGCGATTGAGCAAGCCTTGCAATGAAGGATTATCTTTTGCACCTGAATCGAGCCTGCTCTTCGAGTGGATTCCTGCGGAAATGATGGCCAATAGAAGGGGGTGAAAAAAAAAATGAAAAACCAATTGATTTTTTCATTTCATTTGCGGCAAAAAAACGGAAATGTCTTCAAAAGCAATCATTGGTTCTGAGGAGTGGATTGGCCTGAATGAGCTGCGCATTCCATTTGTAAAAGCACGAGTCGATAGCGGCGCCAAAACCTCCAGTTTGCATGCCGTCAATATTGAAGCTTATAAGAAAGGAAGTCAAGCCTGGGTGAATTTTGATGTCTTCCCCATTCAGAACGATGGCAAACGCAAAGTCCGCTGCGAGGCAATGGTTGTGGACAAGCGTGTTGTCAAAAGCTCCAGTGGAAACAGGGAAGAGCGCTATGTCATTCGCACCATGATGACGCTGCATGAAAAGTCATGGCCCATTGAACTTACCTTGACCAATCGAGACTCCATGGGTTACCGGATGCTGCTCGGACGCGAGGCCATGCAGAGTCGATTGATCGTTGACCCTTCGGAAAGTTTCCTCGGAGGAAAAGTTGACGAATCGATTGCCATGAAGGCTTATGACCAAGGCAAACGTCAACAACCGGGACTTCGAATCGGCCTCTTGGCCTCCAATCAGAAACTTTACAGCAATCGGAGAATCATTGAAGCAGCGGAACAACGAGGGCACCACATCGAATTCTACAATATCCGACAGTGTTTCATGAAGCTCGATGCTTCCACGCCACAAATTCATTACCGTGGAGGCGATTCCATTGAAGCGTTGGATGCAGTCATCCCAAGAATCCGTCCCGCTCAAACATTTTACGCCTGCGCCCTCCTACGCCTTTTTGAGAGCCTTGGAGTTTTTTGCCTGAACACTTCAGAGTCCATTATCCAATCACGCGATAAACTGTTTTCACTGCAGCTGCTTTTGAGCAAAGGTGTTCAAATACCAACAACCGGATTTGCAAGCTCGCCTCTTGACACCAATGACCTCATCGAAATGGTTGGTGGTTCACCCTTGATTGTAAAATTGCTTGAAGGAACGCAAGGAAAAGGGGTTGTATTGGCAGAAACGAAAAAAGCAGCTGAGAGTGTAATCAACGCTTTCAAAAGCCTAAACGCCAACATATTGGTTCAAGAGTTCATCAAAGAAGCAGACGGAAAGGACATCCGATGCTTCGTTATTGACGGAAAAGTGGTGGCCGCAATGCAACGCACTGCTCCAGCAGGGGAATTCAGAGCGAACATCCATTTGGGAGGCACTTCTTCAATCATTCGCGCTACAGCGGAGGAGCGCAAACTTGCCATCAAAGCCACCAAAGCAATGGGGCTAAGTGTTGCAGGTGTCGACATTATTCGCTCTGCTTCTGGGCCGTTGGTGCTTGAAGTGAATTCATCGCCTGGATTGGAAGGCATTGAAGCTGCCACGCAAAAAGACATTGCCCAGCTCATGATTCAATCCATTGAGAGAAAATGCAACTACAATAGACCCGCTCCAGATTGACAGATGCTCGCCTGTGACTGTGAAGAGGAACGATGGCGGAAAGAAACCAAAAAGAGCAACCATTTCTGATTGCTCTTTTGAGTTGCGGGGGCCAGACTCGAACTGACGACCTTCGGGTTATGACCCGACGAGCTACCAACTGCAAGTCCTTGTTGGACTGTGATTTACCGTTGTTCCGTTCAAAACTGACAGTAAAAACTGACAGTATGAGCTCCTTTAATGTGACCATTGGACATGACAAAAACCAACCGTTTATCAATGTCTATTGCCTCGACGGACGCTATCGCTTTTGGAATGGAAAAGCGATTGGCGTCGACCTCCGATGCATCGACAACGCAAGCCTTCTGAAAGCTGCTTTTGAACTGAAACTGCGCGAAGGCTGGAGGCCTCAACCCAAGAAAAAGGGAGTCAAGGAGAAGGTGCTCACTGTGGCGCAAGCTCTTGAGCAAGGTGCTGAGAACAAAGTAGCCCAGGGGTGCTCTGCACGCTTCATTAAGGATACCAGAAGAGTAATCACCCTATGGAGGCGCTATGAAGCTGAGCATTCCATTCGCAACCTCTCTTTGGATGAGCTCAAGCCAGCCCATATCCGAGCTTTCCTGGTTAGACCAAACTGGAGCCCCAAGACACAGCGCACGATCAAGAGCACACTCAGTCCTCTGCTGAGTGACTTTAAGCCGGGCGTTATCGAGCGCGTCAAGCTCAAAAAGCCAAGTTCTTCACTTCATAAACCCTTCGATGATATCAGAGACATACTGGACGATATAGCGGACTACAACGGTCACTTGCACCTTTGCTGTCTCATCACCTACGGCTGCCTTCTGCGACCTCATCGCGAGATTAGAGAGCTGCGATGGAGTGACTTCTCGGATGACTATCGCTTCATCCACCTGTCGGGACGTCGGAACAAGTCGGGGCGCAACAGAATCGTTCCGGTACCAGGCTATGTCAAAGACTTATTGGTGCCGGGCGAACCAGGAGACAACATATTCTCTATGAAGGAGAAGCCATACAACGAAGAGTACTTCAAGACGCTTTGGAGCCGTTTTAAAGCGCAGTCGCAAACTCTGGAAGAAGGACAGACCCTCTACTCCTTTCGGCACTCAGGAGCCATCGATATCTTCAAGCGGACCGAATCCTTGACCAAACTTCAAAAAGCTATGGGACACTCCTCCATTAATGTCTCAATGACCAACCTCCGAGGGCTCGAGGTGGCTGAACTCGTTGAAGCGGATATGCCATCGCTGTAGTCTGCTCTGCTACGTTCTCAAACTATTAGTCAACGCTCATTGAACGGCTATGACTCGACGACTGTCTCACCTCAAATTGAGCCTATGAACGACATCAAAACCATCGAA
>DLQB01000128.1 GCA_002477505.1 Flavobacteriales bacterium UBA7443
CAACACAATCTCATTGGCATTCGCCCCTTCCAAAACATTGGAACTCAGGGTGATCAATCGATCCAAATCCTTTCGCTTCACACTGCTGAACGTTGTGCTTCTTTCCGCAGTAGCGACGGCGGAGATTGGCACCTCTTTGATTTGACCGTCGGAGGCACTCCGGAAAATCACCTTTTGATTCATCAAGGCATCCACATTGTTGCGCGATGATTCCTCAAACCGCACGTTGATCGGGTAATCATCCTCACCATCTTTAAAGGTGCTTACCTCGCGCCCAAACAAGGCTGTTCGGATGGTGTAGCCAATGTTTTGCGTGGATAGTCCATAGCGACGAGCCTTCTCACGGTCGATGGTAATCGGCAGCTCCGGCTTCCGCTTGTCGACGTCGATCTTCAGTTCCTCCACTCCCTCAAAATCCAGCTCACGCAAAAACTGGCGCATGGAATTGGCCGTGGCCAAGACATCGTCGTAATCGTCCCCGCGGATTTCAATGTTGATCGGGGGGCCTTGAGGGGGACCGTCAGAGTTTTTGGTAACGATGATTTCGGCATCTGGATAACCTGATAACCGCTCCCGTACCAAGCGCAACACATCCCGCGTTGACTGCCCTCTTCGTTCTTGGAATTTCACGAAATTGACCGCAATTCTAGCTTTGTGTGGCGTATTGCCCAGCGACGGTCCTTCTTGCGGATCGCTCGTTCCATTGCCCACCTGGCCGATAATCGAATTGGCAATGTAGGCCTCCATCTCACCCGTCTCCGGATTGGGCCGCTGAAAACCTTCTTCATTCATCACCTCCAAAACCATTCCTTCAATCTCGCGGGTGACGCGATTGGTTTCTTCAATGTCCGTTCCAATGGGTTTGGTGATGAAAATGTTCAAGTATTGCGGTTCATTGCTTGGGAAGAACTCCACCTTGGGTGGGAAGGCTCCGAGCAAAACAAACGCCAAGACCATCAAGCCCGCCGTTCCAAAGAAAAACGTCCAAGGGCGTCGACCGGCCAAGGCGTAGCGAAGGAAGCGATCGTATCCCTGCTCCAAACGCGGCAAGAATCGGTTTTGAAACATGCGTGTTCCGGGATTCAGCACATACGCGTTTGCGATGGTCAATAAGCCAGCAATGAGCAAAATATTGCCGAATGCTGTAGCGCCAACCGCCAAAAATATCCCCCCAAAAACCACCAGTGAAAGCGTCACCCGATGGGCGCGTTTTTTGCTTACACCGTTCTCACCTACCCGCATGAAAGCAGCCGTCAGAACAGGGTTTATGACCAAGGCAACAAACAAGGACGAACTCAAGACAATCATCAATGTGATCGGCAAGTATTTCATGAATTCCCCGATGAGGCCGGGCCAGATGGCCAAGGGCAAAAATGCCGCCAGCGTGGTTGCGGTTGAGGAAATGATGGGCCAAGCTACCTCACCCACTCCTTGCTTCGCCGCCTGAATTGACGATTTCCCTTCGTCCATCAATCGGTAGATGTTCTCCACCACTACAATCCCATTGTCCACCAGCATTCCCAACGCCAAAACAAGAGAGAAAAGAACCATTACGTTGAACGTGATCCCCAATGCATTCAGGATCATAAAACTCATGAACATGGAGAGTGGGATTGCCACCCCCACGAATAACGCATTGCGCAACCCGAGGAAAAACAGCAACACCCCGACCACCAGCAACACCCCAAAAATGATTGAATTCTGCAATTCATCGACTTGCGTCCGTGTCTGATCCGACTGGTCATTGGTGATGGATACATTCAAATTCTCCGGCAAGTAATCGGCCTTCGCATCATCAATGATGCCATTGATTCCATTGGAAGCTGCGATGAGGTTTTCGCCCGCCCGCTTGATGATGTCCAGTGAAACAACCGGCTGCAAATACTCGCGTGCATAGCTGGTTTTCTCTTGCTCAACAAAGTGCACCCGAGCAACATCCCGCAAGTAAACAGGCGAGTTGTTCTCGCTTTTGATGATGACATTCTCAATGTCTTCTGTCGAATCAAAGTCCCCAACCACTTGCACGGAACGGCGGAAGTTGTCGACCAATAAGTCCCCTCCTGAAATGGTAATGTTTTCCTGTGCAATCGCCCCTGAAATGTCATTGAAGCTCACCTGCATCGCCTCGGCACGCAGGTAGTCCACTACTACTTCCACTTCCTTGTCCATGACCCCTCGAATGTCCACTTTGGAAATCTCAGGGAGCTCTTCAATTTCCTCTTCCAACACCTCCGCATAACGCTTGAGTTCATCGAGGCTAAAATCGCCCGACAGGTTGACATTCATCACCGGAAGCAACTCGGAGAAATTCAAGGCAAAAACATCGGGATCCGCCGGCAGGTCATCCGGAAAATCCGGGTCAGCCTTTGCGCGGTCCACCGCGTCTTTGACTTTGCGCAAAGCCTCATCCGAAGTCACATCGAATTCAAACTTTACGTCCACAGCGCTGTAGCCTTGAATGGAAGTTGATGTGATCTCGTCCACCCCCGTAATCGTATTGATTTCTTTTTCGAGCGGGCGCGTGATCAGTTTTTCGATGTTGGACGGGCTGTTTCCAGGGTAAGGAGTTCCGATGAATACTTCGGGAATCACCACCTCAGGAAAGCTCTCCTTCGGAACGGTCAGGTAGCTGTACAGCCCTGAAATGATGATGATGGCGACAAGCACAAATACCGTGGTGGCATTGTTTACGCTCCATGAGCTCAATCCGAACTCACGCGCCTTTTGGTTTTGGGGTTGGTCCTGCATCGAATCAGTCCGTAATGAGGTTTACTTCTTGTCCTTCCACTGTGCGATTGGCCCCGCGGGAAACCACGTCGTCGCCAAATGCAAGGCCAGAGGTGATGAGCAGATTGTCGCCTGATCCCATGCCCGATACAATGATTTTTTTCCGGATGGTACGGACGGCGCTTTGGCCTTCTGCCACAAAAACAAACTCGTCGCCATTGATGTCCTGCTGGACCAATGCACTCGGCAAAACCATCGCGCTATCCAAGTCAAGGTCCTGCAGCCAGACACTTGCGTACATGTTGGGTAAGAACTTACTGCCTTGGGGCAGCGGCAACGAAATCTCAAGGGTTCGATTGGAAGGGTTGATGAATTGCCCAACGCGCCCCACCTTGGTGCGAATGGAATCCACACCACTGACGATGACTTCCGCCGGCATGCCTTGGGTTACTTTGCCCGCATAGTGATCGCTCACGCTTGCTCGAACATACAAGTCCTTCAAGTCGACAATGCGCAACAGCGGGGCTCCCGGTATTGCAAATTCCCCTGTTTTCGCCAGGCATCGATCCACAACTCCCGCAAACGGCGCTCGCATCAATGCCATTTCCATTTGTTCTTCCAAGGTTTGCTGGGATCGCTTCAATGCTTCCAATTGCGCCTTGGCTTGCAAGAACTCAATCTCTGAACCAATTTTTTGCTCCCACAAACGGTCTTGGCGATCGAACACCGCCTGGGCGAGTTCAAGTTGGGTTTGCAATTCAGACATTGAACGCTCCATCACATCGGTATTGACCCGTACCAGAGGAGCGCCCTCCGTCACCTGCTGGCCTTCGCGCACCAAAACCTCTTCGATGGCGCCACCAAATTCCGTCGTCAAAAGAGCGTTCCGGTCAGTTTCAACATTGCCTTGAACCGAAAAGCGATGGGTGAATGCCTGCGGAGTGATGCGTGTGACGCCAACCTTGAAGAGGTCCGAAACGGCCGTCTCTTGCCCAGATGTGCTCGTTTCGGAGGAGCCTGTTTCGGAGGAGCCGCAACTGGCCAAAGTCAAAATTAAAATCACCGTGGGAATGCCCAGTGCTGTTTTCATGCGTGCGGTATAAGTGCTATTCATCGTTCTGTTCTTTCTTGATTTTTTGCGGGCAATCACTCAAATGCGGAGAGGGCCTTTTGCAATGCGACTCGGGCGTCTAACCACTCCAATGAAGCCGTGAGTGTTTGAATTTTGGCCTCGAGCAATTGGTTTCGAGCCTCATTCATGTCAAAACTCGAAACCATGCCTTCTTTGTAGCGCATTTCTGACTGGTTGTATATCTTTTCTGCCAATCGTTCACCGTTGGTCGCGTTATTGAGCATAGCGACCGCGTTCGAAAAACCCACCTGTGCATTGTCAAACTCCATGGTTGCGGCTTGGGTGATCTGATTCAGGCCAACGCGAGCTCGCTCTTCGCTGATTTTCTTTTTCTCCACTGCCTGGCGTCCCCCAAAACTCGTCCAAACAGGCATGGAAAAGTTCACGCCCCACAACTGAACGGGATACCAAGCCCTATCTTTTTGAAAGAAATCAAAGGCGTCGCGTTGAGCGTTGTTTTGATTGGTGTAAAACGCTGAAAGTTGCGGCCAACCTTTTGCTATTTGGCTCTTCACATCCAGTTCTGCCAAATTCAAAAAAAGTTCCTGTTCTTGAATTCCTGGAACTTCTTCCGGGTTGAAATCACGGCTCATCCATTCCAACTCATTTCCGTTCTCCATCAAGTCGGCCATGCCATTTGTCAGCGTCAATTTCGCATCCGGAGCAATGCCCATCTGGAAGCGCAACAAGCCCTGGGCCATGGTGATTTGCCCCTGCGAAGCCAGTACCTGGGCCTCAAGGTCATTGATGGCCAAGTCCATTTGGCTCACCGCAAGCTCGTCTGCAAACCCCGCTTCATTCATCGCGGCTACCTCATCGCGCGTGCCTTTAACCAACGCCAGTGCTTCATTGGCCAGCGCCAAACCTTCACGCGCAGCAAGCACAAAATGATACGCTTCTGCTACCTGCTGCATGACCTCATCGGCAGTGCGCTGCTGGCCGCGCTCACGCGATTCCACCAAAAATTGCGAAGCCTTCAATCCAAAGAAATACGAACCACTGAAGATCAATTGCGAAGCTTGTACACCATAGTTGGCGGTGTGGCTCTGGCCAAATTGAAATTCGGAAAGGGCATCCGGGTCGAAGGGAGGAGCATCAATGCCAACGCCAGTGGCTTCCGAAACCCCGCCGAAAAAATCCGTGAGGTAAGCCGGGAATCCAAAGACGTCTCCCGCAGCCACTTGTGTAGGAATGTCAATATATTGGCTGTAATCCCCCACAATGCTCACTTGGGGCAGCCCTTTCGAGAGCACTTCTTTGACATCGCGTTCGGACTTCTGCAAATCCAGCGCTGCATACTGCACCGCAAATGCCTTTTCCAAGGCTATCTGTTGTGCCTGCTGCAACGAAATGGAATACACCTGCTGGCTCGATCCTTGGAGCGAGAAAAAGGCTGCAAAGCCAATGGCCAGAACGGCCGATTGAAAGGGATTGATGTTCATCTTCATTGAAACAGCTTTTCTTTTTCCAGTTTGATTTCGAGGTACTTCGCACCTTTTTCCGTGGATATAGCGCGGATGTGGTACAGGGAAGACTGCACATACAAATCCGACAAGGTCATTTTTCCCTGGAAGGTTCCGCGCTCTCCGCATTTTTTTACTTCATAGCCAATAGCAACCAAGAACCGAGCGGTCAGCACTGCACTGATATCCGTGCGGTACAGCCCTTCTTTTTGTCCCCGCTGAATGTTCCTCTCTACCGCGCCCAAAATGATCTCATCCTCACGCTTATTGATGGTGTCAAATGCGATGGGATGGTACTTCCTCAGGTCGTGCAGCATGCTTGGATGCATCTTGGTGATGACGGCGTGAACGAAGTCGATGATGGCCAACTCCGAGTCAATGGCATTTCCTTGGCGATTTTCCGCCTCTGAAATCACCTGTTCCATCTGATCGCAGTGTGCATTCATGCACCGTTGAATCAAGTCATTCTTATCCTTGAAATGGAGGTAGAGTGTTTTTTTGGAAACCCCTATTTCACTGGCTAAATCCGCCATGTTCACCGAACGAATCCCCAAGCGCATGAAAATTTCCATCGCGTGCTGGAGCAAAAATTCAGCACGATCCATGCCTTGGTGTGGTGCAATATTAGCCATTCGGAGCGCGAAAATACGGTGAATATTCCCCATTGGAAACGAAAATATCGTTAAAACGTTTCCGCAGTTTTTAACGCTTGCTCAAATGATTTTCAAGGGCCAAGATTCCGGCAGTCCGGACAATTCATCCATTACTTCAGTGCGTCGGCGATGAGGCCATCGTCGGCATGCGCTGGCAGGGTGACCTTTAGGAGCGGCTCTTGCTGCATGGCTCGTTGGATGGCCCATTCTGCGCCTTCGTTGCGGGCCCAACTTCTCCGTGCAATGCCATTATTGACGTCCCAATGAAGCATCGATGTCAGCCGCCGTTCTGCATCTGCACTGCCATCAATCAGCATCCCAAAACCACCGTTGACCACCTCGCCCCATCCAACGCCACCGCCGTTGTGCAGCGAAATCCAAGTCGCTCCTCGAAAGGCATCGCCCGCAAAGTTCTGGACCGCCATGTCCGCAGTAAATGCCGATCCGTCATAAATATTGGAGGTCTCGCGGAAAGGGGAGTCCGTGCCTGAAACGTCATGATGGTCGCGACCCAGCACCACCGGCCCAGCCAAACGACCTTGGGCAATCGCATCGTTGAAGGCCTTAGCGATCTTCATGCGGCCCAACGCATCAGCGTAAAGGATTCTCGCCTGGGAACCCACGACCAAGCGGTTGGCTTGAGCACCTTTGATCCAGCGAATGTTGTCGTCCATTTGTTGCTGAATTTCAGCAGGCGCTTCTTTCTTCAAATCTTCAAGCACCTCACAGGCAATGGCATCCGTCAATTCCAAGTCCGCCGCTTCTCCACTCGCACAGACCCAACGGAAGGGACCAAAACCAAAATCGAAGCACATCGGCCCCATGATATCTTGGACATAACTGGGATAACGGAAGCCCGTACCATCCTCATTCATGATGTCAGCACCTGACCGCGAAGCCTCTAGTAAAAAAGCATTTCCATAATCGAAGAAATAAGT
>DLQB01000145.1 GCA_002477505.1 Flavobacteriales bacterium UBA7443
GGTCCGAGATGTGAGATCATTCCGACGATGTGGTGCTCCCGCGATCCAAAGTGAAATGAACGATCCCGTCCCTTGGTAAATCCGTTTGATTTTCCTTGAAATTGCGAAAACAGACGATCCAGGGTGATGCCGCGTGTGGTAAATATTCCCAGGTTGCGATGCATCGGTAGAATGAAGTTGTCCGCGTCGAGCGCGGCAGCTGCCCCGACGGAGATAGCTTCCTGGCCCATTCCGCTGAACCATTTCGAAATCTTGCCCTGCCGCAATTGACTAAGCATCTTTTCTTCGATCATCCTCGGTAGCAAAATCTGACGGTAGAGCTGTCGGATTTCTTCATCGTTCAATGACTTTCGATCAAACGAGAGGGGATTGTGTGGAAATTGAATGGTGTCCATCATCTGGATACGAAGGTAAGCGGTCAAGCGCATCGCCGTATACCCGCTGAGACAGATTATCTTCGCTGCATGTCCAAGCCAAAAGACCGGCATTCAAAAATGAAACGTCGCCGCCAGCGTGCTGCAGCGAAGCCTATGCCAGCTGATGGCCCGGTTGCAACCGTAGAGGTGCGCTTGCCCGCAGAATGGACAGCAGATGCGTCCAAGCTGCGCGAAGCATTGCTTGAAGCCTTGTCTTGGCCGTCCGATCGATTGGGAGAATACCAAGTTTTGCGCAAAAATCTCGATGCACGCCAGCGGCCAGTGCGTGCAGTTTGGAACATACAAGCTGCTGAACGAGGAACTGCATTACCGGAATCTGGAATTGCTTCCGTCGCCTTCCATGCGCTTCCAAAAGAGGCGAAAGAAGTTCACATCATTGGGGCGGGACCCGCTGGACTCTTTGCGGCGCTGCAATGCATTGGCCACGGACTCCGTCCCGTAATCATTGAGAGAGGTCAACCAGTGCGCCAACGCCGAAGGGATTTGGTGCAGATATACCGGGAGCACAAAGTGGATCCCGATTCCAATTATTGCTTTGGAGAGGGTGGAGCCGGCACCTACAGCGACGGCAAACTATACACACGTAGCCACAAACGCGGGGACATTCGAGCTGCACTTGAATTGCTGGTTCAGCATGGTGCCGATGAAAACATTTTGGTCGAGGCACATCCTCATATTGGCACGAATAAACTGCCGGGCATCATCGAGGCGATGCGAGAAACCATTTTGAAGGCAGGCGGCGTCATACATTTTGGTTGCCGCTTGATCGATTTTGAGGTTGCTGATCAGCACATTCGCTCGATCACATGGGTTGACTTGGCGACTCAGGTGCAGGAAAATGTTCCGTGCGCGCACTTAATCTTGGCGACCGGCCACAGCGCGAAGGATATTTTTAAGCTGTTGCATGGAAAGGGGGTTCCCTTGATTGCGAAATCCTTTGCAATGGGCGTCCGGATTGAACATCCGCAATCGCTTATTGATCAAATTCAGTACCATTCGGAAGAACGTGGTACATGGCTCCCGCCAGCTTCTTATCGACTTGTTTGCCAAGCCGATGGCCGAGGAGTGCATTCCTTTTGCATGTGTCCTGGGGGCATCATTGCCCCGTGTGCAACCGAAGATGGAGAGGTGGTGACCAACGGCTGGTCGCCGTCCAAGCGCAACAACCCCTTCGCCAATTCGGGCATGGTGGTGCAGTTGGATCCGGAAGATTGGGAGCGTCTCGGTTTCAGGGGGCCATTGGGTGGGCTTCATTTTCAATCATCCGTTGAAAAAGCGTGTTGGGCAGCGGCCGGAGAATCGCAAAAAGCTCCTGCACAACGCTTGATTGATTTTTTGAATGCGACCGCATCAAACCAACTTCCGAAAACATCCTACCTGCCCGGAGTGGTGGCGGTGAATTTGCACGACGTCCTACCGCCACTAATTGTGAATGCGTTGAAAGAAGGCTTGCAAACGTTTGTGGATCGCAAACCGGCATTTTTAAGCCCCGATGCGGTGCTGGTTGCGCCGGAGTCTCGAACGTCAAGTCCCGTGCGCATTCCTCGGAATGCAGAGGACTTGGCTCATCCGGAAGTGCACAATTTATTTCCGTGTGGCGAAGGCGGTGGCTATGCTGGCGGCATCTTGTCGGCTGCCCTGGATGGTATACGCGTCGCCGATGCCATTTACAAAGCTGTTTGAAACGGAAAAAGCCGCACCCGGAGGCGCAGCTTTTTCGCAAGTTGAGAGGCAGAACTCTTTTTTTATTTGAGTTGAGCCGATGTCGCTTCCCAGGATGATTGAAGGGCCTTCGCAGCCGACAAATTCATCAATCTTCCGTTGAACTCACCGATAATATGGGCATTTTCAAATCCTTGTTCTTGGAGTTTTTTGGCCAGGCTCTCGGCATTGTTCAAGTCAAGTGTTGGTTGTGACACGAGGCACAAAGCACTGGAGTTGTCAAATTTTTGAACCACTTCACCCGTCACCATCAGCGGAGAAACGGCATCCATGTCGAGCGTTCGAATATCGTGGGCCAATTGCACGCGGAAACTAGGTCGCAGTGCAGGCATGACAGCCGTGTAATTGCTCAATCCGGTTTGTTTTCCAAAATCAGCAATGATTTCTTCTGCAGCTGGAGCTGGAGCCGGCGTTGCGGACTTTGCTTTGATGGTGGTGGTAGTGGATTTTGCGGATCCAAAGGCTTTGAGTAACCGCAATTCAGCCGGCGTTCGGCCGTTTGCGTCCACCGGAGTTACCACGTCAGTAGCACCTTCGGATTCTACGCGCAAGAAATCTTTTCGAAATGAATCTCCGGATTTCTTTGGTTTGGCCATGGCAACGGCCCACTGCTCTTCGCTCAAGGCTACCCCTTGGGCATTGACCCGACGATGTACAGAGTTAGGCTCCAAATCCAAGTAGTCGGCAATGCCGTCCTTGTCAAGATCGGTGGGGCATCCACGTTTGTCGATTGGAGCATTTTCAGGCGTTCCCGGGCAACGGTCGCGCTTGTCCATGATGCCATCCTGGTCAGCGTCATCTCCAATGAGAAGCCATTCTTCTGGGTACTCAACACGTGGCTCGCCATATGCCTTTCCAATGCGAATTCCCAAACCGGCTTGTGCCGTTGTAATCAGGTCGTTGTAACCTGGACGCGGATCCAAACTCGCTTCCTTTCCAGCCAAAACAGCAAACGATGCACTGGCATAAAGACGGGGAGAAAGATTCATGTTCAGGCCCATTTGAATCGGAATTGCGAGGGATCGAACCGACGCAGTTTGGGTCTCATGCGCATGGTCAGGTGCCAACGTCGAGGCGAGAACATTTGCATTCTCCGCGTCTTCCGGCATGTCATACACTTGGCCATTGGACCAGTAGTAGTAGGCTGTTCCTTCTGCGTTTGTGAGGTCTGCTAAATTGCTTTGTTGCATAAACGAAACCCCCAAACCGATCCAAGGTTGTAAAAATTGATCCGTGGCGTAGGGCTTGTGCAAACGCAATCCAGCTCCGATGCCATACCACTCAGAGATTTCCTGTTGGCGGTCAGAAGAGGTCAATCCCAAGGCGCCCCAATTCATTTGAGCGTCAGCGGACAAAAATGGCAACACGTCTGTGATGAGTGCAACTTGTGTGGCGTACAAACCGGACGATCCTACCTGGATTCCGTCTTCCAAATTGGATGCTCCGGTAAAGCTAGTAGGGCCCGTCACTAGGGTAACGCCAGTTTGGGCAAAAACGCCGGTTCCCAGGAAGAGAATTGCGGCCAAAGTGAAAGTGGTGTATGCTGTTCGCATGGTTTTAAAGGTCTTAATGTGACATTCCATCTCGACCCTTTACGCGAACGTTTCGGAAAAGGTTACATGCGCATCAATCGGAAAGAAGAAGTTCGATGCTTTCTTTTCCCAATTGCATGCCGATGGCCACGCCCATCCCGCCCATTTTGACAGCTGCAACGCTTCTTTCATAAAGCTTTGAAACAATCGGCATTCGTGTTGAGCCGATTCCAAGGACGCCGGTCCACTTGTATTCTATGTTTGCCATCAAAGTCTCTGGAAAGGCCTCATTGAGCAAGGTTTTGAGCTTCTGCTCAAGCTCGGTGTCGTTTTTCAATTTCCAGTGCCTGCCCCCTCCAATGAGCATTCGATTTTGAATGTTTCGAGCGTACAAGTGACCCGCATCCATGTGCACGGTCCCGTCAAAATTTAAATGGTCGATGGCTTCTGTAACGAGCACCATATTTTCTTTTGGATTCACATCGCATTTGGGAATCAATTCCCGAGCAAAAGCATTGGTAGCGATCACGACATGCGGCGACTTCATTGCAAATCGCTCCGCAACATCCAACGAGCCGGCGCGTTCGATTTCGATTTGGTGATTCGTTGTGTGTTGATTCCAGCCCGTTACGTTGAGACCGAACAGAAGGCGTATCCCCGTTTTTTGCGCTTTGAAACGCAATGCTTGCATCATTTTTCCGGTGTCAATTGCGCCTTCGAGAGGCGAAGCAATGGCACCTTCAATCATCTTGCTATTGATGCCCGCCAACTCTTTTTCCTCGGCGATGTGGAACGTATGCATTGAGCCAGTTGTTTCGGCTGCCCACGCATTGACTTCGGAGATGGTCTCCATGGACGGCATTTCATACCCCGCGCCTTTTCGAATCAATTCCAAACTTCCACAATCACGGTATCCGATGGATGAGTCGCCCAGGGAATGGCGAAGCAGTTTCAAACCATCGATTCGTTTTCTAAGCAATACCGCGGCTTCCTTATCGCCCAAAACGGATCGGTCGTGCGCCAACTCCGAGAGGCTTCCAAAACAGGCGAAGCCGGCATTTTTGGTGCTTCCGCCTCCGCCGAATGGATCCCTTTCGATGACGGCAATTTTCCAATGCGGCTTCAAAACACTGGCCTGCAAAGCAGCGGATAGCCCCACGATTCCACCTCCAATGACGATTAAATCGTTACCTTCTAGCCATTCCGTTGACTCCCAATAACTAAATGCCATATTTTTACGTTCTAAGGATGATTGAAACCCATTGGATGCAAAAGTCGATTGAATCGAGAACATTTGGAATGCCTTCTGTGATTTTCTGCGCGCAGGTGAGCGTGCGAAACGCCCTTTCTCGTGTTGCAATTGGCGCTTTTGCAATGGTTATCGGTCTCTTTGTTTCGGTCTCAGCGATCGCTCAGGAAGACCTGTTTCTGGTCTTTGGATCGGTGAAACTAGAAGATGCCAACAAGCGATTGGAGGGCGTTGACGTCATCGTTTATCAGGATGGTGAAGTCTTTGATCAGCTAAAAACCAATGCCAAAGGGGACTATGACTTTGAGCTTCCTCTGCGCCATTTGTACACCTTCAGTTTTGTTTTGGATGGCCATAGCAACAAGCGCATTGAGGTGGACGCATCCGGAATCCCCGAAAGTGTAATTGGAAATCGCAACATGGACCTCGACATGTCCATGCTTCCGTTACCAGAAGGATTCGACCGCTCCATTTTCGAAGATGCCTATGGACGGGGAGAATACGATGCAAACAAGAACACAGTGGTGTTCGACAGCAATTACACCGTTCGAATGCGGAATAAGGTGAATGCTGAATTCAGTCGTTTGGAACGGCTGGCCTCTGAATCTGAGCGGATGCGCGAAAATTTTGAGGACTTTGTTGCGAAAGGAGATCGCTCAAAGTCAAGCAAGGAGTGGCAGAAAGCAATCGATTTTTATGATTCTGCCTTGGCATTATTCCCCGATGAGCAGGAAGTGGTTGATAAGCGATTGCAGGCGCAAAATGCGTTGGATGATGCCAACGCCTCCAGCGCTTCAGCGGCCGCCTTTCAATCCCTGCTTGACGCGGGAGATGAGGCGCTGTCCCGAGATGACCTGACCGGGGCGCGGCAGTCGTTCAATGATGCCAAAACCATGAAACCGGATGCACGCGAGCCGGATGATGGCTTACGCCGAGTGGATGAACGAGAATCAACCTTGCAAGCAAATTCCGAGGCGGAAGCGGAATACCAGCAACTCATTCTCGATGCGGACAAGTATTTCGAGCGCGAGCAGTATGATCGAGCCATTGGCCTTTACAGCGAGGCGGTGGGATTAAAGCCGGACGAACGGTACCCCAAGAACCGGATTGAGGAAGCAGAAACTCGGCAGTCGGATTTGGCTTCACAAGCAGCAGACATTGTTGAGCGCACCATTCAATATGAGGCCTTGATTGATGAGGCCAATCAATTGTTTCGGAACGACGATTACGAGTCCGCGTTGGTCAAATACGAAGCAGCGGGTCAGCTTTTGCCTGCGGAACGTTTTTGGCAACAGCGGGCAGAAGCCAGCCGCGAACGTCTAGCAGAAATGGAGTCGGATGCTGCAGAAAGAGCTGCCCGTGAGCAGGCGGTTGCTGATCGGGCTGCTGCGAGCGCAGCATTGAAAGAAAAACGCCGGGAGTACGACGCTATCAATGATGATGCGGATGTCTTGTTTCGCAATGATGATTATGAAGCGGCTATCGCCAAATATGAGCAAGCATTGGAGGTTTTGCCGGAAGAACGCTATCCGCAACAGCGAATTACCGAGGCTCGAAAGCGCATCAATGAGGCAGCGGGCTTGGATGAAGCATCAGAAGCGACGGACAACGAGTCATTGGTCGCGGATGCGATAGAGTCGCAAGGAAAGGAGCGCGAGTCGAGGGATGACAAGGAGGATCGTACTGAAAAGAATGACACCAGAGAAGCGGAACGTGCGGCCGCAGCAGCCCAGCGGGAAGCCGACCGTGCTGCTTCTGAGGAACAACGCGAAGCCGACCGTGCCGCGTCAGAAGCGCAGCGTGCGGCCGATCGCGCTGCGTCAGAGGCGGAACGAGAAGCAGGTCGGGCGGAGGCGGAGGCCGATCAAATGGCACGTCTCGCGGCAGAGAATGAGGCCCGCGCGGCGGCGCAAAGTGCGGAAGAAGAATACAACGCGCTCATCCTTGAAGCTGACAATGCTTTTGACGCTTACAATTGGTCGGAGTCTCGCCGCAAATACAACTCAGCGCTGAACGTAAAGCCTAATGACCGATACGCTCAGAGTCGACTGAGTCGGATTGATAGGTCTGAATCCAACGCCTCTGCAGCCACAGAAAAGAGCGATAATGCGGCTGCAAATGCCGCTGCAATGGAAGAGCAGCGATTGCTCGAGGAGCAGGCTCTTGAGTCCATGATTGAATCGGAGCGATTGGCTGAAAAGGAGGAGCGGCAGCGGCGAATGGACGAGGCGGCGGCGATCGAAGAGGAACGCGAGGAGCAACGTCGAAGACAAGCAGAATTGGACCGAAAAAGAGCGGAACAAGTGATGTCCAGGCTCAATGCTACCGAGGAAGATGAGGTTGAGAAATATTTCAGTGAGGCATTGAAAAGTGAGGCATTGGCCCGGAATGCCCAAGTAGAAGCGCAAAAAGAATCACAGGCGCAATTGAGGTCAGCCTCTGCGGCATTGTCCACAGAACGAATTGAGCGTGAACGCCAGAAAACGTTGGATCTCGAGAGAACGATGCAAAGAAATGAAGCCAGTTCCATCCAAAGTCAAAAAGAACGGCAAGCCGATGAAGCCACGCTGCAATCAAAATACCTTGCCGAATCCAATGCGACCCAGCGCCGTGCCAATCGATTGATTCAAAATGGAGCGGATGCTGTGGCCAATGAGCAAGAAAGTCAAACGCGATTGCGGTCAAGCCGTGCGCGGGACTACGCTAAAAGTGTTCCTGAACTCGAGGCGAAAAAGCGCACGTGGAGAACATTGTTCCGGGGACTGAACCGCGCTGCCGCAGAGACCCGCAGTATTTCAAGTGAACAAATTGCGGCTGCGTCAACCCGTTACCGTGAAATAGGCAGCGGTTCAAGCCAGAGAGCAAAGGAACGGTGGTACGATGTGAGGCGTCAAGCGAAAAAAGCCAGTCAGTCTTTGTCCAAGCGTGAGCGCGAGTCTCAACAGCGCGCGTACGATCGACGAGCAGAAGAGAAGGAGCGTCTTGACAACATGAAGCCAAGATCTCCCGAGGATTATACCCTGCCGCTGGAGCATGCAGATGTTTTGCAAGGAGTGAGTGAAGAATCCTATGACATTCCAAATGGCTTGGTGATAGAGAGAACCGTTCGGAATGGGAACAAGGTCATTCGATACCGAAAGGTGGTGACCAAAACGGGTACCTATTATTTCAAGGCTGATCGCAGCATCACTTCGGTGACGTGGAAGCGTGAAACGTCAATGGTCTTGGATTGATCATGGCACGTCGTGTTTCAAGGCATCAGTTTTGGATCGCAATGACCATCACATTGGCTTTGCACGCTACCGTCCTATTTATTTTGGCATTTCAGCCGGTTCATAATGGTCGGTCCACTTCAGCAGAATTCGTTGCGGTTGATTTTGTGAATGATTCGGACATCGAGCCTGCCAAAGAACAGTCCATGGAACAGCTGATCCAAGCCCGCCTCAATGAGCGGGTGGCCAACCTCGCTGCCAATGAGCAGTCAGAACGGGTTCAGGATCGCCTTTCAACGGCGAGTGCTCAGGACATTCAAAGTTTAACCGAATCGGTTGAAGCTGAATTGCGGGCCATGGAGCAGGCTGAATTCGAACGCTTGGCAGCGGATAAAAAGGATTTTGGTCTCGAAGGAGTTCCGGACGATGGAGCGAGTGATGCTGTTCAGACGCTCACAGAGTGGGACAAACGTTACGACGGTCAGGTCACGGTATCGTACGACTTAGGCGGAAGAAAACACCGCAATCTTCCCGTTCCCGGTTACAAATGCCGCGTAGCCGGCTCGGTGGCTATTGCGATAAAAGTAGCAGCCGATGGCCGCGTTATCCAATCGAAAATCGAGTCGGTTGAATTGGGTTCTGTCGATAACCAAGGTGGAGTTGGATCCGATGCCAGCGGGTGCATTGCACGCGCGGCGCTGGCGAGTGCTTCGGCATCCATTTTTGTTGCCGTGTCAAACGAGTCAACTTCGGGCGTTATCAATTATCGTTTTCTTGCTCAGGACTGAAGGTTGAAAAGTTGCGGCACAGCGTCTGATACTGATAGTGCATTGAGTAACTTGGTTGCTTGTAATTGATACTAGATCTCGTGTCGTATACCTCAGAAAACCCCTTGCGATTGGGCATTCTTCGGGAAGGCAAAACGCCTCCTGACCAACGTGTGCCGTTGACTCCAGACCAGTGTGTGCTCCTTCAGGAGCGTTTCCCGGAATTGGATATAGCCGTTCAGCCCAGTCCTGTGCGGAGAATTCGAGATGCGGAATATGCATCCGTGGGGCTGAAGATGCAGGAAGATTTGAGTGATCGTGATGTGCTCATTGGAGTGAAAGAGGTGAATACTGAGGAATTGATTGCAGACAAGACGTATCTCTTTTTCAGCCACACGCACAAATTGCAGCCCTACAATGCAAATCTGCTCGCGGAAATATTGAAGAAACGCATCCGTCTCATTGATTATGAACTGCTCAAGCGACCGAGCGGCCGACGAATTATTGGTTTTGGCCGGTGGGCAGGACTGGTTGGAGCGTACAACGGTATTCGAGCATGGGGCGAGCGCACGGGAAGTTTCGCCATTCCCCGGGCTATCGATTGCTTGGATTTGAAGGATATGCTTTCCACTGCCAAAGGAGTGAAGCTTCCGGATGACCTGCGAATTGTATTGACGGGACACGGCCGGGTGGGGCAAGGTGCCAAGGAAGTGTTGGATAAGATGAACATTCGATCCGTGCATCCCGATGATTTTTTGCGCATGGAATTCCCTGAACCGGTCTATACACACTTAGATGTGGGCGATTACAATCGCCGAAAGGATGGCGCTGCGTTCGATATGGCTGAATTTATTGCGGAGCCTATGCTGTTCGAAAGCACGTTTATGCCCTTTGCACAGCGAGGTGATTTGTTCATTGCTGGCCATTTTTGGGCGGAAGGAGCACCGTTTTTGTTTACGCGCAATGACATGCGGCAGGCGGATTGGAGCCTCCAAGTTGTCGCGGATATTTCTTGCGATATCGATGGTCCTGTGGCTTGCACTGTGCGACCTTCATCGATTGATGATCCCCTGTATGGCTATCATCCCGGGAATGAAAAGGAATGTGGCATCTCGGATAGGGAGGGCATTACGGTCATGGCGGTGGACAATCTTCCCTGCGAACTTCCGAGGGATGCATCCGATGGGTTTGGTCAAGAATTGATGGAGCACGTGGTTCCATTGCTCGTGTTGGGCGATGCTGATGACATACTCGATGGCGCATCTGAAACCACCCTGGCTGGTGAACTCAATGAGCCGTTCTTATATCTAGCTGATTACGCCGAGCAGGGCAAATGAGTCCGCAAAAAGGCGCCTTGGCGGGCGTTTCCTGAACCAATTTTCTTCTCGCACTCAAGTCCTGGACTTGCCTTTGCTCAGCAGTCGTCGCCAAAGGCTGCAAGGAGCAAGAGCACATCATTGACATTCGTAGCACCGTCGCCATCGATGTCTGCGATGCATTCGGTGGTGCATCCGAAATCGCTGAGTAGGATTAAAACATCTGACACCTCAATGGAGCCATTGCCATTCAAATCGGCTGGGCAAGTGACTGCGTCGCAATCGGGCTCTCCGTCGCCATCTGTATCGAGGATGCATTCGCCGGCGCAGTTGTAGCCTTCCTCGGCAAAGAAGCACGAACCATCATCGTCGGTTGCATTCTCATCGTAATTGCACGCGGTTGCATCGGTGCAACCATTCATTGCAACAACATCCAAACACAAATCTTCGATTATCCAGTTGACCACATAGTTCACCTCCGAGGAAGCACCATAGCCGTTGTATAGCGTGACACTCCAATCTCCGGATCCGCTTAAGTTGGCTTCGGAGATATCGACCGTTGCGGTGTACAGGCCAGCAGCCTGCGTCTGCCATCCAGCGGGCCAAACGACTTGGTAATTTCCAATGCTCGCACATCCATCGGGGGAGCCATTGTATCCCCCAAATGAGATGCACTCGCCTGAAGGAGGGGTAATGGCCATTGCCAAATCAGCAGGCCAACTTCCCGAGCTGCCTGCATTGTCAAAATCCAGTTCTATTGTAATCGTTGTCAAGGGAGCCAGCGAAGTTGCCGACTGCGTCAACGGCTCGCCCGTTTCGTTTCCACTGAGGCTCGCCGATTGATTTCCTGTGAGCTGACATGAGCAAGGTTCCTGGAAAATACAGCTGCCGTCATCAATGCTTGCATCGGTATCGTAGTTACATGCGGTTGGATCGGTGCAGCCGCAATTCGAGCACGATTCGAAACATCCGCTGGCAAATGAAATGGCATTAGCATTGTTCGCGGCCACTTCATCCGTTTGACCAATGAGGCTGACTGAAACATCCAATGTGTGTTCCCCGGCTTCAACCTCCAGACAAAGGTCATTGGCATTGCACAGTTCCACGACTGTCATCGCACCGGGTGCCAATGATCCCGACCAGCCAATGGTTGCAGTGTTCTGCCCGTTGTCCAAGTCGAACGCCACGTCGAATGCGGTCAAGGTTTCTGTTCCGACGTTGATGATCTCAACGCTCGGAGCGATAGCGGTGCCGCAGGTTTCCGGATTCACTCCAATGATGTTGTTGACCATTGCGTCATACGGAACGGGGTTTGATGCTTCTTCAATGGTGAAGTTTCCATTGGAAATGTCAAAAAACACGTGGCTGGCTCCTTTGATCTTGATCCGTGCGTTTGCTGTTGGAATGTTGGGCAATGTGACACTCGCCGTTCCATTATTTGACGCATTCGAAATAAGAGTATAGGGCCACGTATAGCCACCGTCGGTGGATAGGAAAATATCGATGCTTGCGCAATTCACCGCTCCCGCATTCGTGCCCGCTACATCCCAGGAAATGATTGTTGGTATTCCAGCGGCAATTGCTTCCCCGCCATTCGGCGCGCTCACCAAGAATGGTCCCGAGGAACCGTCCACGCTCATGGTCAAAAGGTCATCGGCAAATCCCCCCCCGTTGAGTTCATTGTCTCGGACCGTGCATTTAAAATTCAGATCGCGCGAATAGGTGGGCAAGTGTTCACCAATGGTGACCGTGCCATTGACCAAATCATTCACCCGTGGAAAGATGCGTTTTGGGCTCGTGGTGGAGGGCCAAGACCTGAAAATGGGTTGATTGCCTGAGGGGTTGGTTAAATCGTTGTCTCCAGATGCCGTTGCCGGACCCAAATCATATTCTTCCCAATTGAAGGTGATTGCACCGCCGTCGGGATCACTGCCTGTTGCCGTCAATTCGAACGGAGTCGAGGC
>DLQB01000070.1 GCA_002477505.1 Flavobacteriales bacterium UBA7443
TGGCTTATCTTTGCGCTCCGCTACAAATGAGTAGCACACTGTTGTGAAACGGTCTGGTAGTTCAGTTGGTTAGAATACATGCCTGTCACGCATGGGGTCGCGAGTTCGAGTCTCGTCCAGACCGCCAACAAATGTCACTAAGCCCCGTATATCCTCGGATTGCGGGGCTTCTTGTTGCCCGAAAGCTCAGCGTATAGGTTTTGGCAAGCTCGATCTCAATGCGGTTAATTCATGATGCGTTCACAGACGCAGACAAACATTTTCCGGCCACAAATCCGGTGGACCAAGCCGCTTGAAAATTGAAGCCACCGGTAATGCCGTCGACATCGAGCACTTCGCCCGCAAAGAATAAACCAGGGACAATTCGGCTTTGCATGGTGCCAAAATCCACCTCATCGGCCTTGATTCCCCCACACGTCACAAACTCTTCCTTGAAGGTGGTCTTGCCTTTCACGGCGTAGATATCGTTGAGCAAGGTGTTGACCAATTTGTTTCGTGATTTTTTCCCCAGCTCAAGCCAGGGCATGTCGGCGTTTACCTGCGACTTATTCAATACGTACAGCCAAAAGTTTTTTGGAAGGTCGAACGGACATGCATTGGATATCTTCTTTTTCCTGTTCTCGGGAAGCGACGCTTCAATGATGTCCAAGACTTCGCTTTCATTGGCGATGCCGATCCAATTGATTTGAATATTGAAGGCGTAACCGCGTGCCTGAAGTTCCCGGGCGCCCCATGCCGATAGCTTGAGCACGGCCGGACCGCTCATGCCCCAATGCGTAATCAATACAGGTCCTTGATGAGAAAGCTTGGTCCCTTGGATACGAACCAACGCATCGGGTACCACCAATCCCATCATCTCCTTGACTGATTCTCCGGGCATGTTGAACGTGAACAAAGAGGGCACGGGTTGCGTGATGCTGTGTCCCATTGCCGCGAGCCAATCAAACCCGCTCGACTTTGGACTGCCACCCGTTGCGACGATCACAGCGTCGAAGGCTTCATCATTTACCACGATTCTATCGTCCTGTTGCGTGATGCGTTGCACCGGTGTGCGCATTCGAATTTCTATGCCCGCTTTTTGTGCTTGATGCGTCAGGCAATCAATGATGCTTTGCGACGAATCTGTGGCAGGAAACATTCTGCCGTCGGCCTCCGTTTTGAGGGATACGCCACGAGTGGAAAACCAATCGATGGTGTCTTGCGTCTCAAATTGAGCAAACGTCTTTTTCAAGGGTTTTCCGCCGCGGGGATAATTCTTGGAGAGTGGGCCAGCCTTGAATGTCGCATTGGTCACATTGCAGCGCCCCCCACCCGAAATTTTCACTTTTGAGAGCAACTTGTCCGATTTCTCATAAATGACAACTCGGCTACTGGGATGGTGTTGCGCCGCAGACAACGCCGCGAAAAACCCTGCTGCTCCTCCGCCGATGACCGCCACTTTTTTCATAACCGAAAAGTAGTGTGGTAGAATCCGTGGGGCAAGCGGAGGACAGGAATTCCACCAATACCGCGTCAATGGGGGATTGCACGATTGGTTTGGTGCTTGGGGAAATCAAGACATAGACAGTACCGAATTGCTTTGGGATTTCTTTTCCAATGTGTGTGAGCAACCTACAACGGGCGCGATCAATCCGTTGTCTTCTTCCACGTTCAATCGTCAGTTGCTGCGCATTACCGACATTCTCGGTAGAACGGTCAATGAAGAAACCTTACGGGGTGGCCTGCTTTTGTATGTCTACTCTGACGGAACCGTTGAAAAGCGAATGACCGTAAATCGTTGACTTTCTTCATGGTCAATTTCCAGTAGGAGGAATTCGCTTAATATGCCGGATTCTGCCGGGGAAGATGCACAAATCGAACCTTCGCGTCCGCAGAAGGGTTGATTGCACATGCCCCCTCGCAGTGCCTCCAAAAAAAACATCCACCTTGTCTGGTTCAAACGTGATTTGCGGCTTCGTGATCATGAACCACTCGCCCGCGCGCTGAAAGCGGCATCAACGCGAGGTGACGCTGTGTTGCTCATGCATTTGTTTGAGCCGGCAGATTTGGCGCATCCCACGACATCCAATCGTCACCTCCAATTTCGTTGGCAGGCCTGGTCTTCATTGGTAGAAGAAGTAAGAGAATTGGGTTGGCCCGTTCGGGTGGAGGCCTTTCGGGTGGAGGCCTTGGAATGTTTTCAATGGTTGAGCGAAGCTTTCGCTATCCAAGGGATATACAGCCATGAGGAAACGGGTTTGCGGCACACCTACGACCGCGATTTATCCCTTGAATCGTGGTGTGCCAAAAACGAAGTAGCTTGGTTCGAGACTCCTCAGCAAGCCGTTCAACGAGGTCGCCGGTCCCGCGATGGGTGGGCTGCAGAGTGGCATGCAAATATGAACGCTGGATTGACGCACCCGATGCCACGTTCGGAAATGACGGGCGTCTCAGACCTCTCAGATTCGATGCTCAATCGTTTCCAGATCCGCGCTTGTCCAGAGGTGATGCATCACCATGACCCGGGACAGGAAGGACCGTTTCAAATGGGGGGAGAGCGGGATGCGCACCGCTACATGCATTCGTTTTTTGAGGGACGTGTCAAGGGCTACCGCAGGCAGATTGGCCAACCAGCGGCGAGTCGCTTGTCATGCAGTCGCTTGTCCCCCTATCTCGCATGGGGCTGCTTGAGCATGCGTCAGGTTTTTCAGGCGTACAAAAGAGCTGACGTACCACGGGCAAAGACAGATTTGAAGGCCTTTGGGAGTCGCTTGCGCTGGCAGGGCCATTTCATTCAGAAATTTGAATCCGAGGATCGCATGGAGTTTGAATCCGTGAACCGCGGATATCAGGGGGTTCAGCACCAAGGCACGCCGGCAACACTCCAAGCATGGAAGGAGGGAAACACGGGCGTGCCGCTGGTAGATGCTTGCATGCGCTGTGTAATCGCCACGGGGTATTTGAATTTTAGAATGCGGGCTATGTTGGTCAGCTTTTTGACCCACCACTTGGACCATCCGTGGCAGGCGGGAGTGGAGCATTTGGCGCGCTGTTTCCTCGATTTCGAGCCCGGCATTCATTACAGTCAATTCCAGATGCAAGCGGGGGTGACGGGAATCAATACCATTCGCATTTATAATCCAGTGAAACAGAGCATCGAACGGGACCCGAAGGGAGAATTCATCGCACAATGGATTCCCGAGTTAAAGGGCATTCCGGCACATTCCCGTCATGCGCCATGGACCATTCCTCCGTTGGAACGCCAATGGCAAGATTGGGACGACGCATACGTGGACCCGGTGGTCAATTTGGAAACCGCTGGCCGCGAAGCACGCGCTCGGCTGTGGGAACTCAAAAAAACGGTAGCCGTCAGGCAAGAGGCACATCGCATATTAGCGACACACGTGGCTCCAGCAGGTTTCGATGTGAATGCCGGCCAGCGAGAAAAGGATTAAGGCCGATCGATGCCGTTTACATAGGATTCTACAATGCCAATGGAGTCCGACCACTGTGCGCCTTCAAAGCCTTCAAAGGCTCCGTTGGGAGGATGCGAGAGGTAGCAAGCGAGCAAGGGGTCGGCCAGCTGTAGGTAGGACCAATGCCATTTTTCTTCCCGATAGCCGGGCCTTCCATTGGATGCATCGCCATAAACTTGGTGATAGCCGTATTGTGGCGCATTGGCCTTCAACCAAGCGTATACGGCCTTCCCAACCGTGTCATTTTCGAACCATTCATTTTCGAATGCATTCAAGTCAATGTCTGTGCCCCAATGGTGACGAGATGATCCCGGCATTGCACTGTACTTTAAGATTTCGATCGCGCGCGCTTTCCCCTCAAATTCGGAGTAGCGAGGCCCACTCCACTTTCGATTCCAGATTCCGCGCTGGTACGTCCAATTGCGGGTTGCACTCAGGATGACGAGCTCAATGCCGTCCTTTCGGGCTGCACTCCACATGGCCTCAAATGCCGCCAGTGCTTCTATTCGCAGAAAGATGCGGGCCTTTGGGGTGAAACGTTCTGAAATCACTTGAAATTCCGAATCATCTGCGGGGTTGAATTGACCGGCCAGATGCGCAGGATTTATCTCCATGCATGGATTGGATTGCGGAATCGAATCCACTCTTGAATGCTTCTTGGCGTTGCGTTCTTCTGGTTTTGATTGCTTTTCGGAGCAGCTCATCCAAATGAATGGGAGAAGGGAAAGGAAAAGAAGCCAAGGGATCTTTTTCATGGCTTAAATTTCGTGTTTCTAAAGGACATGCAATGCAAAAAGCGTCAACTCCGGATGAATATGTCCGTTGGGTGTCTTCTGAACGTCGCCCACAATTTGCTGAAATGCGCCAAGCGATTCAGCAAGCAATGCCGAATGGATTTGAGGAACAGATGTCTTACGGGATGATCGGATATGTGGTGCCACATGAATTGTATCCCCCGGGTTACCACTGCAATCCGCAGTTGCCGCTGCCATTCGTAAGCATAGCCAACCAAAAAAACTTCTTTGGTTTCTACCACATGGGCTTATACGCCGATGCTCATTTGATGGACTGGTTCTTGGCGGAACATTCAGCCCTCAATTTGCGTAAACTTGACATGGGAAAAAGTTGCATCAGATTCAATAGATGGAATGAAATTCCATTGGAATTATTAACGAAATTGGTCTCGAAAATGAGTGTTGAAGATTGGAT
>DLQB01000073.1 GCA_002477505.1 Flavobacteriales bacterium UBA7443
TTATTGATTTTGATCTGGTCCAATGATTCGGGCGCCTATTTCGTTGGGAAACCGCTGGGCAAGCACAAGTTGATGCCGGCGGTATCGCCCGGCAAGTCGTGGGAAGGCTTTTTGGGGGGAGCATTTTTCGCCGCCCTTGCCGCTGGGATTCTGCTGGGTTGGCACGCCCTTTGGATGGGGCCTTTGATTGCCATTTTGGCCACAACCGGTGACTTATTGGAAAGCGCGTGGAAACGAGCCAATGGAATCAAGGATTCAGGAAATCTCATGCCGGGACATGGTGGAGTCTTGGATCGCTTTGATGGATTTACCGTTGCCGCTCCGGTGTATGCCCTTATTTTGCATTTGTATCCCCTTCAATTCAATTTCCCATTCGAATGACGTTTCACAGAGAAGGCACAGCGACGTTGATCGTTACGCTATTATTCACGGCTTTGGTCGGCTATGCATCCTTCACTTGGTTGCCGAACTGGGCGTTTTATTTGTTGGCAATAGGTTGTGTGGTGTTATTGGGCTTGGTGATCAATTTCTTTCGAATGCCCGCGCGCAACATTGGTTCGGCGCAATTGGAAGATGTCTTGTGCCCGAGTGACGGAAAAGTGGTGGTCATTGAGAAGGTCCAAGAAACCGAATGGTTCAAGGATGAACGAATTCAGGTGAGCATTTTCATGAGTCCATTGAATGTGCATGCCCAATGGTCCCCGATGGCTGGCCGAGTTTTGGCCGCGAGGTACCATCCAGGCAAATACTTGGTTGCCTGGCACCCCAAAAGCAGCACTGAAAATGAACGAACCACGCATGTCATTGAAGGGAAGCACGGGACCGTGCTTTTTCGGCAAATTGCGGGTGCTGTGGCAAGAAGAATTTGCTGGTACTTGAAGGAGGGAGATGAGCTGTCTCATGGAGATGAGGTGGGTTTTATCAAGTTTGGTTCGCGCATCGACGTGTTCCTCCCATTGGACTGCGAAATTTGTGTTGCGATGGACGAGGATGTGACGGGCCGAGAGACGGTGCTTGCCCGATTGAAAGCGACTTCATAAAAGGCGCGCCGTATTAATTGGATTTTTTCGCTTCTTTTCGGTACTTGTTGGTTCTAAATCAACCCACATGAAGCAATTTACACTGGCCTTAGTTTTAGGCTTATTTGTTTGTTCAGGAATGGCACAATCCTCTGCGACCCCCGGGGCGCAATTGTTGCAAGGCATTCCTCAATTAGCTCCGGCCTTGCGCACGGCAACTCCAATGCCCACGATGGCAATTTCAGATTTTTCGGACCGTCCACAGCAGCCGCTGGAAGGAGAGTCAACGCTCGACATTGAGCATGTGATGTCCCGTGAAATGATCGTCGAGCGACAAGTAATCGGTTACACCCAATACGATTTGCAATCCAACGCGGCAATTGATGACCGAATGGCAGGAGGGGCGGAAGCCATTTCTGCAGCATGGACGATGAGTTTGGAATTGACGCCATTCAGTGATCGTGGCACCGGTTATAACTTTTATGACGGCACTTGGGGAGAGATTGCCTACGAGCGCATAGAGTCTACTCGAATTGGTTGGCCTTCCATCGTGCATACAGGCAGTGGCCGTGAGGTGGTCGTGAGCCACCCTGGCATCGATACGCCATTGCACATGGCTTGGCGGGACGCAGCGACAGGCGACGCTTGGAGTGAGGCGTCAATCCCCAGCGACATAGCTGTCGGAAAATTGTGGCCTCGAATGGCTGCAGGAGGGGAAGATGGGAACTCATTGCACGTAATCTGTGTGACTACACCTGAAGCGAATGGCGGTGCTTTTTATGGCGGACAAGACGGCGCCTTGGTCTATTACCGTTCTCAGGACGGAGGTGACTCATGGGATGTGATTGACCATGTTTTTCCAGAACTCGATAGCACCCAATTCTTTGGGTTCAGCGGTGATACATACGCCATTCATGCACGTGGCAATACGGTTGCTTTTGCAGCCTTCAATGACTTCAGTGACTCGTTTGTGATGATTTCCCAGGACAACGGAGAGACGTGGGAGAAGCAATTGCTCGTGGATTTCCCAGTCGATTTGTACGAAGTTGATATGGGCTTGCCAGAGATCGGTGAGGACTACAACGAAGATGGATTGTTCCAAGAGTTTTTCAATGCCGATGGTGCGGGCGATGTCCACATCGATGGTTATGGTCAGGTGCATGTCTCATTCGGATCGATGTATTACATGGATGCCGATACAATCGACGGTACTACAAGCTACTTCCCTGGAACCAACGGATTGGCGTATTGGAATGAATCCATGGGAGCGGATAGTGCACAAATCATCGCTTATTCATTTGATTACGATGAAAGTGGCACCTTGGACTTTGATGAAATCGCGGCTTATTTCGTAGGCTGTGCGGCTTTCCCATCCATTGCGACGGATGCTTCGGGCAATATGTACATCACGTACTCGGCTATCATGGAGAACTTCTCCACGGGTGCTCAGAATTATCGTCACCAGTTCGTGGTGCACAGCATGGACGGCGGGGTAACATGGAACACGGAAGATGCTTGTGACCTCACTCCAGATATTGACTTCGACGGCTATGAAGCGGTATTTGGTTCGATCGCTCCGGACGTTGTCAATGGCAAGTTGGAGATCATCTATCAGCGTGATTTCGAGCCAGGATTGCACGTTCGTGGGGATGAAGATCCCATTGACATCAATGATATCGTGCACTTGCGCGTCCCTACAGATGACCTAGGAGACTGCGCCGACCTCGAATTTGAAGATTGGGTAGGTATCGCCGAACCCATTGATCCTTCAGACATTAATTTGTTCCCGAATCCGGCGGATGACCAAGTGGAGTTGGTGATCAATCGACCAGGCGCGCATCAGATCGATGTCTGGAGTGCGACGGGTCAGCGGGTCCTGTCCATGCAGACCACTGCCATGGTTGAGAAGTTGGAAACCAGTCATTGGGCACCCGGAATCTATTTGGTGAATATCGCACAAGGCGATCATCACGCCGTGGTCCGCTTGGCCATTCAGTGATTCCTCTGAACAAGGTATTTAAGCCCCTCGCTTCGGTGAGGGGCTTTTTTTATGTGTCTTTTTTAATCAAAGCGCGCCGACCGGATTAGTTTTGCGGCATGTTAGCGGAAATCATCACCATTGGAGACGAATTGCTGTTGGGCCAGACCGTTGACACCAATTCGGCCTGGATGGGAATGCAACTCGCAGCGCATGGCATTCGGGTGCATCGGATCACCTCCATTTCGGACGAGGCGGATGCGATTCGGGCTGCGTTGGATGAATCGCTTGCACGGGTCGATTTCGTCCTTGTGACAGGAGGGTTGGGTCCGACCCGTGACGATATTACCAAGGAAACATTGGCGGATTATTTTGGCACTGACCTTGTGATGGACGAAGCGGTGCTTCTGCGGATTACGAATTGGTTCGCTGGCCGAGGATTTGAGATGTTGGAAGTGAATCGACACCAGGCGATGTTGCCCGAATCGTGCGATGTACTGATCAACCCCAGGGGAACTGCGATGGGAATGTGGTTCGAGCGTTCAGCCGATCAAAAAGTAGTGGTGAGCATGCCGGGCGTCCCTTATGAGATGAAAGGGTTAATGGAGGAAGAGGTTTTGCCGAGAGTGGATCAGCATTGGAATTTACCCACCCGTTACCACCGGACGATTTTGACCCAAGGCGTGGGTGAAAGTTACCTGAGTGAGCTTGTGTGGGATTGGGAGGAGGGGTTGGAATCCCGCGGGGTGTCCATTGCCTATCTGCCTGCGCCTGGCCAGGTGCGGGTGCGACTTGGTAGTGTAAACGTCGATGCCGAAGTCGCCAAGAGCCAAGTCGAATCTGCGGTGGCTGCTTTCCTTGCCTTGGCAGGGGACCATGTTGTTTCGGATCAAGATGAGGCGTTGGGTGCTGCAGTTGTCCGGTGCCTGACAGAACGAAAGGCAACCCTCGCCACAGCCGAATCATGCACAGGTGGAGCGATTGCAGCGAGTATTACGGCTGTGCCGGGCAGCAGTGCGATGTTTTTGGGGTCGGTGGTCGCATATGACAATCGAATCAAGCAATCCCTTCTCGGGGTGTCGGAAGAAGCCTTGGAGTCTCACGGAGCGGTGAGTGAAGCGGTGGTTCGTCAAATGGCTGAAGGAGCAAAAAAACGATTGGGAACGGACTATGCCTTGGCCACTTCGGGAGTGGCTGGACCATCAGGTGGATCCATCGAAAAACCAGTGGGAACGGTTTGGATGGCGTTGGCTGGTCCCAACGGAGTGGAGTCCAAATGCTTGAACGTTGGCAACAACCGGACCCGCAACATCGAGAGGAGCGTACGAGAAGGGTTGGCTTGGATCATTCGAACCGCAAAATAAATGCGATGTAGTTCCTGCAAACGGTTGGATGGCTGGATTTTCTTTCGTTTCTTTGCCATCCGAAAAAAGCAACGCTATGAGCCGCATATGTCAACTCACTGGTAAGAAAGTAATGGTAGGAAACAACGTTTCTCACTCGAAGCGTCGTACCAAACGAACTTTTTACCCCAACCTGCAGAAGAAGCGATTCTTCAATCCGGAAGACGGCACTTACGTGACGTTGCGGGTGTCCACTTCAGCGATGCGCACCATCAATAAAATCGGATTGAAAGCAGCGATTGCGCAATCCAAGGCCAAAGGGCTTTTTGTAGAAGCGTGAGTTGAAGCTTAGATAGGCTGCAAAAAGCAGCCAATAAAAAAACCGCCCTTGGAGGCGGTTTTTTTATGCAAAAAACTCGGGCCAATCAGTTGCCTCCGAGAATCAAGGGCAATCCATCTTCTGCGTTTCCGATGACCACGACTTTGGAATTTGGACTGTTAGCCAACGCCGATGTCGCTTCAATTCCCTTCCATTTCAGCAATTCTTTGCTGATGCCTCGCGAAACGATTTCCTGATAATCTCGGATGCCCTCTGCTTCGATGCGCATACGAGCGGCTTCTTTGCTGGCTTTTTCCAAGCGAAACTCATATTCCAGTGATTCTTGTTCTTGCTGCAATTTGCGTTCAATCGCCTCCTCGAGTTTGCGTGGAAGCTGAATGTTTCGGATCAATACGTCATTCAGTGTGAGGTAGTTCTCCGACAATTTTTCGCGCATCCGCTCATCGATTTCCTTTTGAATTTCATCACGCCGCGTGGTGTTGAACTCTTCCGGCAAATACTTGGCGATGACTTCGCGTGCCACGGAACGCATGGCTGGAACAACGACCTTCTGTTCGAAGTTTTTGCCACGTTCAATCTCCAATAGCGCAAGTGAATTGACATCGGGCTGATAGAATACGGTCACATCCATCTCGATTTTGAGCAGGTTGGAGCTCAGGACCTCGAGGTGTTCGAGTCGTTCTTTCTGTCGAATTTCGTATGTGTAGACTTTGTTCCACGGTGCCTTGAAGTGGAACCCGGAATTCATCGGCTTGGCTTCCGGGTCGACACCTTGCCCGAAGGTCTGGAAGAGCAAACCAGCGTGGCCTGAAGGAATGGTGACTGTGAGAGATCCGCCGAGGAGCAAGATTGGGGCTAAGACGAGCGTGAGAATAAGAATGCGGCGCATACTCTGAGGACTGGGTTGTTGTTGTGACATGGCCTAAAATTACGGAGAAGCACGAAGCAAGCTGGACCTTTGGCAAAAATTGTCGGTCTGTTCAATTGTTTAATAACCGATTGTTCGCCTTCGGATGACCCATTCGAGTGCAAGCAGCAACAAAGCCATCAAAAGAATCGGAATCCACTCCAGGCCATTTTGCAAGGAGATCTGCTCATGCAGCACCGTTGCAGGAATTCCCGCTTGGGCGAACTGAGCAGAGGCTTGTTCCGGGCTGGTCGTTCGCCATGTGCCGAGGAAGCTGCCTCCGTTCTTTTCGGCAATTCGCGTCAAAAGACCGTGGTCTGCGGGGAGGCTGCTCTGTTCAATTTGTTGGTCTTCGATAACGATGATTCCGCTGTCGGTAAAGTTTTCTCGATCGATAGCGCAAGTGGCATTCCAGGTGTATTGGCCGCCAGGCATTCGACCAAAATCTACATCGTAACGCTCGCCATCGAAGCGCATGCGTTTGATGAATTCTCCGCCGGATTCGTTCACGAGAATCACTTCTACGGTGGCGTTTTTGGACATGGTCCAACCCGCGTCGTAGGCTTCCGCTTTGAAATTGATCCGGAGGTCACTGGACAAGCGCGGTTCGGTTTGGATTTTGAATCGTTCGCGCTGGTCGTTCGCGGCTAAAAATTGCACGTGACGTTGAATCAATTGGTTGAACGTGCCATGCTCGTTATGCTGGAGGTAATTGCGCATCCTCCAGTTCCATATGCCTTCACCCACGGTGAGTGCCGTACGAACGCCTGAAGCATTGATTCGCGTTGCCCAAAATGCATCTTGCGTACTCAGGCTGCCGAGTTGCTTGAAGAGCAACGGTTCCCATGCTTGTGACCAGGTCATTGATTCCATCGGTCCCGTCATTGGCGGCCATGATTGCAGAGCGTTCTCCAGTTGTTCGCCATCATAATCAATGATGCCGTAGCTCGGGTTTATGCGACCCCGGAAGTTTTGGGACAATTCCGAACTGCGCGACATGCGAACCCCCAATTGGTTGGGATTTCGCAAATGGTTGAATGCACTTTGTGAAGTCGCCAACCACCAGGCACTAATTTCACTGGAGGAAAGCCACTCTTCCCAAGGCTTTCCTTGCCAGGTTTGACCCAGTAGGTTGTGGGCGATGATCACATCGGATTCGTTCAAAGCTTGCAGCACGTCATTGGCATCTGTGCCGTTGTTGAGGTACAGGGTGTTCACGGAATACGCATCCAAGGCGTCCAGAGCGAGAGCAATGGCGCCAAGGTCTGGATGCGGCGCATCCGCAATGCACGTAATCATTCTTCGGCTTTCTAAAATTTCGACGTAAAAATTGCGCTGGTTATTGCTTGAGTCGAACTCATTGTCTCCCAAGCTGGCTTCCAATCGGAAACGCTGGGTCCCGAGGACGGACGCGGGCAACATGAACTCCACCCTTTTTATGTTTGAGTTGTTTTGGCACATCCACTCGCTTTCGGCCAGTTGCTTGGACCCTTGAAAGATGCGAATACGCCCTTGCTGTCCTTCCATGCCTTGGGATTGAATGACAGCTTCCACGGGAAAGGTGTTGTTCAGATAAGCAATTTGGTTGTGGTTGACCCGGACGATCCACCGGTCTTCGTGGCGCGTCGTGTCTCCAAGCCCCAGGGTATAGATGGGAGCCAGGGGCCAAGATGTGCCATATTCAGCATCCACACCGCGGTTGATGAGTCCGTCAGAAGCCAATACGATTCCGGCAATGTTTCGATTTTCGATGCGGTCATTGAGTTCCGTGATGGCCGCGGAAAGATTCGTCTGTGTGCCATCCCATCGGAGAGGGGCGTCACTTTCTAAAATATTTTCGTTGAGGCCTTGGTCAAAGCCATACCATTCGGTTCGCAATCCCTTGGCCTCCAGTTCTGACCCCAAGGCCTGAAACCATCTCTTCAAGTCTAATTCCTCCTCGCTGCCATCCGTGCGTGCCAGAATGGATGCGCTTTGGTCGATGAGCATGACAGCTACCGGTTCTTCTTTGTCCAATTCGATGGAGCGAATCAGGGGCTCCAACAATAAAAACGCAAGAAGTGTAAAGGCGGACCACCTTACGAGGCCTAGGAGGAGTCGCGCCGCAACAGTCAGTCCACCGCCGGTGGATTTCCGTTCAATTGCTTTTCCACCTCTTCCATACAACCACCAAGCAGCGAAAAAGCCGGGTGCGCCAATGGCAAGCCATTGCCAAGGCTCAGCTTCGATGATC
>DLQB01000090.1 GCA_002477505.1 Flavobacteriales bacterium UBA7443
TGGATCAAAAGTTGGATTTCACATTCAACACAGCAAAAAAGCGCAACGTGCGAGCGGCCCTTTCGAATACATTCGGATTCGGAGGCCACAATGCTTCCGTTTTGTTTCGCGAACTTGTATAACGGATTTTTTCAGTGGGGTTGCTCGATTCGAAGAGGTTGCGGGGATTAAAATCCCGTGTTTCAAAACCAAGTGCGTTTGATTCTTTTGTGCGCAGAGAATTTGGCGTGAGGATATTGCAGCAAGGATGGTATGAAGAGGCGATGACGCACGCCTCGTTATCACCTGACCTGGAAGACCACCAAAATGCCAACGAGCGACTGGAATTTTTGGGAGACGCTGTGCTTGGGGCGATGGTCGCCAAGCAGGTTTTTGATTCATTCCCCGAAGATGAAGAAGGACCGTTGACCCAACGCAAGGCCCAAATGGTCAGCCGAAAAGCATTGAATCAAATTGGTCAGTCGATGGGGTTGGAATCATTCATTCGTGCCAATTTGGGCAACGGAGAAATTCCTGCCACCGTGGTTGGCAACGCCCTTGAAGCCTTGATTGGGGCTATTTTCATCGATCACGGATACCGAAAAACGGAGCAAGGGGTTTTGCGCATGTTTGAACGGCATCAGCTGAATGCGGGCGCCTTGATGGACTCCGATTTCAAAACCCAAATGCAACAGTGGGCCCAGCAGTCATCGAAATCGCTGGAATACCGATTGATCGGTGAAGCGATGGTCGAGGGCCGAAATGTTTATCAAATGGAGTTGGTTTTGGACGGGCGCATCATGGGCAAAGGCCACGGCTTTTCAAAGAAGGGCGCCGAGCAGGCTGCAGCCGAAGACGCAAGCCAGCACATTCCCCTGTAATTGTGGAGGTTAATGCTTGTACCATGCCGCTGAAACGTAAATCTCAAGGTATATTCGCCGCAGATGCAATGGCTTGACGACGATTTTGCAGATTCGTGTGATTTTGAATTGATTGGATTGAGTAGTCACCTTCCTCCGCAGCGGTTGTGTTGGGAGTTGAACCGTTCAATGGGATGGAGTTTGGAATTCAGTCATTTGCTTGAGATCGCGCACAAGAAGATCAATTCAAGCCATGCTGTATACCGGTTCAATGAAACTGGAGATGCGGGCCATGGTGTTTTCCACGTCGTGGAAAACAAGTTGCCAGAAGGCATCATTGCTCGATTTCAGGGGGCATCTGCGCTGGACTACCTTCTCCATTTGGGGGAAGGATGTGAGCAGGCTGTAAGTTTGGTTCCTGCGTTGCGCAAGGTGAATGGAGTGAATTATGTCCAGGAATTGGACCCACTGCATTCGGGAGCCATTGAGCATTTGGCTTTGATTGATTTGGAGCCAAAGTTGGATTAGTAAGATTGAAGAGAAAGAAATGAAACGAACGAAAATTGTAGCGACAATGGGGCCTGCTTCCTCGTCAGAGGAAATGCTCCATGCACTCATTCAAGCTGGAATGAATGTGGCGCGTTTGAACTTTTCGCATGGCGAATATTCGGTGCATGGGCAAACGATTGCCAACGTGCGTAAGGTGGATGAAGAATTGGGAACGCACACCGCTTTGTTGGCGGATTTGCAAGGTCCAAAGCTTCGCGTATGCGACATTGTCGGTGGTGAAATGAAGCTGGTGAATGGCGAGGAATTGATCATTCGCACGGGAAATCACGACGGAGAAAATGGCGTGGTTTATACCACCTACAAAGAATTTGCTCGGGATGTGAAGCCCGGTGAGCCGGTGCTCATGGACGATGGGAAGCTGGAATTGAAAGTATTGGAAACCGACGGCAAAGGGGAAGTCCGATGTGAAATCATTCACGGAGGTAAATTGAAGCCAAGAAAGGGGATCAACTTACCCTCTACGGCTATTTCGCTTCCGTGCATCACCGAAAAGGACGAAGCTGATTTGGCGTTTGCCTTGGAAAATGATGTGGATTGGGTTGGGCTTTCTTTTGTCCGCAACTCGAGTGACATTATTGACCTGCGCAATCGAATCGAAGCAGCGGGCAAGCATGCGCGGATTGTCGCGAAAATTGAGAAACCAGAAGCTTTGGAGGATTTGGAAGAAATCCTGACCATGACCGATGCAGTCATGGTGGCGCGTGGTGATTTGGGAGTGGAAATCCCCAAGCAAGAGGTCCCATTGGTACAGAAAGACATCATCAAGAGGTGCATGTTACTTGGGCGTCCGGTCATTGTAGCGACGCAGATGATGGAGTCGATGATTGAACATTCGGTGCCGACCCGGGCCGAAGTCAATGATGTTGCCAATGCGGTGCTCGATGGCGCCGACGCTGTGATGCTGAGCGCAGAAACGTCAGTCGGGGCATTTCCCGTAGAGGCTGTGAAGGCCATGACGGATATCATTCATTCGATGGAAGGCCATGATGCGATGTTCAATCACGAACGGCCGCCATTGAGTCCGGATGACGACCGATTCATTAGTGATAGCATGTGCTACAACGCGTGTCGTCTGGCAAAACGGGTCAATGCGAAGGCCATTGTGACGATGACTTTTAGCGGCTACACTGCGGTGCAAGTCTCGAGTCAAAGGCCGAAAGCACATGTCTACATGTTCACAGCGAATAAAAAAGTGCTGGGACAGATGTCGCTGGTTTGGGGCGTTACGGCGTTTCCCTATTTGAAAATGGTGAGCACCGATCACACCATAGCGGACATCAAGTTTGAGCTAACAAAAATGGGGGTGGTAGCCAAGGGGGATTTCGTCATTCACCTCGCGAGCATGCCCATTGCAGAAGCCGGAATGACAAACATGGTCAAGCTGAGTCAAGTCTAGAAAAATCAGGAGTTTAGTGTTCGCATCCTCCTTGGGTTGGTGCTATCTTCGCGGCAGCGTTCACGCGCAACGAAATGGCCATCAGCATGAGTGATTCTCCTCAACAATCTTATTTCCCTGAGCGGGGTTCTTTGAATTTGCCAGATGTCGCAAGTGATATCTTGCAACGTTGGGAGCGTGAAAACACGTTCCAGCGCAGCATTGATACGCGTCCAGAAGATCGTCCTTATGTGTTTTTTGAAGGCCCGCCATCAGCCAATGGCAAACCGGGAATTCACCACGTGATGGCCCGTGCAATCAAAGATATTTTTTGCCGGTTTCATACCCTCAAAGGGTACCGCGTGGAACGCAAAGCGGGTTGGGATACCCATGGATTGCCTGTTGAATTGGGTGTCGAAAAGGAACTCGGAATCACGAAGGAAGACATCGGTGTCAAACTGACCATCGAAGAATACAATGAAGCTTGCCGAAAGGCGGTGATGCGTTATACGGATATCTGGAATGAGCTCACCCTCAAAATGGGATACTGGGTGGATATGGAGTCGCCGTATGTGACCTATGAGAACAAATACATTGAAAGTGTCTGGTGGTTGTTGAAGCAATTGGACAAGAAAGATTTGCTGTACAAAGGCTATACCATTCAGCCGTACAGCCCGGCAGCGGGAACCGGATTGAGTTCTCACGAGCTCAATCAACCCGGGGCCTACCAAGATGTGAAGGATACGACGATCGTTGCTCAATTTCGGGCGCTCCCGGATTGTGCTGGACGCATTCTGGAACATGCGGGTCCCGAAAAAGCGGCTGCATTGGCGCATTTGCCGGTGGATTTCTTGGCTTGGACCACGACTCCTTGGACATTGCCTTCCAACACGGCCTTAACTGTTGGTCCCACGATTGATTATGCTGTGGTGGTGACGAAAAATCGGTACACGCAAGAAGAAGGCGTAGTGGTTTTGGCTTCGGAACTGATTGGAAAACATTTCGGAGGGAAAAAAGCACCTGAACACGAAGTCATTGCACAGATCAAAGGCACCGATTTGTGTGGAGCACGTTATGAGCAATTGCTGGATTGGGCGGAACCCATGGAGCATGTAGAACAGGCATTTCGGGTCATCCCAGGGGATTTTGTTACGACCGAAGATGGAACGGGAATTGTACACACGGCGCCGACTTTTGGAGCGGATGATGCCCGAGTGGCTTCCGCCGCGGGTGTTCCCCCACTGTTGGTGGATGATGGTTCGGGCCATGGAGTGCCGTTGGTGGACATGCAAGGCCGTTTCCGAGAAGGCATTGGGCCATTTGCGGGACGTTTTGTCAAGCAAGAGTACTATGAAGCGAACGAAGCTCCGGAACGCTCTGTGGATGTTGAGATTGCCATCTTATTGAAGGAGCGAAGCCAAGCCTTTTTGGTAGAGAAATACGAGCACAATTATCCGCATTGCTGGCGAACAGATAAGCCGGTGTTGTATTATCCGTTGGACAGCTGGTTCGTGCGCTCCACGGCGGCAAAGCAGCGTATGCAAGAGCTGAATGACACCATCCGGTGGAAGCCGGCCAGTACAGGCAGCGGACGGTTTGGAAAGTGGTTGGAAAACCTGAATGATTGGAACTTGAGTCGCTCGCGTTTTTGGGGCATTCCAATTCCCATTTGGTCCACCGAAGACGGTTCCGAGCGAATTTGCATTGGTTCGGTGGAAGAGTTGAAAGAGGCTTGTGCAGCATCTATGCAAGCCGGTTTGATGCCATCCAATCCGTTGCAAGAATTTGCACCTGGGGACATGTCCAAGGAGAATTACGAAGCATTTGACCTTCACAAGCACTCCGTGGACGGCATTGTGCTGGCGTCGTCCAAGGGTGAACCCATGCGCCGAGAAGCCGATTTGATTGATGTTTGGTTCGATAGCGGATCCATGCCCTACGCCCAGTGGCATTATCCGTTTGAAAACAAGGATCGAATTGACGGAGCAAAGTCTTTTCCAGCGGACTTTATTGCGGAAGGAGTGGATCAAACCCGGGGATGGTTTTACACGTTGCACGCTATCGGTACCATGGTGTTCGATTCCGTGGCGTACAAGAGTGTTGTGAGCAATGGATTGGTACTGGACAAGCAAGGGCTAAAAATGTCCAAACGATTGGGCAATGCGGTTGACCCGTTTGAAACACTCGAGAAATACGGCCCGGATGCAACGCGTTGGTACATGATCAGCAATGCGCAACCTTGGGACAACCTGAAGTTTGATGCGGACGGTATTGTTGAAGTGCAACGTAAGTTTTTTGGCACGCTGCACAACACCTACAACTTCCTCGCGCTTTACGCTAAAATTGACGGCTACAGTGGGAGCGAGGCCCTGATTTCTGTGCAGGACCGTCCGGAGATTGATCGTTGGATCCTCTCGCGGTTGCATTCCTTGATCCAGGATGTGGATGCGGCTTACGGGGAATTGGAGCCCACCAAAGCTGCACGCGCCATTCAGGAATTCACCATTGATGAACTGTCCAATTGGCATGTCCGATTGTCGCGTAGGCGCTTTTGGAAAGGGGAGATGAGCGATGACAAATTGAGCGCGTATCAAACCTTGCACGAATGCCTGAAGACCCTTGCGATCATGGCTTCACCAATTGCACCTTTTTATTGCGATCGATTGCACCACGACATCAATCCGGGGGCAGATTCGGTTCACCTCATGGCATTTCCGGAAGTGGATGCGAAATGCATTGATCAAGAATTGGAAGAACGGATGAAATTGGCCCAACAGATCAGTTCCCAGGCGCTTTCGCTGCGGAAACGCGAAAAAATCCGTGTCCGGCAGCCGTTGCGGCGCATCCTTGTACCTGTGCTTGATGAAACGGTGGAGCGCCGAATTCGTGCAGTTGAGCAGTTGATTTGCGGTGAGATTAATGTCAAAAATGTGGAGTTGCTGAAGGACGAATCGGATTCAGAAGTTTCCATTGTGAAGCGTGTGAAGCCTGATTTTAAGGCCTTGGGCCCGCGCTTCGGAAAACGGATGAAATCCATCGCAGCTGCCGTGAATGCACTCGATGCTGATGGGATCATGACCCTGGAGCGAAACGGCGAAATCGAGGTGCTTCCTGAAGACGGTCAGGGTCCTGCTGTGATTTCAACTTCGGATGTAGACATCATGACCGACGACATCCCAGGATGGTTGGTTTCAAGTGCTTCGGGTGTGACCGTAGCGCTGGACATTACCTTGGACGAAGAATTGCGTTCTGAAGGTTTTGCAAGGGAGTTGATCAACCGCGTTCAGAACGTACGAAAAGACCACGGTTTGGAGGTCACGGACAAGATTAAATTGACGCTCGACGCCAGCGGTGACATTCGTTCGGCAATTGAACGCAATTTGGATTATATTCGGGTCGAAACTCTCGCAGATTTGGTAAGTTGGCAGAAGCCTGCAGACGGCACAGAAGTGGATTTGGGCGATGGGATTACCCTGCACATTGGAGTAGAAAAATTGAATTGAACATTGAGTAATGGCTGAAACACGATACACGGACTCAGACTTGAAAGAATTTCAAGACTTGATCGACAACAAGTTGAAAACAGCGCGTGAGAATTACGACGAATTGCAACGTGCGCTTTCGCATCAAGACGACAACACCACCGATGATACTTCTCCCACGTTTAAGATGATGGAAGACGGATCGGAAACGATGAGTCGTGAGGAGACCGCTCAGTTGGCTGCGCGTCAAGAGAAATTCATTCGGAATTTGGAGAATGCATTGCTTCGCATCCGAAACAAGACCTATGGCATTTGCCGGGTCACCGGCAAGTTGATTCCGAAGGAACGCCTGCGATTGGTGCCCCATGCAACGATGTCGATTGAGGCGAAGAACAAGCAATAATCGCCCACAACCCCAGTCCATTGCAGACCCCCAGAACCTTTTTAGGCTGGATTTTTTTGGTTGTTCTGCCCCTTTTGGTGAGCGACCAATTGATTAAGATCTGGATCAAGCTCAATTTTGCAGTGGGTCAGCGTGCCTCATTTGTACCGGGAGTTTTGGAGCTACAATTCATTGAAAATGAAGGCATGGCTTTCGGATGGGCATTGCCCGGGGTAACAGGCAAATTGGTGCTCACGATTTTCCGCTTAGTTGCGGCGATTGGCATTGGGTATTATTTGAGCAAGCTGGTGCGTTCAGGGGTTCACAAGGGATTGCTGACTTGCGTTTCATTTGTCTGGGCCGGAGCGATTGGTAACATCATCGATAGCGCTGTATACGGCCAGCTGTTTACGCGAAGCTCATGGGGCATGATGGCAGACTGGGCCGAAAAATCGGAAGGGTACGCACCTTTTTTGATGGGCAATGTGGTCGATATGTTTCATTTCATTGTGCGATGGCCGGCATCATTCCCCATTGAATCATTGGCGGGTCGGGAAGTTTTTCCGCCCATCTGGAATTTGGCTGACGCGGCCATTTCTTGTGGCGTCATTGCAATTCTTATTGGTCAGCGCGCCTTCTTTCGAGAAGTGAGTGAAGTGCCGGGGCAAACGAAGAGCGGAGAGGAAGAATCCGCGGATTGAGGTCTTTCGTCGTTCAGTCTGCTCAGACCTCCACCGGTTCTACCCAATCGCCGTGGGACCGAATCAGGTCCACGAGCGCATCAACCGCTCGGTCTTCCGGAACATTTCGCTCGACCACTTCTTTTTCTTTGTACAGGGTGATTTTTCCAGGTCCTGTTCCGACGTACCCGTAATCGGCATCTGCCATTTCGCCTGGCCCATTGACAATGCACCCCATGATGCCAATTTTGACGCCTTTCAAATGAGAGGTGACGGAGCGAATTTTGGCAGTGGTTTCCTGCAGATCAAAAAGGGTTCGCCCGCAGCTTGGGCAGCTGATGTATTCGGTTTTGGAAATGCGCGTTCGCGTCGCCTGGAGGATTCCGAAGGCGGTTGAATTGCGCAATTGAAGAGAAGCCTGATTCCCTGCCATCCATATGCCATCGCCAAATCCATCGAGCAAAGGAGCACCTAAATCAACGGAGGCGAAAAGCTGAAAAGACTCGTCGTCCAGATCGTCGAGTTTCCGAGTGAGGATCACAGGAACGTCGCATTTCATTTGGTCCAATTGCATGCAGCAACCCCGCAAATCAGCCATGGCATGCGCGCTCGAAGCCTCCAGGGCGAGGACAATGTCCTTTCGTCCTCTCAGGCTTGAAACGAATGCCTCGGTCAAATCTGCTTTTTTCGCCTGAATGAAATGAACGTCCGAAGTGGCGTTCGGATTCCAATTGGCTGCCGACCAAAGGGGGTAATGGCGCGTAGCTCCTTTCCAGTCTGCGGCATCTTGAATAACACCGAGTGTTCCGGGGAGCTCAAAATCAATTTCGCGATTCCCCGAATAAATGTAGTCGCAAGCAAAGTCATCCAAGTTCCATTTGTCCAGGGGCACCGAATACCGGTACCCACATCCGAAAAGACGCGCGGGTGTAATGTCTCCACTGCTCAAATCATGGACCACGACGGGAACGTTTTTCCCTCCAATATTCAATACTTCTTGGGCTGCACGTCGCGCGTGATTGAATGGATCAAAGCTCAAGGGCAAGGCGTCCATGGTGGAAGAATGCCCCCGTTGTGCATACCGATCCACCAGCTTTCGTGCCACGGGAAGTTCTGCCTCTGGCGCTTCGGTCAACGAAACTCGGATGGTATCGCCCAAGCCGTCTTCGAGCAATGCTCCGATTCCAATCGCGCTTTTGATTCTGCCGTCTTCTCCATCTCCCGCTTCCGTTACACCCAGATGAAGGGGGTAATTCATGCCTTCTGCATCCATGCGAGCGACAAGAAGGCGGTAGGCTTGCACCATGACCTGGGGGTTGGATGCCTTCATGCTGATCACGATTTCGTGGTAGTCATGTTTTCGGCAAATTCGGAGAAATTCCAAGGCACTTTCCACCATGCCCGTGGGAGTGTCTCCGTAGCGGCTGAGAATGCGATCAGAAAGTGACCCGTGATTGGTCCCGATGCGCATGGCACGTCCCAATCGCTTGCATTTCAAAACGAGGGGAGTGAAGCGTGTTTCGATTCGGTCCAGCTCAGCGGCATACGACTCGTCTGTGTAATCGATTTCCTCGAATTTTTTCTTGTCCGCGTAATTGCCAGGATTGACCCTGATTTTCTCGACATGATCTGCCGCAACTTCCGCTGCATTGGGCGTGAAGTGAATATCGGCCACCAGTGGTACGTGCTTATTGGCGACATGCAATGCTTGTGCAATGCTTCCCAACGCTTCCGCCTCCTTCTTCGATGGCGCGGTAATTCGCACCAATTCGCTGCCGGCATCCACCATTCGGATGCTCTCATCCACTGTTTTTTCTACGTCGAGCGTATCCGCAGTGGTCATCGATTGAATCCGGATGGGCGCATCACCGCCCAAGGTGAGATCGCCCACTTTGATTTGCCTCGAGACGCGTCTTCTGTAGTTGAACCAATCAACATTCAATTGATCAGATTGGGAGTGAGATGCGGCGTTTTGTTCCATGGTTCCGTTTGCTCTGCTAAGGTAACCGACGGAAGCCGAGAATTGTTGGAGCATAGCGGTTCGAATTGTCCACGGTTGCGGAGTAATTTTACGGAACGAAACTGGGGCAGTCGCCCATGATCCATTCCAATTGCCCTCCATTCAAAACGAAATTGATTCAGCCATCGTGCTGACGAGCCGTCCCTACACCGATGGCAAGCGAGTGGTTCGCGTCATGAGTCGGACGCATGGCACCATTGCTTTGTGGGTGAATGAGGGCCGAGGAAAAAACCGCCGCATTGCCATGTGGCATGCAGGGGCCTTGTTGGAGCTCAGCGGAATGAACCGCAAAGGTTCGGAAGGGCTGATTCGATTTCGAGAGGCTCGAAGAACGGTGGTTTTGGATGCGGTCATTCGAGATCCGCGGCGCAGCGCGATCGTTTTTTTCATTTGTGAGGTCATCGAAAAGACGATGGCAGAGGAAACCCCTCACCCGGAAGTCCATGATTTGATGGCCCGAACCATCTGTGAGATTGAATCTTCTGCATCCCTGGGTTGGATTCATGCGGCCTTCTTGGGTCAGCTGATTCGGCTCCTCGGCATTGCGCCGGTTTCGCCCGGAAATTCAGACGTCACTTCGTTGGATTTGCAGTCAGGCGATTGGAAACATGAAATAGGCTTGGAGAAGGAATCATTGGAAAAGTCCATTGCCGATGGATTCATGGCATTTTTGGAACCGGAAGCGGTTGTTCCCACGATGTGGTCCATTGCGGACCGGAAGCGTTTGATTCTTGGGCAAGTCCGTTACCTTCAGCACCAATTGGGGACCCTACGTGAAATCAAGAGTTATGCCGTCTTGGAAGCGGTTTTCGACAACGAACGGTGATATGGAAGTTGGCTCGATTTTTGACAAAAGCAGCGGCATGAAGCGGC
>DLQB01000076.1:0-12085 GCA_002477505.1 Flavobacteriales bacterium UBA7443
TTTTCTTCATTCGGATGGTGTTTCTCTGTATTTCGCCTCTGACGGATTGCCAGGAATGGGGGGCATGGACTTGTTTGTTAGCCGCAAGCAGGATGATGGCACGTGGTCCGAACCAGAAAACTTAGGCTACCCGATCAATACGCATGGAGACGAGAATAGCTTGCAGGTTTTCGCGGACGGCAGCCATGCCATTTTTGCAACCGATCGGAATGAGCCCGGAAATTTGGACCTGTGGGAATTTGAATTGCCTGTGGAAGTGAGCGCCAAGGCAGTGGCCCTTTGGACAGGTGAAGTTCGAGATAACTCGGGCGACCCTATTGAGGCCAAGGTTCAAGTGCTGGATTTATCAGGAAGATTGTTGAGCACGCAAAATTCAGATCCGATAGACGGTCAATTCACGCTGTCAGTTAAGACGGGTGAAGATGTGGTGATTCAAATTGAACATCCGGATTTCGCGTTTTACAGCACCATTCTTTCACCTGATTCCGAGTTGGATCCTTTTGTTTCTATAAGCCTCCAAAAATTGGAGGTGGGCATTACGATGACGTTGCGAGACGTGCGTTTTGAAAAGTCATCTGCAGAATTAGACGGTAGCTTTCAGCCCGAACTCGAGCAATTGGCCAAGACCATGTTGCAGTCTAAGATTCGCATTGAGATTCTCGGTCATACAGATTCCGATGGCACGGCAGAAGTTAACCTTGCGTTAAGCGAATTGCGGGCAGAAGCCGTGGCTCAATTTCTCGAAGATCGTGGAGTGGAAAGAGGGAGAATGGAATTGCGCGGCTTGGGGGAGACGGAGCCGATTGCCTCCAATGAGACCGACGAAGGCAAGGCTGAGAATCGCCGGACAGAGATTGTGATCATCAATTGATTTGCCACTTCCAGGACAACCAAATTAGGCGTCCGGGCGCAGGATTGAAGTAACGCCCGCCGAATGCATTGGTTTGGAACCAACTGGAATACTGAGCGTTCAGAACATTTCGCACGCCAAATTGCCAAACATTCGCTCTGGATTGCAAGGACAGCCATGCATCCAACCGTTGATGGGCGTTGGACCAGTCGTCCTTGCTATTGTGCAAGGGCATTTGATCATTCCAATAGTGCATGGCGCTGATGGTCCATTTCTTGGCAGCATACGCGACTAGAAAGCTCGAAGCGTGGAGCGGTGTTCCAGGCAATGTTTCGGCCACTTGTTCAAAGGAGTGTCGATTCAAACTGGCTTGTGTTTGAAGGTGAAGGGTGTGCTGATTGGCCAGATTGAGGTTGGTTTGGAAAAAAGCTTCAATCCCGGTCATTTTCAGCCCCTCGATGTTGTCAACGTAAACGCCGTCATTTGCGGCAGGTACAGAGGCTATGGCATCGCTTACCAGTTGCTGATAGGCTTGCAGGGAATACGTGATGAAGCTGTTTGCTGCAGGAATTTCTCCCTTCCAACCCAGTTCAATGGCATTCGCTCGTTCAGGAGATAAATTCAGCGCCGTGTAATTGTCGGGGTCGACTAATTCGAAGGTGGTCGGATGGCTCGCCGCTTTTCCATATTGTAAAAAAACGCGTCCATAATCATTGAGCTTTCGGGAAAGTCCGAAGTACGGAAGCGCCGTGAGATGGGCGTAATTTTCGACGATGGGGAGGTAATCATTCTCGTCGATTGAGCCATTTCCTGAACCTTCACCTTCCGTCGAACGCTGCATCCATTCCAATGCAATCTGCACGTCAAATTGCCAATTGTCGTTTTCGAGCCTTCCTCCAGAACTGGCCCATGCATTCGTTGTGATGCTTTCAATGTTGTAACGGTAAGTGTCGGTCGACGTAGGCAAATCCGTTTCCTTTAATGAGAGCCTTTCGGCGCGCAGAATCGCCGTTTTATCCCAAGTCAGTTTGAAATCGTTTCCAAGAGATTTCGACTTGGCCGTCCACCATCTTACGGAACTAAATTGTTCTGATTCGTCCTTGTAACCGTTGAAAAAAGCACTGGTTCCAAATGGGTTTTCTTTATCGGAATGCTGGAGATAGACCCATAGCCCACTTTGTTTGTCCGATTGTTTCCGGACACTGCTATATCCGAGCCATGAGCGCATGCGGTCGACATGTGCATCGTAAGTGCCACCGGGTGATTGAGCGGGACTGTTCGCAGCGTCGGATGCATTGAGGGATCCTGGGAGGTCCCATGAAGCATCCATCCAGCCCAGCCATAAGTGGGTGAATCTCGCTCGATCGTTGGCTTTGCGCCGGTGCACCTCCACTTGTTTTCGGCCATTTGATTCATGAAGTCGTCCACCGGGAGTTTCACTCCAGAACCCGCGCATGGTCCATTCGATTGAATCGGCTACCGATTGCCATTGAAAGCCCGATTCGCTTGACATTTCACTGAGTGATACTCCGCTGTTTGAGCCATTGCTTGCGATCCGGGAATAGCCTTTCAATTGCGATGCATTGGCGGAGCTGTAACGGTGCAACGATTGTCCTAACAGCACCCCCCCATAACCGCTACCATAAATGGCTCCGACAGGGCCCTTGAGTACTTCGAGTTCGGCCATCCATTGGGGATTCCACGTGTCGAGTGGAGAAATCCCGCTTGCATTGGTGAGTACAAATCCGTCCATAAGCATGTGCACGTTACGAACGGCGAATGGTGCTCGGATTCCGCTGCTTCTGATTTGCAGCCGACGTGACCCGCCGAAACCTCGTGTTTCCATCCGCACGCCGGGAAGTGAATTCAATGCATCTTCAAGATCAGGGGATTTCCCGTTTTGAAGTGCCTCAGCATTCAAGCGATGGACATTGCCACTGACGCGGTCTTCCGGTGTAGGGATGCGAAGGGCTGAGATGGTTGCCGTTTCAACAACGGTGGTGTCGGAGTTGGATTGCTCATCTCCTGCAATCGTGGCGGATGACGAGAACAAGAAAGCGGCCAACGCGAGTTGAGCGACACTGAAAAATTTCATTGCAGGTGGCAATTCGATAAAGGATACGCGCGTGGTGCGCGCGATGAGGGAAAGCTTAGTGCGATACTTGGAACGTGGATGTCACGGTTCCTTGGTCGTGAAAAGCTCGAATAAAGTAGGTGCCAGCGTTCCATTCGGATGTGGCTAGCGTTAGCGAGGCATCGTTGCCATTGAGCTGGCCTTGCTGAATGAGTTGTCCGTTGTAAGCATACACCTCATACGTTCCCTGAAGGAGCGGGAGGCCCCAATCAAAACGAATCACATCATTGGCTGGATTGGGAAATGCAGTCAGGGTAGCGCCAAGCTGCTGCTCATCATCAAGGGAAGAAGCGAATGCTTCGTTGCGAAATTCCTTGATAATATTAGGACCGCTGCCTGGGTAAGACGTTCCATTGAATGCAACATATACCGACCCGGTGTATGGATTGACGGCCACGTCCCGAACGCGTTGATTGAAGCTCGAGAAGAATTGGTCTTCACCGGTGACGCTCATGCCGTCTTCGGCAAGGTGCATGACGCTCAATCGTTCGTACTGGCCACCGAGGCCACCTAAGACGGCCATTAAAATTGAGTTTTGCCATTCGGGAATGGCTACATGGTCGTAGTATTCGATGCCATTCACTGCAATACAAGGGGTCCAGGCTTCCAGTGGCTCAATCACGTCATTGTCAGCACAAAAAGCTTGTTCTGATGCGGTGTTGCAAAACCCTTCTACTTGAGGCCAGCCATAATTTCCGCCTGCACTGACAATGTTTAGCTCATCGTTGGAGTTTTGACCATGCTCAGAACTATACACGATACCGTTTGCACCCAGCGCCAATCCCTGGCTGTTTCGGTTGCCGATGGTGTAGACGTATGACCCTGCGATGGGATTGTCATCGGGAATACTGCCATCCAGGTTGAGTCGGAGTGTTTTTCCTTGCAATGAACCTTCGAGCTGAGCCAATGAGGAAGAGCCAACGTCCCCAGTAGTCATCAACAAGGTATTGTCTGGCAGCACCAACAAACGGCTGCCATTGTGAATTCCACCCGCTTGAATCGTCAACAATGTTTGTTCATTCACCAATGCAGTGCCATCCCAATCAAATACGCTCAAATGCTCGTCTCCATTCCATGCACTTCCCGTGCAATAGACCACAAATACTTGAGGGGTATTTTCCCAATCGGGATGCATCGCCATCCCCAGCATTCCAGGTTCGCCGCTTCCATTGCTGATGACATTTCGCTCCAAGACGACGTTGTAGTTCCCGGTTTCAGGATCGATGCGCAAAACTTCACCCGTTCGCGAAGTCATCCAAATATGATCGTCGGGCCCCCAAAGAATCTCCCAAGGAAGCTGAACACCTGTGACCAAATTGTATTCGGTCAAAGTGGTGTTGCCAACTTCCCAGGTAGGTTGGGCTAAGGCTGCGATTGTAAACACGTGAGCGGCGAAAAGAAGGGGCGTAATGTGTTTCATGCCGCTAATTTACGTCTGTTCTTTGTTAGATGACAAAGATTACAGATTCCGTTTATACACTTCGTGCATTGCAATTGTTCCCGTTCCTTTGCTTGACTTTTGGGTGTTTGATTTCTCCCGCTCAGGCCCAAGTGACACCGGATTGGATGTTTGCATTGGAAGGTCCTTATGTTGGCCGATTTGAACAAGCGATGGAAGGCAATGATGAGCTTGTAACCTACGACGCCCGTTTCGATGGTTTGCGAAATGGAAAGGAAAATGGTTTTGTGCTCCAGGTAGCAAAGGAGGTCAATGGGGAAATTTTCAAATCCGTTCAGATGTGGAATTGGAATGACGCGAATCAAACCGTGGAAATCGCCTCCCTCAATGACAACGAAGCGGTCACTTCAGAGTGGTTCGTTTCATCCGGTACGTTGTCTACATCACTCACAAGGGGGGCGTCAGAAGGCCACGCAGCTGTCATAGAGCGATGGCGAATCGAAAGACTGCCGGGTCAATTGCGCTGGGACAAGTATGTCAACTTTGGCGACGGTAAATGGAAGTTTCGCTGGCGTTATGTGCTGGACGAAGTAGTAGAATAACGGCTTTTTCTGTTACGGTTTCGGATGCAATTGGATTGCTGCACAGGATCCGGCAGAGATGGCAATGGCTGCGTCTTGCATCGCAGCATCTCCGAGCAAGATTGAACCATTGCAATTCCCAGGAAGAGGATAGGATTGAACCATTTCCGAGGTATTGATCAGGATCAATGTCTTTTCTTCTAAGTACGCACGTTCAATGGCGAGAACGCCTGGTGCATCGTTATTCAGATGATAATGGCATTGGCCGTACATCAGGCTCATGCGTGATTTGCGGAGCGCAATCCAATCGCGGGTCATTTCCCAAAGCCATTTCTCAGATTCGTTCCAATTATCGAAGCGCATCATGCGACGATTGTCAGGGTCATTCCCGCCGACATCAGCAATTTCATCGCCATAATAGACGCAAGGAATGCCGGGCTGCCCCATCAAAGATGCCATCAGCCAGCTCATTCGGAGATAACCATTCTGACCTTCGTGTTCTATCGTTCGGGTCCAACCGGCCAACTTGGTGTCTTCTCCAGGGTACAATGAACCCTCTGCAAGTGACGCGAACCTTGGCCGGTCTTGGTTGCCGGAAATGTTTCCCATCAAATGATGGGGTCCATAGGCGTCAATGCTCTGTTCGGCAATGGCAATCAAGTTTTTCAAATCAGGCTTTTCGCTTGTGAATGCTGCGACATAAGCATCGTACAAATTGAAATCAAACTGTGCATCGAGCATGCCGCTGGAAAGATACTTTTTGATCAAAGAGGGCGTCCCATAGGTTTCACCGATCTGAAAAACGCTTCTTTGTGAAGCAGCAGTAGCAGCCCTCACCTTGTTGGTGAGCCTTCTCCAAAACACCTCTGGGATGTGTTTGGTGGCATCATGTCGGAAACCATCAATGCTTGTGTTTTGAACCCACCACAATGCACTATCGGTCATGGTTTCATACACTTCCTCACGCTCCAGATCCAACGTGGGCATGAAGGTGTCGAACCAAGTCGTTAAGCGCTGAGAATCCCAAAGCTGGGTGTTGAGACTGCCATCGGGCAAGTAGAGGTTAGTGACCCAATCGGGATGGGCGCGGTAGACCGGATGCTCCTGATGAACGTGGTTTGCAACGTAATCGATCAAGATGTTCATGCCTTGTACGTGGATGGAATCTACCAAGGAATGAAACGTGCCCATGGAACCAAATCGGCGGTCGATTCCTGTTGAGGCAATTGGCCAATAACCGTGGTAGCCGCTAAATTTGCTCGTGATATCGGTCGACGGGTCGGACCAAAAACCCCAAGCGTCGTCGGGATTGGGCGTGATGGGAGAAATCCATATGGTGTTAATGCCAAGGGAGTCCAAATAACCGATGGCATCTTGGATGCCACGCAAATCTCCGCCTTTGTGATTGGCATCGGGATGCACGGCGGGGTCTGTTGATTTCCAATCGTTGGAAGGATCACCGTTTTTGAACCGATCGACCATCAAGAAATACATGATCATGGCTTGTCGATCGTGCCGGGTGAGCATTTCTCCTTGCCGCACGGGAGCGTCGTATTGCAGTGGAATTAACGCGTTTTGACCGATCCTGTATTGATTTGCAACCCAGATGCGAAGATGCGAACGTTCCACATTTTTGGTGCTTGTAGGCATATTGAATTCAAAGCTTCCATTGAGATCAGCCTCTCCCGTGTGGATGCATGTGTTGTTCCAAAAAACCGTGTAACTGGAGAACGGAAGCGTTTTGCAAACAAAGCGATCGGTGTAAGCGGTTGAGAGCGTTAACGGTTCCGATGCACTTCCGGTCTGTAAAATGGAATTGAACCCCCCAAATCCATTGGGCATCTGGTTAGGATTGGCCGGATCAGGGAATTCTTTTCCGTCGCTTACAAATTGGTAAAGGTGATTGCCTTCATCCAGCGTTAAGGTGACAAAGAGGCTATCTCCTTCTTGCTCCATCGGAAGGGGGGCGGACTGCCAACCGGTGAAGCTGCCTATAATGCTTGCCGATTGAATAGATTCGGAAATGGCTAGGCTTATTCGAACGGTCTGCTTGGCCGAACGAGCAACTGGAATGGCCACGGGTTCGGCTTTGGATGGGTCGGTGGACCAGAGTTCCAGATGTCCAAATGCTTTTGCGGGCGGTTGAGTGATGAGGACTGCAGGGAGAGAAGACAACGGATGCTGTTGAATCCTCAGTTCGGTCCCATTTTCCCAAACGACTGAATCGACGAGCCCCGTCCACGCATGAAAGTCATCCAATAGGACCCAGGTGCTGTCAGGTTCGAGGTGCACTGGCATGATGAGTGCTTCTTGAGAGGCAAGAGGAGACTGCTTTTCAAGTGAGCCGCATGAAGCGAATAGGGCAGACAAGACAAAACATAATGGCCACGCGAGCGCTTGGCTTGTCGAAGTGCGTCGGCTATTCATAGGGGACTCGTTTTGCGGGATGTGTTCAATCGCAATCCAAAAGAGAAATAATTTCGAATGGTGGCGGCCCAGGTGGATAGCTGAATCCTTCACGGACGATGTAATACCAGATTTCACTCAAGACTTGATCTTCTGCCAATAAAGGGGCGAACAAATCCTCCGGAATCAATGTGGTCCGAAACCTTCCGTCGCCCAAGGACTGGAGTTTTAAGTCAGGATTTTGGGTGACTTCACTTTCGATGGATAGTTCCACGCTTGTGAAAGCATCCACTTTGCCGAGGAGATAGATGTAGCAGTCGTCTTCTCCCATTTCTTGAAGTCCTTCGTAGAGGGTTTCTTTCGTGTTATCGTAGGTGATCGTTATGTAGTCGTCGGGCTCCCGAAGTTCTGGGAATACGCATAATCGGGCATCGCACAATTTGGGGATGATGTCTACGTGCATGTCTTCTGACTTGGCCTCGAAGGGAAAGCCTTCGGCCTCCATTCCGTTTCTTAGCTTGGCCAAGCACGAAATTCCTCTGGAAAAGAGTTGAGGACCATCTACGCCATAGTACTCTGTGGGCACAAAGGTCATGGAATACAGCTTGGGCCCAACTTTGTTGAGCTCTTGATGGCTTGCCGAATTGTCCCAATCGCCATTTCCAGCTGCGGGACCGGATGGGTCCCAGGTCCATAAATAGACAGCGGTATCTGGATAGGCATCAAGAATTCCCGAAAGTCCGTTGTTTTGAATGCCGTCTTCGCTTTGATTCATGTCAATGAACAAGGTCATTTCAGAATTCGCGTCCGTTGGAGAAGGGAGTACATATACTTTTTGAGCCGAGGTTGAAGTCCCGATCACTAGCCCTAACACCAAGGCACAAAGTGTGTTTGTTCTTGTCTTCATCATCCGTTGATTCGATTGAATTCAAAAGTGTAAATGTTGGTCGCAGCGTTGCCACATTCGCGTCGGTATTCAATGCGCATGCTTTGATCAAATTCACGGACCATTCCACCAAGGTTGTAGGACAAGGTGTCCGCTGGGGAATAAAGTTCCAGAAAAGTGGGGTAGAGGTCATCGTCAAAACCCCAAGTTCCGCCTTCTCCGAAGTAATTCTTTCCGGTTTCAATCGCGACATTGTAGGTGCGGTCTTCCTGGAATGTCAGCTGAATAGGCGTGGAAACGCCGTCGATAAAGAATGCGCTTAAATCGCGGGTTTCTTTGACGGGGCTATTCAAATCCTGTTGCGTGAAGCTGCTCAGCTCCCAGGTTCCCATCATGCCTTGAACCTTGTCAAAAGGGTCGCCAATCTCTCCTTCGGTTGTCGGTTTGCAACCCCATAAGAACAAAGACGCCAAGACCAGGGGCAGGGCGACGTTGATTGCGTGTTGTTTTCGTTTCATCAGAATTGTTTCCTATTCGTTTAGAGGCAACCGCCTTCTTCATTTAGTTCAAAACCTTGCACCGTGGTCTCGCTATTGGAAAACTGCAGGGACATGCCCGGGCAGTCCCATGAAGCACCACGGATGGTAATGCTCTCTCCCGCGGCACCCCGTCGGAGCAATTGCTCCACCCACATGCCTTCACAGACGGTTTCTTTCCTGTATTCTTCCCGCGCAGCTTGAATCACTTCTGCAGCAGTTGCATCTCCCATCAGCTCGTTATTTCCGATGCCATACGCCCGTGCTCGAATGGTGTTCAAGTCTGCAACTGCCGTGGTCAAATTTTGATTCAATTCGCCCAAGCATTCTGCGCGGATCAAATGCATCAGGGTCAAGTGGGCAAGGGGCACGTTGAAATACTCCTTTTCATTGAACCGATTGATCAGTGCCCGAGAACCGGGGGTGTACCATGCAGACCTTCCATCGGCAGCGCCGGAGAGGCTCATGAAAAATGCAAAGTCGTCACTGAATGCCAGTTGCGGGTTGGCGGTATTGTCGGAACGTAAATTGTCGCGGTACCATGAACTGCGAAAATCATTGGGTTGACTGATGATACCGAAAATTGTTTCCGGATTGATGATGTCAGTTTCGTATCGATCCAGGTCTTCATCCAGCGTGTAAGCGCCTGAATTGATGACACTCGCTGCGTAGTTCGCGGCTTCACCGAAGTCGCTCATCAAGAAATGCACCTGGGCGAGGTAGGCCTCTGCAGCGAGACGTGTTGCGTAAGGACCATTTTCAGCTGGAAGATTGTCGGCTGCAAATGCCAAGTCAACTAAGACTTGCTCATACACTTCGCCAACGGTTGCCCGGGGGAGTGGATCTTGACTGGGTGCAATCCGAAGAGGTACGCCAGCGTGGTCATTGTTCGGCGTGTAACCGTATGGTTTTGCGTACATTTTCACGGCACCCCAATGGCAGAGGGCTCGAATGAAACGAGCTTCGGCTTCAAGCCGAATTCGATCACCTTCATCGAGGTTATCGACGATGTTGAAATTGTCGATGACGACATTAGAGCGGTAAATGGCGTAATAGAAGTCAGTGTAAATGCCTCCGTTGATGCCGGTAAAGAATGTGGTTTCACGGTTGTAGACAGCCGTGAAATCCAGGCTATTGTCAGGAGCGCCGAAATTGGGGCCTCGCAATTCATTCACGATTTGGACGCGTCCACCGTATAGGTTGGCCAAAACGTCATAATTACTCACGAGTAATCGTTGCAAATCATCCGCATTTTGAATCGCGTCTTCTGCTAAGATGACATCGCCGGGCTCAAATTCGAGCAGCCCATCACACGAGCCAAGTCCCAGTCCCAGCGCCATCAAGAGGAGAGTAGTTTTGATGTTCATGATTTTCGATTAAAAATTGGTGGATACAGACAAGGTGAAAGCACGTTCCTGAGGCGGTGTGAGGTAAGTCACGTTGGGACTCATGTTGCGATCCTGCGCATTCTCGAAATCCCGCACTACTTCTGGGTCCAACCCTGGGAAATTGGTCAGGGTAAAGAGGTTGGTGGCATTGACGGCAATGCGGCAGTTTTGCAGGGTACTCGCGGCGTCCAGCGGAATGTTGTAACCAATGGTGAGGTTTCGCAAACGCAAGTAAGATGCGTCGTAGATGAACAAACTGGTATTCCACCAAGGAAAACCTGAAGGAAGGCTGTACGTGGTTTCATCCAAGGTTAACCGTGGGTACGTTGCTTCATCACCTGGTTGTCGCCAACGGTCGAGTTTTTCGGTACGCATGTTCCAACCGGTGACGACGCCCAATTGTCTTTTGGCGGAAGAATCAAAAATCTTGGCACCGACACTAAAGGTTGCCAACGCGCTCAAGTCCCAGTTTTTGAAGGTGACGGTGTTGTTGAATCCACCGATGAATTCAGGCAGGCCGTCTCCAACATACTTTCGGATGTCGTTGTTGTAGTCAAACGTTTCTTCTCCTTCAAGATCAATGTAAACAGGCAGCCCGCTTTCCGGATCCACATGGCTGTGTTCGACGAGGTAGAAAGAGCCTACGGGCCGACCGACGATCACCCGAGAATCATTGGTTCCACCGCTTACTGCATCCGGCGTGTAATCCCCAATGTTGACCAATTCGTTGTAGTTGCGCGCCACGTTTAGGTCCGTTGTCCACTTTACTTCCCCCACCGTATTCCGGGATTTGATGGAAAGTTCAACGCCGCGGTTGAGGATGGTGCCCACATTGTCCCAGAAATTGGTAAAACCGGTGCTGGCGGGCGTACTCACATTCATGAGTACATCCGTGGAGTATTTGTGGTACCCTGCCAATTCCATGGTAACACGATCAGACCAAAGTCCAACTTCGACGCTCGCGTCGACGGTGCGTGAGGTTTCCCATCGCAAGGTTGGATTTTCCGGTTGCAATGGATACAAGATGGAATCGCCCGCATACGTGGTGCCGTTGTCCGCCGCCGAATACGTTCCGAAACGAGCGTAATCGGGGAGTGCGGCATTTCCCGTGAGTCCCATGCTTGATCGTACTTTCAGAAAGCTGATCGTTTCGCTTTGAAACCAGGCTTCGTCTGAAACGACCCAACCGGCCGAAACGGAAGGGAAAAAGCCGTATCGGCTCTCCCGCCCGAATCGAGAGCTTCCGTCGATCCGAGCGGTTGCTTGGAAAAAGTAGCGATCGTTTAATGTGTAGTTGAATCGGCCGAAGTACGAAAGGAAACTGTGTTGTGACGGAGTGTTGATGCGCGTATTCACACTATCTGCGTCTTGAGACAACGAATCACTCTCAAAAATGGGTCCTTCAACCTGTCCATAAAACAATCCGTATCCGTAATTATCCGTTCGCTGAAATTCTGTGCCCAGCAAGAAACTCACGGCTTGTTTGTCATCCAGCTCAAGGCGATAATCGGCCGTTGCACTGTAGTTCCAATTCAAGACGTAATTGGCATAACGGCTCGCACTTCCAAGGTCAGTGTTAATGGACAGCGCTCCCGGGTTGAATACGTCTTCCTTTAAGTGCAGGTAATCAAATCCGCCGCTAACCTTGAGGTTGAGGTTTTGCAATGGGGAGTAAATCAATTGCGCATTGCTGATGGAACGATCTTCCGTCGTCTTCCATTTCTTCAACTCTCGCACGGCCACAGGGTTTTTCGTTCCGCCCCATTCGTCAAACCACAAGAAGTATTCTCCTGCTTCATTGGTGACGTTGCCATTTGCATCCACTTGATCTTCCGCATATTGGACAGGGTAATAGGGAAGGGCATTGGCCATCGCATCCCCCAACCCCCCTGACCAGGCCGCATC
>DLQB01000076.1:12124-16729 GCA_002477505.1 Flavobacteriales bacterium UBA7443
CGTGGGTTTCCAATCAAAGTTTACCCGTGCACTGGTCCGGTCGTAAGAATTTCCTTGGAGATAGCTCTCATTGTTGTCTTTGGAGACACCCGCATAGAAATTATAGCGTTCAGCTCCGTGCCGAACACCGAAATTGACTGCGTTCTTGACGCCAACACCGATGGTTTCATCCACCCAATCTGTGTTCGTGAGCAATGCACGTTGGTATGCTTCTTGGCGAGTGGCGGCATTGTCTGAAGCGGAAGTCATGTTGGGGAGCCACACATATCCCGTACCGCCATCATTTTCCCAGGCCTCCTGTCGCAAGGTCAAGTACGTTTCGGTGTCCATCATGTTGGGACGGGTGGCGGGCGTGCCAATGCCGGTCCGCGTGCTGAATTCGAATGATGTTCCTTTTTGGCCCCGTTTGGTCGTGATCAAAATGACGCCGTTTGCGCCGCGTGAACCGTAGATTCCTGTAGCGGCAGCATCCTTGAGAATTTCGACGGATTGAATGTCGTTTGGGTTAATTGCTGCCAACGGGTTGTTGTTCAAGGCACCTGAGTTTCCGCGCAGAAAGTATTCCTGGGTAATGGGAATTCCATCCACTACATAAAGCGGGTCTCCCGCCGCAGAAACAGATGCGACGCCGCGGACACGAATGAGGGAGGGTGCGCCAGCAACACCAGACGATTGGCTGACCTGAACACCAGCTGCTTGTCCCTGCAATGCCGCTTCGAAAGAAGGGGTCTGAACACCGGTAATTTGCTTCGCATCAACTTGAACGATGCTCCCGGTGACTTCTTTTTTGCGTTGAACACCGTACCCCACGACGACCACATCTTCGATCAAAACCGCATCTTCTGCGAGGGAAATGTTCAAAACAACATCGCCGGCGTCCAACGTGACACTTTGGGTTTGCGCCACATACCCGATATAAGAGAAGACAACACGATGCTCTCCAGAAGAGAGATCTAAGCTGTAGTTGCCGTCAGCATCGGTAAATTGTCCGTTGTTCCCATCGGCAACGACAGAGGCTCCTGGGAGTGGAGAACCGCTGGCGTCCCTCACGGTTCCTGATAGTTTTTGTGCATCGACGCTATTCAGTAGGAATAGGCTCAAGCATGCAACAAGGTGAAGTCTGAACATGGGTAAGTAATTATGCCTTGCAAAGTAGGCCATGAAAAGGTGTCAAAACAACACGAAGTAGGTTCGATTTATTAACGATGCCGCTCCACAGCAAGCTGGGTTTTGAAAATTCGATTGGCTTCTGTCAACTGGAGGTGGTAGATTCCTGTCGGTACCCCTCCGAGATCCAACTCGATAGTAGTGCGGTCGTGTGAGAATTGCCATTGGACACCGCTGCCAATAGCTTGCCCGAGGTGATTGAAAACCGAAAGACCAAAAGAGTCGGACAGCGGCACGGGGAATTTCCAGGTCATTTGATTGGCTGTGGGATTTGGATACGCAATCGATTCATCAATGGCCTGGAGGGTTTCCGCTGCGCCAGTCGTGTTCGGGAAGTTTAATTCTTGGTCTACGTATACATGGTATTCACCGGGTTCGAATGCCAAGAATGCGTTGATGTCCGTTACTTCGATTGACTCACCGGAGAAATAGTCCCACCATTGTCCAGTGTGCTGAAAGCCGGGAATCATCTGAATGCCGTCAACTTTGAAATTGGCCACGACAACCGCATTCATCGGGCCATTCAGGTGCAATCGTTTTCCATATCCACTGACATCCCAATTGTAATTGGTGGTATTGAATGTCTCGGGGTGCCCGAGTTTCAAGGCATTTAAACCTGAGATGACCTCGTGGATTCGGTATCGATTTGGATTGTCTCTGTAATCCCACCGAACAGGTTTCGCTTCCGTTCGGCAGTTTTCACTGATGCTCACACCATCGCTGCAGGTGTTGATGGAGTAGTCATAACCCAACTCTTCAAACTGCCAGATTAATTTGGGACCAGGAAGTAAAATATGAAAGCATTGAATGGCTTCCATTCGTTGAAGTGCCGTGTTCAGATTGTTGACTTGATACGACCCGGAGCTGTTGCCAAATTCCAAGCACTTGTACATCAAACGTTCCTCATCATGGCTCTCGGGATAGGAGACTGATGCGGGTTGATTCATGCCTTGGTTCTGGTAGCTCGCCCAGCTGAGGTTGGAGGGATAGCCCATTGCCGCTTCATTGTAGTCGTAGGTGGCGTTTGACCAGACCATGAAACCGTCTTCGACCAGCGCTTGCTGCTCTGAAAGTTCGGTCCAGTGCTCGAGGACCATATAAAGATCTGGATTGTCCTCCCAGACCTCGTTCGCGTATTCATTCAGGAGGTTGATGCGGTTTTGATCATACGCATTCCCATTCCCGGGGGTTTGCGTCATTCCCTTTGAGAAATCCAATCGGTACCCATCCACATGGAATTCTTCTACCCAATGCCGAAGAATTCGTTTCATGTGCTGCTTCGTCGCTGGACTGTCGTGGTTCCAATCAAAAAACCACGCCTCAGGATTGGGAGCGACAGTGTTGAACCACGGGTTGTCTTCCGCGGGCTGAAAATTTTCAGCATCCCAGTACAACTTCAGAAAGGGGTGAGGGAAATCCGCGTGATTGAGAACAATGTCCAATAGAACAGCGATGCCGCGATTGTGGCACTCATTGATGAGCGTTTTAAATGCATCATTGGTGCCATATGCTTTGTCGAGGGCAAAGAAGAATGTTGGGTTGTAGCCCCAGCTGTCATTGCCGTTGAACTCGTTTACGGGCATGAATTCAATGGCATTGATTCCCAATCGATCCAAGTAGTCCAACGTATCCAGAATGCTTTGAAAATTTCGTTCTTCTGTAAAATCTCGAACGAGCAATTCATAAATGACCAGTGACTCCCTTTCGGGCCGGTTGAAGTTTTCGTCGGACCAATTGAAAGAAGGCATTCCTGTTTGCAGGACTGAGACAGGCGTGTTTTCAGTCTGCATGTTAGGGAATTCCAATAAGTCTGGATACGTGGACTCGGAAATCCAACCATCGTTCCACGGGTCCAAGATTTTTTCAGAATAGGGGTCAGCGATGCGCATGTCATCTGGCATCACGTGATAGTGAAAACGATATTCTTCACCGGGCGTTAGGCCATTGATTTCAATCCAATGTTTGTTTCCGTCGGGGCTTTGCGTCATCAAATAATCATAATTCAGTTCCCAGTTGCTGAAGTCTCCAACGGCGAAAACAAATGACTTGCCGGGCGCATGCAATTGGAGTTTGACGGATGATTCGCTCAAGTATTCAATTCCGTCGAGGCCATTGCCAGTAGGCCATGCGGTCGTTGGGGTGTCGGGAAGAACAGCAAGGCTTGCCGAATCGCTTGCAATCAGGGTTCCATTGTCCGCTTGCAATTCCACTGCGTATTGACCTCCCGATTGTGCGCTGAACGTATGGTTTATGGTGCTTCCCGAATTGCTGGCGACAACCTCGCCATTCACTTTGATGGTTAGTTCACTAGCTTCGCTGGCTTGTCCGATAATTTCGAACGTTTCATTGATTTCAAGCACGGCGTAGCCCAAAGCAGGTGTCATCAGGGACGCCGTGAACGAACCGTTGCTCACAGCATAAAAAATGTCCGAATTGTCCGCGGCCCTCCCGACAAGGCTGCCGGTGGCATTGCGAAATACCATGGCCAAACTTTCGATTTCCTCTCCTTCATCGATGCCATAATAATCGGCGATGGAAAGGCCGTTGAAGTCGAAGCTGTGGACGCCATTTCCTTCTGGATCCATCAAAGCATTGGAGTCTGATGTGCCCCAAGTGGTTTGAACGTTCTGCCAATCGGATGGTCCCGAGCTGTTGCTCGTGATTACACCGGTATGGATGTATACCGGAATAACGCCCGCCAGCTCTCCGTTTCCGAGCGAACTATTAAAATACAGCACTACTTCATCATCGACGGATGGAAAGGTCGGCTCGGTCCAGACAACCTGAGCGACGAGATCGGGCGTCAGGGCGAGGCAGAAAAAGAACAAGAGATTCGCAGGCAATGAGTGAAGGTTCATAAATCAGTGGTTCAGATGAAAGAAACGATGGGAACCGGAGAGGTTGTTCTCAGCGTCAGTGTATTGAAAAATGTAGTATCCCGCTGGCAGGTCGTTGCAAGCCACCGATGCACCATGGCCCGATTGGCAGATTCTTCCGTCAATGGTGATCAGATTCCAATCGCAAACGTATGGACAGGTCAGGGTCAATTCAGATACGAATGCGTGCTGGGATTGAAAGTTTCGCCAGGCCTCAGCTGCGCCGTTCGCGCTGACTTGGGCGCTATTCGACGGCATGCCATTGGAAGCATTGGGCGTAGGGGGATTCGCACTTTGGTGTTCGAACCAGATCCAATCCGAGTCGCCGTCCATGGCTCGTCCAAAAGAGTTGTTTTCGGGAGCGTCTGTCCAGCCTATGGAATCTGTGATGCGCCATGCGTCGTCTTCCATCTGGAATATGTAAAGTTCATCTTCAGAACCATTCAACGTGAATGAGGTGTGCAATGGGCCTTCATCCATTTCGTCATCGCACCACAGGAGCAAGTGCTGTCCAGGCTCGAGCGTAACGTTGGGCATTGGCCATCGGTCAGGTTCTGACCAG
>DLQB01000006.1 GCA_002477505.1 Flavobacteriales bacterium UBA7443
TTGGACTTCCAGTTTTTGACCAATGCTTGAAGATGCTCATCAAATTCCAAAATCCCTTGATTCTCAAGTGCACTAATCAATTGAACAGACACGGTATGTCCAGCTGGGTTGGGTGGAAGCAGGTGAAGGGCTTGCATGTATTGCGCGGCAGTTTCTCTCGCCAACGCGATCCCTTTGCCATCGGATTTGTTGATGAGAAGGACATCGGCCATTTCCATAATGCCTCGCTTGATTCCTTGCAACTCATCTCCACCTCCGGGTAGCATCAATAAAATGAAGGCATCGGAACATTCCCGCACGGCAACTTCAGACTGTCCAACACCAACAGTCTCTATCAAAATGCGATCAAAACCAGCCGCTTCGCACAGTAAAATGGCTTCATGAGTGCCACGGGTAATTCCGCCCAATGCGCTCGAAGTTGGACTTGGTCGGATGTAGGCATTCGATTCCTTTGCAAGCAATTCCATGCGCGTTTTATCGCCCAATAGGCTTCCTTTGCTGATGCCGCTGCTGGGATCAACAGCAAGCACTGCAACTCGATGTCCTTGGTCAATCAATCGCTGCCCGTAGGACTCGATGAACGTGCTTTTACCCACACCCGGAACGCCCGTGATTCCAATCCGGATCGATTTCTCTTTGGCGCTAAATGATGCAATGGCTTGGAGCAAATGATCCAACATCAATTGATCTGGCGGGTTGGCACTTTCTGTTAAGGTGATAGCCTGACTCAGTGCTGTGCGGTTTCCTTGATGGATCTCATGGGCCCATTCCATCGGGTCCCTGTTCAGACTTCGCGCATTCGAAATGCGGCCTTTGGCTGCTTTTTGCGCGGCATCTTTGGAACGATTTGACGGGGACAATTGGTCGGCCATGAGCCCAAGTTAACAACCGAAGCGTCCTATCTTGCAGGTATGTTGGTCTCTTTTTTACGAACGTCGTGTTGGGTTTTGTCGGTTTGGGTCGTCGGTTCGGCTTCCGGTCAAAACGGGTTGAGCGACCGTTGTGACAGCCTGATGTTTATTTCGGGTTCGGTCGTAGATGAATCAGGAAGGATGATACCTGCGGCAATGGTGGTCAATCGGGGCATTGACGGAGGAGGGCAATTTGTAGATCAGAGGGGCCAATTTCTGCTCGCGGTGTGCCCGGGTGATACGATTGCATTCGGTGCCATCGGTTTTCATACACGCGAGCGTGTTGCGCCAGTCCAAGGGAAACAATGGGAATGGGAAGTGCGATTGCATCGATTGTCGGTTGAAGTCGGCACGGCAGAAGTAGTGGCTCCGCGTGAATTGCGTGAAATCTTGCGCGACATCGAGACCCTGGGATACAATGAAGAGGATTTCAGACTGACGTCTGTCGATGCCTTGAGCAGTCCCATTACATTTCTCTATCAGATGCTAAATCGGGAGGAGAAGAGCAAGCGTCTAGTGGCCCAATTTGAAAACCGTGATCGCCGACACGCGTTGCTGCGGGAACTCTTTGTCAAGTACGTGAACTATGAAATTATTTTACTGGAACCCGACGAGTTCGATGATTTCATCGCGTTTAGTGATCCGGGGGACGAGCTATTGCAGGAATGGAGCCAATATGAGTTCATTCGCTTCATTCAGCAACGTTTTGAACTGTTTCGTTCCATGCCCGGACGATTGGATGATTCCGATTATCAATATCAACAGGATTAAAGAAAATCAAACCAGGTAGGAGCTGGATAGGAAGTGGACGAACATTTGAAACATCCAGTGGCAAACAAGGAGTCCAATTCCGATGCAATAAAGCCAGCGATGTTTGAGGTGGTCAAAGCGTACAATTGCATCGACAAAAAGAATGGCACAACCGAACAGTTGTGCCAACAGCAGTACGCTGCGCTGCTCTTGGATGAAGTGAAATAATGCCTTCAGCGCACTCGTCTCTTTGGGCTCAATGATGAAGTCCACAAGAAGGGTGAACTGTAGCACTACCATGATTCCGAAAAGGATGCGGAGCGAATTTTGAGGTGCAGATGGGGTGGGTGAGGTCATGATCTCATTCGTTTTTTATCGCGAAAGTCAAAAAGATGTACTAATTTCGGCCTGATCTCGTTTATGGGATGAAATCTCTTCGCTATGTTCTCAGACAAAATAAACCACGTACGCATCCAACAAGTTCTCATTTTTGCGATGGGCATGCTTTCAATAGCTGTTATTATGACTTCTTGCGCACATGCGAGCAGTAACTGCAGTGCATACCAGGAAGTAGAGGTTGTTGAGTAATCATTGTCGCCGGCGTTTAGAATTGGAAGTAAATGAAGGGCTGCAGTCCTGAGCTCATTCCAAGATAGGCCAGACCAATCGCAGCCAAGGTCGTTCCAAATTGCACGACCAGCGGAGATTCAGAAAAGACTTTTCGGTAGTTCATTTTCCACCTTTCAGGCGTCAGGTGAATCGCCATACCCGCTGCCATGATGAGAAGAACGTAGCGATTTGCTTCTATAATCTCGGCAAACGGACTCTGCCAAAAGCGCTGGGTAATCTGCGTGAGCATGGTGTTTGCCGTAAACCATTCGTTCCAAATTTGATGGGGTTGGCTCAAAGTTTCCCATGTCACTTGACTTCCTGAGCGAAACCAAATTCGGGTGGCAGAGATGAAGTGGAAGGTTAATAGTATGCCAATGGCATGCTTCCACCAATGGTTTCGATTTTCCCATGGACTGATGCGGCGCCATCCCTTGTAAACAACCAAGCCGATGCCATTCAAGGCTCCCCAAAGCACAAAGTTCCAACTGGCTCCATGCCACAATCCACCGAGTAACATGGTCACCATTAAATTAATGTTGGTGCTGAATCGATTGCGTTGGCTTGGGAATGCAAGCAAAGTGGCAACGATGAGAAGAATGCACCCCATTGCAATGAGCCGCGCACCCGTACTCGGAAGCAGCAGAAGCAAAAAGAGCAGAAGGAAGCCCAAACACACGTAAGTGAAACTGCTCGCCGTTCGGTTTCCTCCCATGGGTATGTACAGGTAATCTTTTAGCCAGCTCGACAGGCTGATGTGCCAGCGCTGCCAGAACTCGCCCACGCTGCGTGCTTTGTAGGGAGATTTGAAATTCAAAGGCAAGCGGAATCCCATCAACAAGGCAATGCCAATCGCCATGTCCGTGTATCCACTGAAATCCGCATACACCTGCAGGCTATAAGCGTAAAGCCCTAGAATGTTTTCGAATCCACTGAAACTGCCGGGGTTGGCAAAAACACGATCCACCAAATTGACGGCCAAGTAATCCGCCAGCCAGATCTTCTTAATCAATCCATTGATGATCCAAAATAGAGCCATTCCAAACTCACTCGTTGTCAGGGAATATGGCTGATGAAGTTGCGGGACAAAATCCTTGGCCCGGACAATCGGACCTGCCACAAGTTGAGGGAAAAAGCTCACAAAGAATCCGAAATCCAATAGGCTTGAACAGGGGGCAATTTGCCTCCGGTACACATCAATGCTGTAGGATAATGTTTGGAAAGTGTAAAATGAAATGCCGACAGGTAGCAAAATTTGATCCACGCGAAAAGTGGTTCCCAAATGTGCGTTGGCCCATTGACCGAGCGCAAGGTGAGGATTCCAATGCGTGCCGAGCAGCGGATTCAGCGCATCGGCAAAGAAGTATGCATACTTGAAAAAGCAGAGCATCCCCAAGTTGGCTATTATACTGGCCGCTAACCATTGCTTCCTTCTAACACCTTCGGACCGATGAATTTGCCATCCAATTCCCCAATCAATGGTTGTGGACAACACCAACAATCCCACGAACCAGCCGTTGGTTTTCCAATAGAACAAAAGGCTGACGAAAAAGAGGAAGGCATTCCGAACCCGGAGCTTGTGTTCACTGGCCCAAATTCCAACCAATACAAAAGCCATAAACCCCCAAAATTCGGGGGACAGAAAGGTGAACGATTGGCTTGGACTGAGGTCAAAGGCACTCATGGTTCATTCGATTTACGGGAATGAAAATCGCATTGATACGCTTGGAATATTGCCCCATACAGCAGGCGTGCAATTTGACCATATCCCTCACGTGTGTAATGAATTCCGTCAGACTGAAGCCAGTCATTAGCCAACAAAGTTGCCGTGTTTTCATGGCCTCCAAGGGCCATGCCCAAATCAAAAAACCCAAAATCACCTGCAGCGGCGTACGACTGCAGAAAAGATTGGATTCGTGCAGATTGTTCCTGTGCAATTTTAGATGGCTGGTGCACTGGTGTATTGCTCAGAAGCAGTAGGGCGGCTTGAGGTGATATTTCTTGAATGCTCGCTATCGCCTTTGAATATTCCGCGGCAAAGCTCTGAATCTTAAACCCACCTTCATTCATCGCATCATTCAATCCAATTCCTAGGATTATGAGATCGGGGTTCATTCGTTCAACCAAGAGTGCGAAGTCAGGGCAAGTGTTTACGTCAGCTATGTGAAGTCCATTGTGGCCCCATTCGTTGAAGACGAGGCGAGGGAAATCTCCCCGTTGCGTTGCGTAGAGGCCTTCGTATGCAATCGGATCGGATCGATCCAAAGAAGAGTGGAAAGTCAATCGAAGGGTGTCGATCGGGGCATCCAAAGCAACGCGCCACCCCATGTCGTCTTCCAAAGGTGTCATCTTCATTCCTACGTCACCTGCATCAATCGCAAACTCATTCGCTCGTGCGTTGGTCCAGACTTCAATTGCATTCGAATTGAATTGCGTGGAGTCAGGCAAATATGCCACATGCTGAATCGATGCTAGACTCGATGCTGTCCGTGATTGAATTCCTGTGCCGTTGAACCTGCCTTGACTGCTCGTTTTCCAAATTGATTGGGGGCATCTGAGTCCAGTCCAATTCCCTGTCATTTCCGTACGAAAGTGAGTGGGGGTGTTGGTTTTGGCGAGCCGATACGGAAGCATTAACCCTCTGCTCCATGCAGCGCTTGGGCTCAGTAGAGTCATTTGATCACGCATAAAATGCCCGATCCATCCCGCTTGGACATGGGATCCACCGATGTACAGGATGGATAGCTTTCCGGGTTGCCCCTGATGCATAGAATCCATTGTTGCCCATAGCCGGCTGAAGGAGTCGCTGTTGATTGGGATTTCAGCGGCGACTTCAGGGGCTGTGTGAATGCGGGGTTGTGGAACGGATTGGCCAAATACGGCAGACACAGCGGCGGCTGCAAAGGTGCAGCTGATGATGATGCGCTTGTACCTCATCATAACGCATCGGATAAGGTCAAATCTGCCTGCCAGGCCTGCCAAAGTGCCCATTCGGTTTGGAGGCTTTTATTGAAAAGGTTGGCAATTTCTCGGGCCCCTTGGGCGGTGAAGTGCACGTGGTCCGGACTGGCGAGTGGAGGAGATGATTCAACCCAAGCGGCCATAGAACCAGAGCCACCCATGACTTCGAAAACATCCCAATAAAGGGCATTCTCCTGCATGGTGATTGATTTTATGACGTCTCGAACAAATGGTAGCATGGGATACGTCTGCATGCGCGTTCCGCTTTTCTCGCACATGTCAGAAGGACCAATCACAAGGATAGGCACCTCCGGAAGAATCGCCTGAAACAATCGGATTTGCGAAGCAAACCAACCGCCAAACCTTCGGATTGAGGCGGTATCCTTGAGGTAGGGAACCGCATTTCCTCCGTATTGGAGCATGATCATTTCGGTGCGAACAGATCTAAGCTGAGCGGTCAATTGTGCGCGGTTCAATTGCCGAAACAAGGTGCCAGAACTACCTCGCATGGCAGCATTGTGGACGACAATTCCGGATTGAGACCAAAGCCCAACGGCGTGAAATTCGGGAGAGCTTCCTTCAAAACTGATTTTCAATGTCTCGAAAGACCGCACTGCCCCAGAGTCTTGCGGAATGGGGATGACGAGTGTTGAGTGCAGGGAGTCAACCTTCAGTTGAAATGATTTTAGCGTGTCGTTATTCAATTCCAGCGTCACCGATGACGCTGTATCAGTCCGGCCCAGAACCAGGTGGATTTGGTCATAGATTTGATTGCGTTTAGAGCTTCTCGGCTGAGGTGTGAATCGTATCCAAGGCGAAATTTCACCCTTGCTGTTATCGTGCTGTGCAAAGGCGGCGAACATTCCATATCGGTTGTGTTCAATGGTGCTGTCGACTTTGCCAAAGCGGGTGTATCGTTTCCAATCGCTGGACCATTCCTGTTTCATGGAAGGGGAAGGAATGGGTTGGGCCGGCGCGAGAAACCCAGGTCCTGAACCGCCCCACGTTTCCTGCCATTTTGAACGAAGTACACCCGTGATACGATCGCCTTCAATTTGCGAGTCTCCAAAGTGAAAGACATGCAAGCTCGGAGAGCGCACCGGTGCGTTAAGTTTGGAAAAGAACGAAGCTAAGCGCTCAAACGCGCGTTCGTTTCCTTGCAGCAACAGATCGGGATGTAAGACATTGGCGGCATCTTCACGATCATACGATTCGCCTTCCACTGAAATGACCTTAACGGGCATTACAGTGTCGGCATGCGAAGTGTCTGCTTCCATTGCGGATGCAACTCCTGCAGCCGTTTCCAGTGTATCCTTTTCTTCTTGAAGAGCGAATTGCTGGTAGTTGTTCAGCAATGTTTTGATTTCTTCGACGGTGACCGCGGAGTCTTCTTCCAGAAGGTCGACCCAACGAGGGAATTTCCAGATGAGGGTCTCAAAAGAGGCGGGGCGAGAGAGGAAGAGAGATAAGGCCAAGAATACAGCCGCTAGAAAAGCGATGGAGTGAGAGACCGGCTGCTTGTTGGGTTTCATTTTGTATCCGGCACACAGAGGGTTTGGCCGATGCGAATGTAATCAGAGATTTCATTTATTTCTGCCAAATCCTCTGGCGTTGTGCCGGGATAGCGTTGAGCGATATTCCAAAGTGTATCTCCTTTTTTCACAGTATGTAGAATGCAACGCACCCCTTCAATCGTTGCAGATTCTTCAATGACAGCAACTGTTGGATCGTTCGGTTCTGCATTTTCTGTTTTGCCATTTGAGGTGGCTGTTTTCGCCGGTTCGGGATTTGCATCGACTTGCTCTGCAACGAGGCGAGGAATACTTGTCCCATACTTTTGGGCGTCAGCGCAAGACAAAAAATCAGAAGTCCACCAAGGCAGAAGCGCGGATAGCGTCTGTGAATCGATGACACCATCAGCGATGAGTTGGCTGCGATTGATGCCTTCGCCTTCGCAGGCAAGAGGTTGCCACGTCTGGGCTTGTTCAACCCAATCCAAATCAAACGAGGGACGCTCAATGTTGACCATGAAGCGGCTCAAGACTTTCAACAGAACCAACTGCTCATCAAGGCTTTTGTCGTAACCCGGTGCCCCAGTCCATCGCGTGGCATATGCCATTCCTTTCCAATAGGCGACAAGCACGCGGTGCGGATCGTCGGGAAATCTGCGCTGCAGGCGTTCCAATTCACGAACGAATGCTCGAGTCGATTCTACCACGAGTTTTCGCTGGTCGATGCCGTTTGCTTGAAGCAGCCCATAGGTTTGGCCCATCGCGCTATTCAATCCCCAAATGCCAGCATGATCATTTTCCTCATGTGCGGCATTGAATACTGAGGTCAATCCAGCAACCCATTGAAAAGAACTGGGCAAAGAGGCAGCCAGTAATTCGCTTGTGATGAATCCGCCATACCGACCATGCAGAACTCCAATAATTTGAGCACGGTGGTAATTGTCCTCAAATAAAACTTGCATGGTCTGGTCAATGGCCTCTTTGTTCCCTCCCCACGGCAGCAATGCCGTCTCGAGTGGATCCAATGCCGGAACAGCCGCTTTCAGGGCTGGTTTCGATTCCTGTACTTTCCAATCTGGGTTGGCACGTTCAAATGCGCGAAAATCCGGCAATTCAGACCGCTGTTGAACGCGCAAGGACCACTGCTCAGCCAGTGATTGAGCTGAACACTTAGTACTTGGAATCAAGACATGTGCAATCACGTTGATACAGATCAACAATGGAAGGAAATGAGCCTTGGAGGACATAGTGCAAAGGTAGACCCTGACTTTGTGTTTTTAGGGTGCTGTGAAGCTCTGAATTTTACGGCCTAATAATGATAGCCGTATTGATATAATAAAGCTACAAAATATTGTATTTAGCGTTTAAATGATTTATATTTGAGTACAGGTCATGGGACGGTTACGTCCTTGGAGGACCTAGTTGTGAATCGTAGTGAAGCATCTGCAACGGCGGATGCTTCATTTTTTTTACGCAATTTGAACTGAACAATCCGCGCCGTGGAGTCGTTTCTTAGGTATGAAAATGCACCGTTTAGAAAGCAAGCAATGGCTTCCAATTACATTGCAGGAGGCGTGGGATTTTTTCAGTGTTCCTGCAAATTTGGATCGTATTACACCCGAGGACATGTCCTTCGAAATTCTTACCGGTGCAGACGAGCCTACCTTCACCGGGCAAATTATTTCGTACCGAATTCGACCATTTTTGGGCATTCCTATGAATTGGGTGACGGAGATTACTCAAGCGGTTCCGGGGTCTTACTTCATTGATGAACAGCGTTTTGGGCCTTATCGATTCTGGCATCACTTACACCGATTCACCGAATCTGACGGTGGCGTTTTAATGGAAGATGTTTTGCACTATGGACTTCCGGGAGGATTTGTAGGGGAGCTTTTTGGAGCACCAATACACAAGAAGGTCCATGGCATTTTTAGCCACCGTGAAGAGATCTTGAATGAGATTTTTCCGGCACCTGCGAAAGCAGCAGGGAATGCACGAAAGAGTCAATGACAGAGAACGTTAGCTGCCCAAGCTGCCATGAGTAGACTGGGCTTGGCTTTGGCCTCAAAGCCAAGTGAGGCAATGTAACCTGAAGAGGCCGAAATCAATTTCTGAGAAGGGTAGCTTGGGTCAGAGTTATAATCGAGGTCAATTTGTTTCACTCGCAGCCCGCACTCTTCAAGAATCAACGTTGCCAGTGCCACTGACCGTTCAGTTTCTCCCCACAGCTTAGTCCATAAATCATTGATTTTCTGCACTTTTTCTTTGCGGTATATGACATGTGCACCGTTTCCGGGATATCGGAAAACGACAGTAGTAACATAGACCGTGTGGCGCTTGTAATTTTGGCTATCGCAGCCTACATGTACTTCGAGTGTTTGTTCTTGAAGCATGGATGCGATATAGGAGCAAACGTCGTGCTCCAACGTTCCTCCCATCACCTTGAACTGTCGATCATGTTGCGTCATGAAAATCCGGAACTGTGGGAAGGGCGAAACATGTGCTGAAGATAAGAGCCAAAGCAAAAGGAGGAAACAGTACGTGACCGTTTCCTCCCTCAGTTCTCCACAGTTTTTCAACCGAATGGCATCACGCTTCCAAGGCCTTTTGAATGAGGAAGGTGATGTGATCTCGGTGCGCTCGGGTCAGTGCGTTCGGCGACGAAGCGTTTCGCTGATCGCGCTGAATTCGCTTCAATGTTGACAATACCATGGACTGTGTAATCACATCATATTTCGCTTTCGGATCGAGTGCCGAAACAAGGCTTTTGACGTATTCAATCTGCAATTGCTGCCGCTGGGTATTCACCGAACTTCTCAAGTCCGCTTTGAAAAT
>DLQB01000078.1 GCA_002477505.1 Flavobacteriales bacterium UBA7443
TACTGCAATTGTGGAGCCTCAGCCCATATTGAATGTGTCAGGACTTGCCAGTCCTGTTTGCTCGGGTGTTCCCGTGAATTGGGTTATTTCGACCACAGTCCCGGAAGCTACAGGGCAATGGGAGCCATCCGGAGGAACGGATTTGAGTGGTTACACAACGGGCCAAGGTGCGATCATTACGGATACCCTGGTCAATGCAGGCTTGAATGCGGATTCATTGGTTTACGTGATCACAACAACAGGATCTTATTGCGCGGCTGACACATTTTTCGGTGGTGTAACAGTGTTGCCCAATTTTGTTCTCCCGCTCTTGCCTGATGTGGTCTTTTGCGACGGTGATCAGGTCTCTGTGCCGGATTATACCTTGATCATAGACTCGGTGAGCTACTCCTGGACCAATTCCAATTCTGAGATTGGATTGGGAGCTGCGGGAACCGGTAATCTGCCAGACTGGGTCGCGTCCAATGATGGTGACTCGCCAATCCAAGCGACCATCGACATTGAATCCGGTTTACTGAATTGCCCCGAACAACAAACCTCATTTGAGGTGATTATCAATCCGACTCCTCAATTGTCATCAAACGTTGGTCCCAACGGGGGGGTAGATTGCCAAACCGGAATCGCTACCATCGAAGGGTTTTCCGCGTTGGGTCCGGGTAGTTTTTCATGGACTGGACCAGGCAACGTCGATCCGATGGGTTCAACGGCACAGGTCGATGCCTCAGGAACATATACCATGGACTTTATTGATGACGTCACAGGATGTTTCGCGTCCATTGAATTGGTGGTGCAAGACGCTGCTCCGATCGATTTCTTGAATGTTTCATTGGATTCGCTGGCTTGTTTTGGTGATGAAAATGGCACCATCCTTGTCGATGCGGAAGGTGGAGGTGACCTTCTTTACGATTGGTTTCCTCCGATCAGCGCCGGGCCAATTGCTAATAATGTGGCTGCAGGAACGTATAGCGTGGTGGTCACGAATGAGAGCAATTGCCAAGATTCAGCAACCGTTGAAATGTTCGAAAGGCTTCCCCTTGAGATTGAACTGATCGATTCGGGTCCTTCTTTGTGCGGTGAGGCCAATGGCTTTATCGAAGTTCAGGCCAATGGAGGAATGGAAGAATATGTGTATCAGTGGGACAATTCATCGGATCAATTGCTCTGGGGAGTGGGGGCTGGATTGCATGAAATCACTGTGACCGATGCATACGGCTGTGTCTCAAGTGCCATTTTCGAATTGGAATGTTTCGATGAGATTCCGGTGGGAGTGAATCAAATTATCACCCCCAATAACGACGGGTTGAATGATGCCCTCTTTCTTGACGATTTGTATCTCTATCCTCAGCATCGGATTCGAGTGTTCAATCGCTGGGGAACACTGGTCTACGAGGCCAGTCCATATCAAAATGACTGGCAAGGCACTTGGGAGGCCAATGGTTCTGGAGAGCCTTTGCCTTCAGCCACTTATTATTTTTTGATTGAAACTCAGCCAACGAATCCGGAAGTATTCCGAGGATTCATTGAAATTCAAAATGAAGCGCGATGAGGATCATTTTTTGCATATTGGTTTTGGCCATTGGCGGAGAAGTTTGGGGCCAGCAAGACGCTCAGGTGTCGCTTTATTTGCGCAATCCATTGCAATTCAATTCGGCACATGCAGGCTTGGATGGCACGCTGCGTTCCACGTCTATCGTGCGGATGCAATGGACCGGTTGGGAAGGGGCGCCACGAACGCAATTCATTTCGGCGCATGCGCCTTTATTCCGCAACCGATTAGGGATTGGGTTGACAGCCCTTAATGATGCGAGCGGAACGCGTTCTCAGCGAGAGTTTATGGGGCACGTGGCCTACCATTCCCCTGAGCTTGGCAATGGCATTTATTTATCCACAGGGCTTTCGTTCGGTCTTCAATCGGCAGGTTATGATTTTCAATCGTTAATGGCGCGAGATGCGAATGACATGCTCCTTGCAGCCCCTTACAATGCAGTAGGCTTTTCAACCGGAGCTGGGGTTATCATGCATGCTTCGTCTTGGTTTCTTGGTTTCTCTGCACCTCATTTGCTGGAGCAAGATTTAGGGAATGCAGAGCCGATTGGCCGCCGAAATCGGCATTTGTATGCGACAGCGGGATACATCCATCCGTTGAATGACTTCGTTGACGTTCGTGCTGTTTCCTTGGTAAAATGGCTCGCTGATGCGCCTGGTGTGGTTGACGTGAATATCGAGTTATGGTTGTTTGAAGTGCTCTCTTTGGGAGCCATGGCACGATATGGGGAAGGGGTAGGGGTGCAAACTTCTTACCGATTCAAAGAGGGTTGGAGGTTTCATTATGCTGTTGATTTTCCAACCAACGGTCTGATGACCCGCAGTTTTGGCTCGCATGAAATTGGCTTAGCATGGGATTATGGAAAACGCTCAGTCGCCTACCAAAGCCCCCGATACTTTTGACCATGAAACAGTTAATCGTCATCGTTCTAATGGGTGTTTGCAGTTTGGTTCAAGCGCAATTTGATCAAGAGAAATGGGCACAAGAATGGACAGAGTCGGCCCAGTATTCAAAAGCATTGAATCTGTGGAGCCATATGGCTTCAGAGGCCGTTCACCAGAGCTCTGAGCAATTGCGTCTTGCGCGGAAGGCTGTTTTTTGTGCGAAGAAATTTGGGGACTTTGAGTCTGCTCTTTTTTGGAGCAAACGAATCGTTGAAATGGATGCTGCATCTCAAGACGATTTGAGAACGCACATGATGTTGATGATACGGTTAAGTTCTGTGCAAGAAACACTCAAATTCTTGGGTCTTGCTGCGGTCCGATTCCCGGAAAACAAAGAGGTCAGCGCTCTTTCTGTCGAGTTTGAAAGCATTCGGGCTTTGACCAAGGATACATTGGATTTCAGTATAAAAAGGTGGAGGCCGAATGCCAATGGCGCCGAATTCGCTTGTACTCCTTTCGGTGAAGGGCTTGTATTCATTTCATCGGCAGTAGGTGGAGGAGCTGCACCATTAAAGGATGGTTGGACCGGACGTTATTTCACCGAGTTGAAGCATATTGAAAATGCAAACGATCCAGAACCCAAGATATCATTGCTGGAGCAGTTGCGTGGTGAAGACTTATTCTTGGAGTTGGGCCTTGAACGGACACACGATGGTCCGGTTGCCTTTGATCAGGATCAAAATTTTGCGGTTTTAACCCGCAACCAACCCCAATTGGATACCACCGTAGAACACGGATTGTCACGGCTTCAATTGGAGTTTTTCTGGCAACGAGAAGAAGGCTGGGAACCGGCCAATCCGTTTCCTTGGAACTCTCCTGAGTATTCCTGCGGTCACGCCACATTTGACGAGAATGAAGACATTATTTTTGCTTCAGACATCCCCGGTGGTTTTGGGGGCATGGATTTGTATTCTTCACGCTGGGAGGATGACGATTGGTCCAAACCAGAAAACTTAGGTCCGGAAGTTAATTCTTCAGGGAATGAGCTTTTTCCGATGGTCAGTGCCGCGGGAAATTTGTACTTCGCGTCCGATGGTTGGCCTGGGGCAGGGGGCTTGGACGTTTTTGTCCATCCCATAGGCTCCGATCAAATTGAGCGTTTGGGGTTTCCCATCAATGGACAAGCGGATGATTTTGCTTTCAACTTTGACGAGGCAATCGGAGAAGGCTGGCTGAGTTCAAATCGGTCTGGTGGGAATGATGCGATTTATCGCGTGGAAGGCTCTCCAACGGTAGGTCAGATTATGGTTTCAGTTATGGCCTGCGATGGATCATCTATCGCTGAGGCAAAGATGCTATTGAAGGAAGTCAATAGCGGCTTGACCCGAAGCCTGACGTCAGACGTGAACGGGGAATGCAGTATTTATGGATGGTTAGGGCGCGATTATGACTTGACGCTGCAGCCCTTTAAAGGCATGAACTCTCCACCGTCGAAGCGCTTATTGCTCGATCAGGAACAGCTCGAAGTGACCCTTGATATGAGCTTCGCGTCGAAAGAAAATTCGATTGTGATCTTGGATGAAGAGCGGCGTCCCGCCGCAAGTGCGCTGCTCAAATTCCGAAATGCCGACGGCGAAACATCGCAATTTGTAACGGATGAAAACGGGCAATTCCAATGGAGTGCGGCGTCGCAAGCAGAAGATTTTGTTTCGATGACAGCAACATTGATCAATTATGAAGATTTGTCGCATGAGTTCGCGCCGCCTCCTCCGGGATGCCTGATTTCAATCTGCGACACCCTCCAATTAGCGCCTTGGAATGAAATCCTTGAACGTATCGACCTGGCCAATATCCTCTATGATTTGGGCAGTGCAGCCCTTCGAAACGAAAGCAAAAAGGAGTTGGATAAGCTGGTTGCGTATATGAAGGATAAACCTGAAATCAGAGTCGAACTGAGTTCACATACGGATTGCAGAAATGATGAGGCTTACAATTTGCAGCTATCCCAAGCACGAGCGGAGAAATGCGTCAATTATATCATCAATAAAGGGATATCAAAGAGAAGAATTGTGGCCAAGGGATATGGAGAGTCACAATTGCTGAATGGATGCTCTGATGTGAAGACTTGCGGATGCGCCCCTTTGAACGTGCGCCAATGCATTCCTTGTAATGAAGATCAACATCAAGCGAACCGCCGAACAGAACTGAGACTCCTAGCGGACTAAAAATAACAGACGGACGAGAAAAACCAATAAAATGAACATCCACTTCCACACCAATCAATTTTGCAGTGCCATTCGCGTGATGCTTAGCGTTGTGCTGCTCGTGATTTTTTCGAATCAAATGCATGCTCAGCTGGATGTCCAAAATGGATTGACACCAGAAGAGTATGTCAATGATGTGTTATTAGGAGAGGGGGTTGCAGCTTTCAATGTCAGCTACACAGGTGGGCTGGATCAACTTGGAAAACTGATCAATGGAGCAGATTCTGATTACTCTTTTAACGAAGGATTGGTCATGAGTACGGAGCATGCCCGGGGAATCGGTTGCTCGTCTTCTACTTGCGATGATTGTTTGGGAGAGACGGTTACAGACTCTTCGTTGCTCATGCTGGCCAACCAAGTTCCCGGCTTGATTGGAGAAAACTTTGTTGTGGATAATGTTTTGGACGTGAGTATTTTGGAGTTCGATTTCATCGTCACAGGGGACTCAATTGGCTTCGATTACATTTTCGGGTCTGATGAGTATGAAACGTGGGTAAACACCCCGTACAATGATGTATTCGGTTTCTTCTTGAGCGGTCCGGACATCGTTGGGCCTTTTGAAAGCCCTGCAAACTTTCCGAATGGAGCGATTAATATCGCAGGCGTTCCAAATTCAGATCCCAACCTGCCCATTACCGTTTCATCTGTCAACAGCAATTTGAACGCGGAATACTTCGTTTCAAATTTGCCATATGATGGCATTTGTATCAATGGCTATACCTCGGTTTTTCATGCAGGTCATCCGGTTCAATGCGGAGAAACATACCACATCAAATTGGCCATTGCCGATGGCTCGGATGCGGGTTTAGAATCAGTGGTCATCCTAGAGCAAGGTTCTTTTGTTTCCAACGTCCCTGTCGAAGTAGTCGCTTCCATTGATTTGGGCGAAGACGATGAATCGCTTTTGTTTGAAGGGTGTGGAACGTTGGACTGGACATTCACGAGGCCGGAAGATGTGCCCGTTGATAGCACGTATTCCGTCATTCTCAATTTTGATCAAGGCACAGCAATCAACGGCTTGGACTTTGCACAATTAATGCCCGATGGGGGCTTGCAAGCATTTGGAGATACCATCACATTTGCCCCGGGCACATCATCTATGGACTTCACGCTGGTGGCATTGTCGGATGGATTGGAAGAGGGACCAGAGTCCATTGTTGCCACATTGTCATCCTTGGAAAGCTGTCTTGATGGTTTCATTTACCTGACCTACGAAATTTCTGATGGTCCAGAATCCATTGAGATCGATTCCTTTAATACGGTGGCTTGTTCCAACCTACAAATCATAGTACAGCCTGAAGTGACTGGAGGATATGGGAACTATGCGTATGATTGGTCGTGTAGTAATTCTACTGCGCCGAGCATCACGGTCTCTACCGATGAAGATTGGGTTTGCATGCTGACGGTGACGGACACGTGTGGCTTGGATCCCGTCTCTGCAGTCAATTCCATCACCTTGCTGGATCCTGTGCCGCTTGTTGTTGATTTGCAGCCTGACAGCATTGAGATTATTCCAGGTGATAGCGTCTTCATGTATGCGAGCATCGATGGAGGATTGAGTTTTGGAGGGATGTACTCCGTTTCTTGGTACGTGAATGATGAATTGGCCGAATCAGGGTTTGACACGCTCTTCAACGCTGTCCCCGACGTATTTGACATCGTTACAGTAGAAGTGGAGGATGGATGTGGCAATGAAGTAGAGGACGAGCTTTTCATTGATGCTTATTACACCGTTAACGCAGTTATTACAGCGCTGGACAGCACGATGGGCGGTCCTGACAGCCTTAGCTTTTATGCATGCAAGGGAAATGAATTGCTCTGGAGTCCTTCCGCCTCAACAGCAACATTGGACTCCATCCTTTACTACATGTGGAATTGGGGCGATGGCACAACTGAATACTCGTTGTCTGATACCATCGAGCATGAGTGGAATGAGCCCGGGATTTATGAAGTCACGCTTGCCATGGCAGGCCCTTACGATAGCTTTGATGTTTCAGAGCCATTCACGGTGACGGTTTTGCCTAAGCCGAATATCCAGTTTCTTGTCGATACTCCTGTTTGCATTGGCGGGATCGGCGAAGCAGAGGTTTCAGTTTACTCTTCTCAGCTTCTGCAGAC
>DLQB01000042.1 GCA_002477505.1 Flavobacteriales bacterium UBA7443
TAATAATCCCGGTCTTCCTCTGCAATTTCAATGGCCTGCAACGTTCCTTTCCGAATCGCGTCAGCGTCTTCTTTTTTCGCCGGAACCCAAATGCGACCGTCATTGCGCAGTGACTCGGACATGAGGGTCAGCTTCGATTGGTGCTCTCCCGAAACAGGGATGCAGGTTGGGTGAATCTGCGTGAAGCACGGGTTCGCCATAAACGCACCTTTCTTATGCGCCTTCCAGGATGCTGAAACGTTGGAGCCCATGGCATTCGTGCTCAAAAAGAAAACATTGCCATACCCACCAGAAGCCAGCACGACAGCATGCGCAGCGTGGCGCTCCAGCTCTCCCGTAATCAAGTTGCGGGCTATGATTCCTCTACATTTCCCGTCGACCATGACCACGTCCATCATCTCATGACGTGTAAACATTTCAACCTTGCCTTTGGAAATCTGCCGGCTCAAGGCGGAATAAGCCCCGAGCAGCAATTGTTGGCCCGTTTGACCCTTGGCATAGAACGTTCGAGAAACTTGAACCCCTCCAAAACTTCGGTTGTCCAACAGACCGCCATACTCGCGAGCGAAAGGCACACCCTGCGCAACGCACTGATCAATGATACTGGTTGAAACCTCCGCCAAACGATGCACATTTCCTTCACGACTCCGGTAATCTCCGCCCTTGATGGTATCATAAAAGAGACGGTGCACCGAGTCACCATCGTTCTGGTAATTCTTGGCCGCATTGATGCCTCCTTGCGCGGCAATGGAATGCGCTCGACGAGGAGAATCTTGGAAACAAAATGCCTTAACGTTGTAGCCCATTTCAGCCAATGACGCCGCCGCTGAGCTACCGGCTAGACCGGTTCCCACCACAATGACATCGATGAGTCGTTTGTTGGCCGGGTTGACGAGGTTGATGTTGTTTTTGTGCGATGTCCACTTTTCCGCCAGTGGTCCTTCGGGTATCTTAGAATCTAGCATCTCAATCGTCAATTAAAGCTGGGTGATGTAGAGGAATACAGGAATGATCGCAAAGAGCAACGGCACGCCAATCCCGAACAAGTATCCTGTTTTTTCAATGGCAGGGGTATATTTCGGATGGCGCAATCCCAACGACTGGAAACCGCTTTGAAATCCATGCACGAGATGAAACGCCAGTGCCATCTGCGCCAAGACGTATCCGAGGACAGCGACAATTCCCAATGAGTTTTCAGGCGAGAAAAAAGCCAGCACCACCGTGTGCAGGTCTTTCAACCCATCATGCATCGGCATTTCTCCAAAATGCATCTTATACCAGAATGTCTGCATGTGGCTCACGAGGAAAACAGCAATGATGGTGCCCAGAACCCCCATGTTCCGGCTGGCCCAACTCGCATTTGCCGAGCCCTTTTCTTTCACGTAACCCACAGGCCGTGACTTTCGGTTACGAATGGTCAGCACAATGCCATCAACGATGTGAAAAAGAACACATGCGTACGTGAGGTAACTCAACAGTTTGACCAGGGGGAAGGTGGTCATGAACTCCGCATATTCATTGAACGCTTGTTGGCCCTCAGCTCCTTGAATGAACAATTGGAGGTTTCCAGCAAGGTGCCCAACAAGAAAGGTGCATAAAAAAAGACCCGTCAGCGCCATCAGGTACTTCTTGGCCAGGGACGATTTCAATAATCCGTTGTTGCTCATTGCATTCTGGTTCGTACCTCAAAGTTAACGCCTGAACGACGCCGTACCAACGCAAGATGCCGGAAGAACGGATTCACGGGAATCAATCGAAGGATTGGGGGCGAGTTTTTGCATTCTCGCCCCCTGAACCAATCGCTTATTCTTCCTTCTCAGGACGTCGATCGAGCATCAGCATCTCACCCGCCACAACCTCAGTTACGTAACGCGTATGCCCGTCAGCGTCTTCATAAGTCCGATAAGCCAATCGGCCTTCGATGGCAATTTCAGCGCCTTTTTGCAGGTATTGACCTGCGATTTCCGCAAGAGCACCCCACGTGACAACGTCATGCCACTGGGTGCGCTCCACACGTTCACCATCACCATTGCGGAAAACCTCATTGGTCGCCACTGGAAAAGTGCACTTCACTTTGCCTTCATCGAAGCTCATCAAATCGGGATTCTTCCCGAGTCGCCCAATCAATTGGACCTTGTTTCTCAATGCATTCATTTGTTATTGTTTCTGGGGCAAACTTGCACCCGTTGCCTTGGGCTAGTCGTATCCGATACGGCTTCGTTCAGCGACGGGCACCTGCAATTTGCAATTGCACATCCTTTTCTTCTGCAGTCCTTGGCAACCTATCTTTGCGGCTGAAATTGCCCCCTTATGTCAGCATCTGTTCGCGTTCGTTTTGCCCCGAGTCCTACTGGCCCATTGCACATGGGTGGAGTCCGAACCGCCCTGTTCAATTATCTCTATGCCAAGAAGCACAATGGCACGTTCATCTTGCGCGTTGAGGACACCGATCAGGCCCGATTTGTAGAAGGAGCCGAAGCCTACATTGAAGAATCTTTGAAGTGGTGCGGATTCGAGCCCGATGAAGGAACCAAGGCCGGAGGAAACCACGGTCCGTATCGCCAATCGGAACGCAGCGAATTGTACTTGAAGGAACTGAACCAATTGATGGCCACAGGGCATGCCTACAAGGCGTTCGACACGGCGGAAGAAATCGCTGCAAAGCGAACAGAAGCAGAAGCCAATGGGGACGTCTGGCAATACGATGCCAAGACGCGCCTGTCGATGCGCAATTCACTCGCCCTCAGTGCCGCGGAAGTGGCTCAGCTTGAATCAGAAGGCCATCCCTTCACGGTTCGATTCAAAATGCCTGAGTCGGGACGTGAGGTGAAGGTTTCGGACGAAATACGGGGCGAGATTCGCGTTTCATCAAGTGTTTTGGACGACAAAGTGCTCATGAAAGCAGACGGCCTTCCTACCTACCATTTGGCCAATGTGGTTGATGATCACCACATGGAAATTAGCCACGTCATACGCGGAGAAGAATGGTTGCCTAGTGCTCCGCTGCACGTTTTGCTTTACGAAGCGTTCGGTTGGAACCCGCCTGCATTTGCCCACTTGCCTTTGATCCTCAAGCCCACCGGTAACGGAAAATTGAGCAAGCGGGATGGCGACAAAGGTGGGTTCCCGATTTTCCCTTTGGCTTGGACCGATCCCAAATCTAGCCAGACCTCCAACGGGTACCGGGAAAACGGCTACTTGCCCGAAGCTTTCTTGAACATGCTCTTGCTCTTGGGTTGGAGCAGTGGAGATGAACGTGAGCTGTTCTCATTGGAGGAAGCTGTGGAAGCTTTTTCCATGGAAAATGTAACGAAATCAGGAGCGCGATTCAACCCGGACAAAGCCGTCTGGTTCAATGAACAATACCTCCGTTCAGGCGATTCCAGCAGGTGGATTGAGCCGTTGAAAGAACGCAATGCCGAAGCCATGCAAGGGTGGTCAGGCACCAAATGCCAGCAGGTGTTGGACATGATGCTGGAAAGGGTGCAATTTCTGCATGAAATCGGCGCGCACAGCTACCTTTTTGCTGCTCCGGATCGTTTCGATGAAAAGCTCATCCGCAAAAAATGGAAGCCCGAAACGGCGGGATATCTGCGGGATCTAAAAGATGTTCTCGCAGCAGTTGAGCCTTTTGAATCTGACAACATCGAAACGCACTTCAAACAGTTTTTGGCGACGCGTGAACTCGGCTTTGGTGCTGTTCTCTTGCCCTTTCGTATCGCCTTAACAGGCACCGGAGGCGGGCCCTCGATGTTTGATTTTGCTGAATTCTTGGGGAAAAACCAAACCTTGGACCGCCTGGAATCGGCCGTGGCGAAATTGGGGTAAGCGTTCGCTAACCGATGTTCATCTCCGGCACATTTTCCGGAATGACCAATTTTCCTGCTGTGGCGGCGGCAATGTCCTCAACCGTGACGCCCGGTGCGCGCTCAACCAAGTGAAAAGCGCCGTCTTTGATGTCCATCACGGCCAAGTTGGTGACGACGCGTTTCACGCAGCCGACGCCCGTTAAAGGGAGACTGCAACTGGGAAGCAGTTTAGAGGCTCCCGCTCGATTGGTATGCATCATCGCAACAATGATGTTTTCCGCGCTGGCCACCAGGTCCATGGCTCCACCCATGCCCTTCACCATTTTTCCGGGGATTTTCCAATTCGCAATGTCACCGTTTTGCGCCACTTCCATCGCTCCCAAAACGGTCAATTGCACATGGCGGCCGCGGATCATAGCAAAGGACGTTGCGCTGTCAAAGTAGACGGCGCCCGGCATCGCCGTAATCGTTTGCTTGCCTGCGTTGATCAGGTCCGCATCTTCATCCCCTTCCAAGGGGAATGGTCCCATGCCCAAGATGCCGTTTTCCGATTGAAATTCAACCTCCATCCCCGCAGGAATAAAATTCGCTACCAGTGTGGGAATTCCGATGCCCAGGTTGACATACCAGCCGTCCCGAACTTCCTGAGCGATGCGTTTTGCGATTCCGTTTTTGTCCAACATGGGGTTCTCTTTATGCTGTTTCACGGGTTTGAACGGTGCGCTGTTCAATGCGTTTCTCGTATTCCGTTCCTTGAAAAATGCGTTGTACGAAAATGCCAGGCAAATGAATTTCATTCGGATCCAATGCCCCGAGAGGCACCAACTCTTCCACTTCGGCTACCGTGATCTTGCCCGCCATGGCCATCATCGGATTGAAATTTCTCGCGGTTGCCTTGAACACCAAGTTCCCCGCCGAATCGCCTTTCCATGCCTTTACAAATGCAAAATCTGCAGTCAATGCGGATTCCAATATGTGCGGCTTGCCGTCAAACTCACGCACTTCCTTGCCCTCCGCGACCTCAGTGCCGTATCCTGCCGGGGTAAAAAAAGCTGGGATTCCAGCACCTCCCGCACGGCACCGCTCAGCAAGAGATCCTTGAGGGATCAAATCGACCTCCAGTTCCCCGCTCAACATTTGCCGTTCGAATTCATCATTTTCGCCCACGTAGGATGAAATCATCTTTCGAATTTGGCGCTTTTGGAGCAGCAAGCCCAAGCCAAAATCGTCAACGCCCGCATTGTTGGAAATGCACGTCAAATCCTTAGCTCCGAGCTTCACCAATTCCGCTATGCTGCATTCCGGAATACCGCACAAGCCAAAACCACCTAACATCAAGGTCATTCCGCTCTGCACGCCCGCGCATCCTGCCTCTGGTCCCTCTACGGTTTTTGATATTGCCATGCTGCTGATCGTTTGTCGCTTCTCCTGAAGCGGTGTCTTCTCAATATTTATTGAAATAGGTCGTCGTCGTCACCAATTCCAAATGTAGCTTCATTCAATTCGAACCATTGCTTGCAGTCCAAGGAATCCAATCCTATTCCTTCCGGCAACGCAAAATCCTCCTGACTCAATTCAATGGAAGGGTCATCGTAGACCGAATTCATGTAAAACCCATAAATCGGCAACGCCGTATTCGCTCCTTGGCCATTCGCAATGGTGCTGAATCGCACCGAAGGATCCTGCGCTCCCACCCAAACGCCGGTAACCAAATCTGGCGTCATCCCCATGAACCAGCCATCTGAATGGCCTTGAGTCGTTCCTGTCTTGCCCGCCATCGGCACCTTGATGTTGTCGTATTTGCGGCGTTCAACGTCCATGCGCAACCGAATTCCTGTGCCTTTCTTATCCCCTGTTTTCGGATTATACGCGCCGTCGACCACTCCTTTCATCATATCGACAATGGTGCCTGCGGTGCGGCGGTCCAAACCTTGACGCATAACCGGTTCCGGCGACCAGATGACGTTGCCGTATTTGTCTTCGATGCGCAAAACCGTGGAAGGCTTGACATAAACACCGCCATTGACAAGTGCGGCATTCGCCACGGTGATTTCCTTGAGGGTCAGTTGCGAGGAACCCAGCGCAATCGAAGGAACGGCGGGAATTTCAGTTTCAATGCCCAACGAGTGGGCCAGCTGGATGATGCGTTCCGGACCAAATTCCTTCATCAATTTGGCCGAAATCGTGTTCATCGAATTTGCCAGTGCGTATTCCAAGGTGACGACCTCTCCGTATTCAAAATCAGAGTTGTCAGGACACCAATCGGGTTGATCCCCTGGCATCTCGACACAGATGCGCTGATTGGGCAATTCCGTGCATCGCTTCATCCCATGGCGAAGTGCTGTCGCATAGACAAATGGCTTGAAAATCGAACCGACCTGACGCTTCGACTGGGAAACGTTGTCGTATTTAAAATAGCGGTAATCCACGCCCCCAACCCACGCTTTGACGTGGCCTGTTTTGGGTTCCAATGACATCAATCCGGCGTGCAACAGACTCTTGTAATAGAGGATGGAATCTCGAGGAGACATTAACGTATCCCGATCGCCTGCGTGATTGAATATCCGCATCTTGGTCGGCTGCTTGAAGGCTGCATCAATCTCCTTCTTGTTCGGACGGTGCCACCGATGGCTGCATCCCCCCTTGGCCTCATCGCAGTGCCATTCATTGCCCGCTTCCGTTTCGGTTTTCTCAATGTAGAAACCCGGACGTTCGCATTCCGGACAAAATTGGCCTGCGTACACTCGGTAGCGTTCGCTTTGCTTGACCGCTTGATTGATGATTCCATCGCGAACGTCGCGCTCGATTTCTTCGAAAAACGGCCAAATTGACTTGGGCCTTGACCGCAGGTCCCGGTCCAACGAACCTTGCAATTCGCCCCCCAAATGACGATGCACGGCCTCTTCTGCTGCTTTTTGCATTCGGCTATCAATGGTCGTGAACACCTGTATGCCGTCTCGGTACAAATCATACTGTGCGCCGTCAGCCTTGGAAATGGCCCATTCCCCTGTGGACGTCTTGGCGTTGAAAAGCGCCTTCAATTCGCTGCGGAGGTTTTCCCTGAAATACGGCGCCAATCCTTCGTCGTGACTGACCTTTTGGAAGCGCAGGCCCAATGGCAATTCCGCCAATGAATCCTTCGCTGCGACGGATATCTCGCCGTAACGTGCCAGCTGGCCAAAAACCACATTGCGCCTTTTCTGCACCAGCTCTTCGCGGCGCAAAGGATTGAACAACGAACTGTTCTTGAGCATGCCCACTAACATTGCAGATTCGTGAAGCGCCAGATCCTTTACCTCCTTATCGAAATAAATATTGGCCGCTGATTTGATTCCGACCGCCTGGTTTAAGAAATCATACCGGTTCAAGTAAAGGGCGACAATCTCTTCTTTGGTGTAATGCCTTTCCAAGCGGGCAGCAATGATCCATTCTTTGGGTTTTTGAAGCAGCGCCCGCTCCAGCCAGGACGTTCGGTCATATTGCTCGGTGAACAACTGTTTGGCCAATTGCTGGGTCAATGTGCTACCCCCTCCGCGCGCTCCCATGTAGGCAATTGCGCGAGCCAAACCGATAAAGTCGATGCCGCTGTGGCTGAAGAATCGAGCATCTTCTGTGCTGATCAACGCATTCACGAGGTTGGCGGGGAGCTCATTGAAACGGGCGTCAGAACGGTTTTCTGAGTAATAACGTCCAATGAGCTTGCCATCGGCTGAAAACACCTGAGTTGCCAGTTCCGTTTTTGGGTTGGCCAGGGTTTCCGTGTCCGGCAAATCGCCATAAGAAGCCACCAGAACCAGGCCGGAAAGCCCAAGCATGGGAGCCAAACCCAGCAACCAAATCCATGCTTTTTGACGAGCATAATTAGGCTTTGCCATCGCTTTTGCCTTTGGCTTTCGTTTTTTCGGTTGCGGTTTGGGGTTCTTCGCCATTTCAAATGCAAGAATAATACACGAAACACGACCGAACGGTCTTCCGGGTTGAGATTCCGATTTATTCGCAAATGATTCCGCAGGATGGGTTGCAATTGCAACCTAAATTTGCACTCCAATTCTGATTCATGGTTGCACTCATCAAAGCCGCACAACTTCTTCTGAGCCTGTCCATTCTCGTCGTCTTGCATGAGCTTGGACACTATTGGGCTGCTCGTGCTTTCAAGACGCGCGTCGAGAAATTTTATTTGTTCATGAATCCCGGGTTCTCGTTGTTCAAGAAGCAAATTGGAGAAACAGAATGGGGCATCGGCTGGCTGCCTTTGGGAGGCTATGTCAAAATCTCGGGCATGATCGATGAATCCATGGACAAAGAGCAAATGAAACTGGAGCCACAGCCGTGGGAGTTTCGCTCCAAGCCCGCTTGGCAACGACTCATCATTATGCTCGGAGGCATCATCGTCAACTTGATTCTAGGTTTTGCGATTTACAGCATGGTTCTCAATGTTTGGGGCGACAGCGTACTGCCCGCTGACCGCATTCCATATGGCCTGGAAGTGGACGATCGCCTGAAACCCCTCGGTTTTGAAGATGGCGACCAAGTGCTGGCCATCAATGGTGAAGTGCCTGAATCCTTCAAAGAGATTCGGCGCACGTTGTTCTTTGATCAAGTAAACAACGTGCAAGTGCAACGCGGTGGGGAAATTGTGGATTTGCAATTTGATCAGGATTTGGGACAGCTTTTCGTCGACAGTGCTATCCGACAGCCTTTTGGATTGCGGGTGCCGTGCTTGGTGGATCGTGTTGCGCCTGGAAGTGGCGCGGCTGCAGGCGGCTTATTGGCCGGAGACCGGTTCATTTCGATCGATGGAAATTCTGCCCGATTTTATGGTGAGGTGACGAGCTATCTTCAGTCGAATCCAGCGAAAGCGGTCACCATTGAAGTCCTGCGAATGGACGGCCAAACAGCCCAATTGGTCTGCAACACGGACAGCAGCGGTGCGTTAGGTTTTTTCCAAGCGGCCCCTCAAGGGATGAGTGAATTCCAAATGGTCGATCGGACCTATACCCTGGGTGAATCGCTCACGAACGGCTTCACATTGGCCTGGACAACGTTGGAAGAATACGTCTTGTCCATGCGGTTCCTTTTTAGCAAGTCCGGAGCTTCCCAAGTGGGCAGCTTGGTGACTTTCGGCAGCATCTTTGATGCAGGCTGGGACTGGGAAATCTTCTGGCGCAACACCGCTTTTTTCTCGTTGATTTTGGCCTTTATGAACCTCTTGCCCATCCCAGCGCTTGATGGGGGACACGTCATGTTCTTATTGTATGAAATGATCATGGGGCGACCCGCCTCTGATAAATTCCTCGAATATGCCCAAACCATTGGTATTGTGCTCTTGCTTGGATTGATGGCACTGGCGCTGGGCAATGACATCTGGCGAGTCATCACCGGTCAGTTTGGCTGAAGCGATGTAACTTGAGCCTTCACAACCATGAACGTTTCTGACATCAACGCTTACGGGCTGGTGATTGGTGGGTCACTCGTCATCATCCTGAGCTACTTCGCAAACCTGCTGGCGAAACGCACCAATATTCCCAGTGTTTTGGTGCTCATCGGCATGGGCATTTTGATTCGCCAAGGCTTGAATGCCATCGGATTGACCTCCATTCCGTTCGAATCTTTGGTCCTCGAATTGCTAGGAACCATTGGATTGATTTTCATCGTTTTGGAGGCCGCTTTGGAATTGAACCTGTCCCGCGAAAAAATGCCGCTCATTCTCAAAAGTGCGACCGTCGCTTTGATCGCATTGTTGGGCAGCTCCGCAGCCATCGCGGGCTTCTTGCATTATGCCATGAACATCCCGATGTACGAAGGGTGGGTTTACGGTATCCCTCTTTCCATCATGAGCTCAGCGATTATCATTCCCAGTGTCTCGGGACTTGATGATGCGGACCGCGAATTCATGGTCTATGAAAG
>DLQB01000127.1:0-7035 GCA_002477505.1 Flavobacteriales bacterium UBA7443
TAACTTTGCATCTTTAATTCAAACAAATCAGACCATGCTTGTAGGTAAAAATGCCCCGCACTTCTCATCCAATGCTTACATCGACGGAAAAATTGTACGGAACTTCTCCCTAGAAGCTTACAAGGGAAAGCAAAACGTACTGCTCATTTTCTATCCCAAAAACTTTACCTCGTTGTGCCAAAGCGAACTGGTGGCCTTTCAGGCTCGACTAAGCGAATTTGAAGCGCGCAACACCGCCGTCGTAGCGTGCTCCACGGATACTGCCGACTCCCATGCGGCTGCGGCGCGCATTCCACGTGAAGACGGAGGAATCATGGGTGTTCAGTTCCCGATTGTCAGCGATGCCAACAAAACCATCGCTACCAACTACGATGTCATCAGCGGAGATTACGACTATTCGGAAGATGGCCTCCTCACCTGCGACTCAGAAATGATTGCATTGCGTGGATCCTTTCTCATCGATAAGAATGGCATGGTACAGCACCATCTATTGAATTTCTTCACCCTCGGACGAAGTGTAGATGAGGCCTTGCGGATGGCCGATGCGCTGTGCCACGTGCAGGAGAGCGGTCAAGGATGCCCCGCCAACTGGACCAAGGACTGATCAATCGCTCGTCTGCTCGTGGAGTCCGTGTCGGAACCACGACTCCATTCGGTTCACCATTGACTTCGTCCCTTCCATGAGGATTCGAACGGAGTGCCCTTCGCGTTTAAATTCAAGCGTGAGCGTGGCCAAAGTGGCGGAAGTCTCGGATGGTGCTATTCGAAGCAATTCGAGTTCTTGGCGCCGAATCGGGATGGCATAAACCTCCAATCGCACTTTGGTGAAAGCCATGACTCCGCCTTGGGTGCGCTGAAAGTTGACGGGAGTGCGGTGGGTCAGGTCATCGCGCATGGATTGCAAATCGCTCAAGCCTTCGAGTCCAACCAAATCCAGTTTGGGGGAGCCCAAAGGCCTCCCCTTTAGCGTTTGGCGCATCGCATCCATCCAGGGCCACTTCGGCCCGCAAATCGCGTGAACCTCCTTCCAGCGGTTCGGATCATTGTAAGTAACATTCCAATGCATCATGGCACCGCGTCAGGGTCCAGAGGGAAGATTCCCCCCAATCGATTCCAATGGCTTTGATAGGCTCCGTCCGCATCATACCGTTCGGCCTGCCAATCCACATCAAACTTGCGCTGCGGCCTAGGATCGTAGCCTATGCCTCCGACATACAGCCAATTGCCTGTGTTGCTGCACGGGTCGAAGTCAATGAGCCAATGTTCAAACCATTCGGCACATGCCCGCCAATCCAATCCGAGGTCGTGAATCGCATACGACGCCACATTTTGACGTCCTCGGTTGGACATGAATCCTGTGAGGCGCAACTCATGCATATTGGCGTTAACAAAGGGACTGCGCGTCGTTCCGGTGCACCAAGCTTTCCACTGCAACGGATGATGCGAAACAGGATTTCGTGCTGATTCCTTTAATCCCGTGGCGTGCCAGATGCGGTTGCCATGCTGCATGGCAACGAATCGAAAGTAATCCCGCCAAAGCAATTCAAAAATCAGCCAATATGTGCTCTCATTGGAGCCTTCCTCTTCCTCGTAGCGGCGAATCGCATGGTAAATGGAGCGGGGGCTCATGCATCCCCACGCCAACCAAGGGCTGAATTTGCTCGAGTAATCCCATCCGAGCATGCCGTTTCGGGTCTGCTTGTAGGAACTCAACGAGTGGGTTCCCCAGAAATAATGTTGCAATCGCTTCCAGCCGGTCAGCGCGCCGCCCTCAAAACACATCGTGTCTTCAGGCAATCCTGCCAATCGTTGCAACCCATCCGGATCGAAGGGAGTGGATTCCATTCCTTGGGGGGGCGGTGGCAATTTCGGAATCGGGAATTCCGGGCGAATGTCAAGGCCACGCTTCTCTACCTTGTTGCGAAACCTCGAGAATATCTCGGGTAAATCTTCCACAGCAAAAGGCAAATCTTCGGGGTGCACAAGGGTAGATCCTTCCACCACATGATGCGGAATCATTGTGGAAATGGATTCGGCAGATTGGGTTTCCTCGCCTGTGTGGCAACGCTGGGAAAATACCGCTTGACAATTCCATTCCTTCGCCGTCTGCAAGACACACTCGACCGGATTGCCTTGAAGAACTCGCAATTGCTGGCCAATTCCTCTCAATTCACGGTCCAAATCCGCCAGGCTCTCAAGCATGAACCTGCGGCGGTGGTCACCCATTCGCTCCTCTCCTTGGCTCCATTCAGGGCCGCTGGGAATGACAAAAACAAACACCGCCTCATCCGCTTTTTGAGCCATGGCCGTGAGTGCTGGATTATCCAACAAACGCAAATCTTCTCGAAACCAATAAAGGGCGCGCATCATAGTTCTTCTATTCGATTCAAGTTCATCGCTGCCGTTTCGAGGAGCGCTCGCTGTTTTTCCGGATCCATGCGATCCCACGTCCTGTATGCCATTCCGATCCGTGGGTTGCGCTCCAACTTGTCGCGGTGGCGGTCGTAAAAATCCCAGTACAAAGCGTTAAAAGGACAGGCCTTCTCTCCCACCTTTTCATTGGGATCATACTGGCAGCCCTTGCAGTAATGCCCCATCTTTTTTAAGTACTGCGCACTGCTTACGTAGGGCTTGGAACCCACGATTCCACCGTCGGCAAATTGGCTCATCCCCCGGGTATTTGTGATTTCCACCCATTGCAACGCATCGATGTACACCCCGAGGTACCAAGCATCCAACTCATCCGGATGAATGCCCGCTAAGAGTGCAAAGTTTCCCGTCACCATCAAGCGCTGGATGTGATGCGCGTAAGCGTGCTCCATGGTTTGCTCAATGGCATGGGAGACACAGGCCATGTTCGTTTTCCCGGTCCAAAACCAATCCGGCAATTTTCTCTTGTGCCCGAAGAAGTTCAGCGTTTCATAGTTCGGCATGTGGGCCCAATACACGCCACGCATGTATTCCCTCCAGCCCAAAATTTGCCGTATGAACCCCTCCGCCTGCGAAACATCAATTCGGTCGGACCCATCATGAAATGCCTGCTCTACCGCATCGACCACTTCCGAAGGAGAGAGCAATTTGGCATTCATTGCAAAGCTCAGTCGGGAATGATAGACACTCCAACTGTTCGTGGTGAGCGCATCCTGAAAATCGCCAAAATGCGGCAGTAACGTTTCAATGAAGTACGCTAGAACCTGGAGCCCATCTGCGCGCGTGATCGGCCAACCGAATCGTTTCGAATCCAAACGACCCGTGGTCTTTACACCCGCGGCCTCAATCATGTGCACCAATCCCTCCACGTTCCGATCCAGTGTCAACGGCAACGGCGGCATATGATCCTTGGGAAGCTTTTGCCGATTGGACGCATCGTAATTCCAGCTGCCGCCCTCGGGCTCACCCGTCGAGGTCATCAATACTTCGTGCTTCTTCCGCATTGCGCGGTAAAAGTTTTCGAGGCGATAGGTTTTCTTTCCTTCGAAAAACAACGCCAGCTCGGAACGCGTTGTGTAAAAGTGTTCTGAATCGAACGCCTCAACCTCCAAACCTTCCGTCCGATTCCGTGCACTCCATTCGGTCAGTTGCTGGTCCAGCCGGTACTCATCAGGCATTTGCCAACTTACCTTGGTCGCATTCACTTCCGATCGTATCCAATCGAGGTTCTCCGTCAACGATTGACGGTTCCGCGCATCGTCCAAGGTGAGGTAAAACACTCGAAAACCTGAGCCTGCTCGCTGCTGTGCGAACAAACGCATTGCCCCGAAAAAGGCAACCACTTTCTGAATATGATGCGGCGCGTAATCCGTTTCTTGGCGCATTTCCATGAGCACGTAAACCACTTCATGCGGAACCGGCTCCACGAACCAAGAATGCTGGGAATGAAGCTGATCGCCCAAAATGAGCCGAACTTCCTCGGCGGGCCTCAAATCCCTGAGCTCCGAAATTGAATCGTTCCAATCTTTATGCATGTTCCAATGGGATTTTGGATGAACGCTGGCTTCGGCAGCGTTTCGAGCAATAACGAACTTCATCCCAACAGGATTCCCACTTCTTTCGCCAAGAAAAAGGTTTTTCGCACACCGTACATATACGGTCTGGTGGGTAGTGCTCGCGTCGCATGAGAATTTAACCTCGTGCACGCGCCAAGGTTCACACCCGGGTCGGAATTATCCTTTTTGTAAAGCTTTCAACTCCGACCACTTCATCGGAACCGGCGTAGCCGTGACAGCTCCAGGAACTTCCTGATCGGTCAGAAACTTCAACACCAAATCATTGAAGAGTTCTGGCGCCTCAATGCTGCATACGTGGCCACAATTTTCAATGACCGTTAGCCGCATGTTCTTCTGAATCCGAGCAAACCGTTTCGCCGCTCGCAAGAAAATGTGGTCTTGGCTTCCCATCACCAACAATCCCTTCTTCATGACCGGTCGATGGATGTATTCTTGGGCCAAGTTGAAAAATGGCTTGTACAACTGAATCCATTTCATGTATTCCCGCGTGGACAAGCGTTTGCTTTGGCGGCGGAAAATATAGCGGCTCAGGCGGTGATTCCGTCGAGGCAAAACAATGAAACTAAAAAGCCAATACAGCGCGCGGTAAGGCAAAATGTGGGACAAAAGCTTGCCGGAATGAACAAACCAATGCATCAAACGGCTGCCATCGAAAATGGCCCCTGCCATGATCATCCGATCGACCAGCTGCGGTCTTTCAATGTCGATTTTTTGCAAAATGACACTGCCAATGCTCAAACTCATGAAATGGGCCTTGCCGATGTTTAAGTGATCGATGACCGCGAGAATGTCTTTGGCCACAATGTCGAAATCGTAAGCGGGAAATTCCGGCATGATTTCTTTGCTGTAGCCGTGATCCCGCAAGTCAATGAGCAAAAGACGAAAATGGGGGGCGAAGGCTTCTATCTGAAACTTCCACGTGCGGATGCTGCCCCCTGCTCCATGGATGAAAACCAACCAAGGTGCATTCGGATTCTCCGTAACCACCTCATGGTGCAGCAACGTGCGCTCGGATTCACCCCCACCCTGCGGTGGTGACGTCTCCATAGTTGCATTGTTGGTGCTGCTTTTCATGCGGCTAATTTCGTTGAAATTCTGGCTGAAATTTCATTTTCAAGCATCTTCCCATCCCTTCATGAAATCAGGCTCGCATTCCGGTGTTGTTTGATCCGATTTTGCATAGGCGAGGCGACTCAACTTTTTGGTGATGTGATAGCCATCCAAAGAGCTCAAGGCGATAACACCGAGGCCTTCTAAGTCCAAGTAGCCATCTTTTGCCCAGGCCGTTTCGGGAAATTCCACCCAACGAATCTGGCCCACAACAAAACGGCATTCATTTTGTGGGATTTTCCATTCATCCACACGTTCCAAGCCCAATCGCACAGGAGCTTCTTCCACTGCTGGTGCCTCAAATCCACAGCGGTAGATGGGCGTGAAGCCAAGTTCATCAAATTCGCTGGACGATTCGGGATACCGGGCACTGGCTTGGTGCGCGCGCTTGTAAAAATCTTGGCCCACATGGTTCATGGTGAAAACACCGGTTTCTCGGATGTTCCAATACGTGTGACTGCCATGCTCCGGCTCTGATGGTGGGCGAAAAACGACACCAATCAGGGCGGGATCTGAGCCCAAATGAACGGCAGAGCTGACGATGCTAAGGTTGTGATTGCCTGCCCCATTGGCGGTGCCAATGAGATTGGCACTCTTGAAGCCACTCAGGCTATTGACCAATCGCCCGCGCTTTCGTTGCGGCATCAACTCCAAGTCCAAATCGTTGAGGGTTTTCATCCGTGCGTCCCGTTATTTTCGAATGCCATTGATCCCGCCGTCCGCTTGAAACACTTGACCAGTGGTGAAGGCCGCACCGTCCCCAAGGAGCCACGCGGCCAGTGAAGCAATCTCGTCTGCTGATCCCACGCGATTCAATGGATGCCGAGCTGCGGAAGCCTCCTGTTTTGCATCACTGCTCAACATGGCACTAGCAAGCGGTGTATCAGTCAACGATGGAGCGATGGCATTTACTCGAATTTGAGGCGACCACTCTGCCGCCAACGATCGGGTCAATCCCTCCACAGCGCCCTTGGCCATGGCAATGCTGGCATGATAGGGCATTCCAGTTTGAACCGCCACGGTACTGAACAACACCACCGATGCTTGCCTTGACTTTTGAAGCAGTGAAAAGTTGGTCTGCAACGTTTGAGCAGCTCCCCACGCGTTGACATTCCAATCTTCCAGGGCATGTTCCTTTTTCAACCCTTTCATGGGTTTCAAGCGAATGGTTCCGGGGCAATAGGCGATTCCATCAAGTTGATCTGCAAAGCCACTCAAATCACATGGATGGGCGACTGCATCAAAAACCAAGCTCTGGTAATCTCCTGCGGCACCTGTTGGACGTTGGACTCCCGTGCGGGAGACCCCAATAACGCGGTGTCCAGCATCGAGAAGTTGTTCCCGAAGTGCCGCACCAATCCCTTTCGAATCGCCNNTCATCTTCCACCGCAGCAGCCTCCGCTACCAATGCATCCGAACGGGTGCGGTCAACAGTACTTAGGCGATGCGCTTCAGCGAGCAGTGCCGCGTGTTTTTTTTGAAGTCGTTTGCGCGGGTCAGACTTGAATGGGTTCCACATGGAGATGAAACAACTCCAACGCACTGGTGTTCGACGTCAGCCCAATTCTGCCAACTTTGTCTGCAACACTTCGAGTTTTGCCAAGGCATCCGACTCTTTTTTTCGTTCCAGCGCTACCACATTGTCCGGAGCATTCTGAACAAAGCGCTCGTTGGACAACTTTCCACGGACACTCTTGAGAAAGCCGCTCAAATGATCCAATTCCTTTTGGATTTTGGCTTTTTCTGCATCCACATCCACCGCTGCCCCAAAGGGCACGAAAAACGACGTGGTCCCCACGACAAAGCCAAATGCATTGGGCACCTTGGAATCGACCCGTTGGACGCCACTGAGGTTCGTAAGCTTGATCAGGGCTGATTCCAACGCAAGCGGATAATCCGCTCCTTCTTGGATGTTCAA
>DLQB01000127.1:7173-8877 GCA_002477505.1 Flavobacteriales bacterium UBA7443
GCAAATGGCTTCGTTGGGGTTCGAACGTTCCCGAATCCAGTGCCATATTTCTTCGGTGAGAAATGGCATAAATGGATGCAACAACTTCAATAAATCTTCAAAAATAGTGACCGTGGCGTCCATGGTCTTGCGATCAATGGGCTCGCCATATGGCGGTTTGATCAATTCGAGGTACCAGCTGCAAAAATCATCCCAAACCAAGCGGTAAGTCGTCATCAAAGCCTCACTCAATCGGAATTCAGCAAATTGCCCTTCCAATTCTTCAACTACCTCTTGGATTCTGCTTTCCATCCACTCCACAGCAACGGCAGATGAGGCTGTTTGCGGCCGTGATTCGTCTAATTCCCAGCCTTGGGTCAGTCGGAAAGCATTCCAAATCTTATTGGCGAAATTTCGGCCTTGCTCGCATAGTTTCTCATCGAAGGGAAGATCATTTCCGGCAGGCGAAGTGAGCAACATGCCAACACGGACGCCGTCGGCACCGTATTTCTCCATGAGTTCAATCGGATCCGGGCTGTTGCCCAAACTTTTCGACATTTTTCGGCCCTGCTCGTCCCGCACAATCCCCGTGTAGTAAACATTTTTGAATGGCGCCTCACCACGGTATTCATAACCGGCAATGATCATCCGTGCCACCCAGAAAAACATGATTTCTGGCGCGGTAACCAGGTCCGCCGTGGGGTAATAATAACTGACTTCTTCCTCGGTCTTCAACCCATCAAACACCTGAATCGGCCAAAGCCAACTGCTAAACCACGTGTCCATTACATCCTCATCTTGATGCAATGCATCCATCGTCATTTCGGCATTTCCTGACTTGACACGGGCAGCATCTATGGCTTCTTCCGCCGTCTTTGCGACCACAAAATCCGATTCTCCATCGCCATAAAACCAAGCAGGAATGCGATGCCCCCACCACAATTGTCGACTCACGCACCAGTCCTTGACATTCTCCATCCAATGGCGGTAGCTGTTCTTGAACTTCGGCGGATGGAAGGCAATTGTACCATCCATAACGTGATCCAACGCCGGTTGTGCAAGCCCTTTCATCTTCAAGAACCACTGCAACGACAATCGCGGTTCAATGACCGCATTTGTCCGTTCCGATCGACCAACGCTGTTGGTGTAATCTTCCGTCTTGACGAGGTGTTTCGAAACCTCCAGCACCTTCGCTACCTCCTTCCGCGCATCAAATCGATCCATACCATTCAAAGCCCCACCGGCTTCGTTAAGGGTTCCGTCCGGATTGAAAATATTGATGCTTTCCAAATCGTGCTTTTGACCCAAGTCGTAATCATTGACGTCATGAGCAGGAGTCACTTTAAGACAACCGGTTCCAAATTCCCGATCGACATAATCGTCTAAAATGATAGGCACATCGCGATCGGTCATGGGCACTCGCGCACGCTTACCATGCAAGTGCAAGAAACGTTCGTCCTCGGGATGAATGCAAATCGCCGTGTCCCCCATGATGGTCTCAGGGCGCGTTGTAGCTACCGTTAGGGCATCTCCATCTGTCCCCAACACCTCATAGCGCACGTAATAGAGCTTTCCATTTTCTTCGGTATGGATGACCTCCTCGTCGCTCAGAGCCGTTTGCGCCACTGGATCCCAGTGCACCATCCGCTCACCCCGATAAATCAAGCCTTTGTTGAACAAATCGATGAAGGTATCTACGACGCCATCGTAGTATTTTTCATCCAT
>DLQB01000163.1:0-14529 GCA_002477505.1 Flavobacteriales bacterium UBA7443
TTGTTGCTGATCAAATCCACAACCCCTCGGAAATCATCTTCTGCTCCGATTGGAACCTGCAACGGAACGGGTCGCGCTCCGAGCATATCCTTGATCATTCCAACGACGTTGAAAAAATCCGCACCCGAACGATCCATCTTGTTGATGAAACCGATTCGTGGCACTTTGTACTTATCCGCCAATCCCCAGTTCGTCTCCGACTGTGGTTCGACACCCGAAACCGCGCAGAACAATGCAACCGCACCGTCGAGGACACGCAACGAGCGCTCTACCTCAACTGTGAAGTCAACGTGACCCGGTGTATCAATGATGTTGATACGGTACTGCTCGTCACGGAAGCTCCAAAAACAGGTCGTCGCAGCTGAAGTGATCGTGATTCCACGCTCTTGCTCCTGCTCCATCCAATCCATCGTCGCCGCACCGTCGTGCACCTCACCAATTTTGTGAGAGATGCCCGTGTAATAAAGCACACGCTCCGTAGTGGTGGTTTTCCCAGCATCGACGTGAGCCATGATGCCAATGTTCCGCGTATAATTAAGGTCTCTTTTAGCCATGATTGTTCGGCGTATTCAATTCGTTATAATCAGAAACGGAAGTGTGAGAAGGCTTTGTTCGCCTCCGCCATGCGGTGCGTATCCTCCTTTTTCTTGTACGTACCACCCTCCTCTTTTGCAGCCGCTAAAACTTCTGCCGCCAATCGCTCGGCCATTGACTTCTCATTTCGCTTTCGCGCGAAGCTAATCAACCACTTCATCGCCAAACTCTGCTTTCGCGAGTCACGGATCGGCTGCGGGATTTGGAATGTTGCACCGCCCACACGTCGGCTGCGCACTTCCACCGCAGGAGTTACATTCTCCAGCGCTCGCTTGAAAACTTCCAGTCCATTCTCTTCCGTGCGCTCTTGGACTCGGTCCATGGCTTTGTAGAAAATGTCAAATGCAACGCTCTTCTTTCCGTCCAACATCAAGTTGTTGACGAAGCTCGTTACGAGGACACTGTCGAATCGAGGATCCGGCAGGATCAAATGCTTTTTGGCTACTCTCCTTCTCATGATCGATTAACTCTTGGCTTTAGGCCGCTTTGTTCCATACTTCGAACGACGCTGCGTGCGTCCTTCTACACCCGCCGTGTCCAATGCACCACGAACAATGTGGTAACGGACACCTGGTAAGTCCTTCACACGACCACCGCGCACCAAAACAATGCTGTGCTCTTGCAAGTTGTGGCCTTCACCACCAATGTAGGCGTTGACTTCGTTGCCATTTGTCAATCGAACACGTGCTACTTTGCGCATAGCGGAGTTCGGCTTCTTAGGCGTTGTCGTGTAAACGCGAACGCAGACGCCTCGGCGTTGCGGACATGAATCCAGTGCGGCAGATTTGCTCGCAACGGACTTTGTAATGCGTCCTTTTCGGATGAGCTGCTGGATGGTGGGCATTCGACCTATCTATCAGATTACGTGTGTACAAAAACTATTTCCCCACATTAAAGGGGGTGCAAAAGTAGCAGATTCTAACTTAAATGCAATACCCAAGCGCTCCTTTTTTCAAGCATGGCCGCCATTTCCGCGTGGAGATTCGGAAATCCACTGAAGCACATGGGGTTTACAGATTCAAAACCCTTTCCAAAACGGTGTAAAAACGGGAACTTTTAAACATCCGATTGAAGATGAAGGTTCTATTGCCATCAAAACGCAACCCCGTTCTTACCTTAGTTGAGTGGAATTTTTGAATGAATTGAACGAGGCGCAAAAAAGCGCTGCAATGCACACCGATGGACCGCTCATGGTCATCGCTGGAGCAGGATCCGGAAAGACCCGTGTGCTGACTTACCGCATCGCATACCTCATCCAGCGCGGAGTCGACCCTTTTTCGATCCTTGCGCTAACCTTTACGAACAAGGCGGCGCGGGAGATGAAGAATCGGATTGCGGAGGTCATCGGAGAAGGTGAAGCGCGGAACATTTGGATGGGAACCTTTCACAGCATCTTCGCTCGGATTCTGCGCATGGAATGCGAACGCATCAATTACGTGCGAAATTTCACCATCTACGACACCCAGGACAGCCGGGCGCTGATCAAGGACATCATCAAGGGGCTCGGATTGGATGACAAGGTTTACAAACCCGCAAGCATTCAAGGCCGCATTAGCAATGCCAAGAACAACCTCATCGACGCTCAGGGGTATTCCCAACACACGGAAATCATGTCGGAGGATGCACAAGCAGGTCGTCCGCGGGTGCACGAGGTCTATCGCGCTTATGAAAACCGCTGCTTTCGAGCACAAGCGATGGACTTTGATGACTTGTTGTTCAAAATGAACGTGCTGTTACGGGATTTCCCAGACTTGCTTTCTAAGTACCAGCACAAGTTTCAATACATACTCGTCGACGAGTACCAGGACACCAACTTTGCCCAGTACCTGATCATCAAGCAGCTGGCTGCTTTGCGTGAGAATCTTTGTGTCGTGGGAGATGATGCCCAATCCATTTATGGGTTTCGGGGAGCGAACATCCAAAACATCCTCAACTTCAAGAAGGACTATCCGGATTACAGCCTCTACAAACTGGAACAGAATTACCGCTCCACACAAAACATTGTCAACGCGGCGAATAGTGTCATTGCCAAGAACAAAGACCAAATTGAAAAGGTGGTCTGGACTTCCAATGAATCGGGGGATCCCATCAATGTGCACCGCTGCTACAGCGACAATGAAGAAGGACGATGGGTAGCGACCCAGATTTTTGATTTGCACAATCAGCACCAAGTGCATTGGCGGAATGCCGCCATCTTGTACCGCACAAATGCGCAATCGAGGGCGTTTGAGGAAAGCTTGCGAAAACTCAATGTCCCCTACCGAATCTTTGGCGGCCTATCGTTCTACCAGCGCAAAGAAATCAAAGACCTTATCGCCTACTTCCGACTCACCGCCAACTTTCAAGATGATGAGGCCTTGAAGCGGATTATTAATTATCCAGCAAGAGGGATCGGCAAAACCACCATGGACCGATTGTTGGTCGAATCCACCGAGCGGGATGTGAGCCTCTGGGATTTGGTCGCTGATGAATTAACTCCGCCCAACTCAGTCAAGGGAGCGAGCCTCAAAAAAGTGATCGACTTCACCCAGATGATTCGGGGTTTTCGAGCAGAAATGGAGTCCAAAGATGCCCACGACTTGGGCATGCACATCGCCAAGCACACCGGTTTGGTGCATCAACTGTACCAAGACAAAACTCCGGAAGGGGTAGCGCGCTATGACAACTTGCAAGAATTGCTCAACGGGATGAAGTCGTTCGTAGAACAAGCGCGTGAAAGCGAACCCGACAACTTGCCCACCATGGGTGATTTCCTTTTGGATGTAGCGTTGCTCACCGACGCCGACCAAGATGACGGCGATGACAACAAAGTCAGCCTCATGACCATCCACGCAGCCAAAGGACTCGAATTTGGCCATGTTCATGTCGTTGGTCTCGAAGAGGAATTATTCCCTTCCACCATGGCGCTGCAGTCGCGATCTGAGTTGGAAGAAGAACGGCGGTTGTTTTACGTCGCCGTGACGCGGGCGAAAAAAACCTGCGCCCTGAGTTACGCATTAACGCGGTACAAATGGGGCCAGCTCATCCAAGCCGAACCGAGTCGATTCATTGAAGAAATCGACCCCGACTGCGTGACCATGCCATCTGCTCAATCCAGCAAGCCGAATCCATTCGCGGGAGGCGCGGATTTCGAACAGCAGCGCAACAATTGGAAATCGATGGGCACAGCATCGCCGGGTGCCGCATTCGGGCGCATGGTTGAAAAGAAAAAGGAGGCCGGAAAAACGAACGTGAATCCTTTCAAAAAATCACCGAGCAAACCACCGGTCTCATCCGAAGGAAAGCCGATGAAAAAAATCGCGAATCAAGCGAGCAAACCACAGGCTGACGGACGCCTTGCATCTGACTCGAATGCTTCTTCCCATGGTCTCAAAGAAGGCACCAAGGTCATGCACGAGAAATTCGGCAAGGGGAAAGTATTGCGCATCGAAGGGAGTGCACCCAATGAGAAAGCCACCGTCTTCTTCCCGAGCGCCGGGCAAAAACAATTGCTCTTGAAATTCGCGAAACTTGAAGTGGTAGACGCATGATGCCACGACAATCTTATTTTTTCCATCCACTGCGCCTCGTCCTCACAGGGACACTGCTCATCGTGCATTCCGGATGCCGCCCCGAACCCAAGGAAGATCTCAGCTTCGAAATCAGCACCGTTCTCGCCTACGATCAAACAGCGGCGTCCAACATTCTTGTCGCGCTGGAACGCCGAACCGTCAGTGAAGGTGTGTTCAATGGAAACTATGAGTTTGTAGCAGAAGGAACTACGGATGCGGAAGGCATGCTCGTTCTGAATTTTGGGCGATCCAACGCCTTGGATTACCTCATCACCGGCTACGGTGACGACTGGTTTGAAAAGCAATTGGAAGTAAATCCCGATGTGTTTTTAGGGAATACCTCTCAATCCATCGAACTGGAAATGACCCCCAAGGCATCGATCACCATTCGCCTGGTCAATGCCAATCCCTTGGACGAAAACGACGCGATCCAATTCAGAACCTCGAACGCTCCTGGAGAATATCCGACCTGTTCCAACGGGTGGGGCACCTTTTCGGGATTTGACGTGGTAGAGGAACGCACCTGTTTGATTGAGGCCGATCGCTACCTCCCCTATACCTACCGGACGTTTCGAAACGGGGAGTGGTTGGAGTTTGAATTGGACTCGATTTGGATCGAACGCGGCGACGCAGCGGATTTGACGATTCCGTGGTGATTCCATTCCTATGAATACCATCAAACATCACCACTTTCAAGTCACCAAAACGGCGCGTTTCGCGACCATTGGTCCCTCCGTTGAAGACGCAAAACACGTGATGATCGCCTTGCACGGTTACGGCCAACTGCCCGCGTTCTTTTTGCGCAAATTCGAACCGTTGGCTTCGGAAGGATGGTGCATCATCGCACCGGAAGGTTTTCACCGATTTTATCTCGAAGGCACGCACGGAAGAGTGGGGGCTTCCTGGATGACCAAAGAAGACCGTGAAACGGACATCCATGATTACGTGCTATACCTCGACGCACTGAGTGAACACCTCAATCTGCGCAACCGCAAACCGGTATTGCTCGGTTTCTCTCAAGGGGTGGCAACTGCCTCGCGATGGGTCGCTGCAGGCGCCCAGACTTTTCAGCAGCTGATCTTGTGGGCGGGCGTTTTTCCGCCAGATTTTGAATGGAAAACCGGAAAAGGCCAGTTGAACCAAATGCGACTCGACGTGGCCTTAGGGAATGACGACCCCTTTTTTAAGGATAGCTTGCTCACCGATACAGCATCCATCCTCGACTCCATGATGGTGAAGTACATGCTGCATCGTTTTGAAGGGGGGCACGCCATTGATTCTGATTTGCTGCGGCACATCGTCACTCCGCAATAACTGATTAATTTTGTCCCAACCGAATTGCACAATTTTGAAACAACTTTCACAACTCTTCTCCACCATCTTCCTAGGATTTATGGTGTTCGCCAATGCCTCAAACGCCCAAACCCAGCGTACTTGGCCCCATGCTATTACCGAGCAGGAACGGGATTATGTGGAGCGCATTGGTTTCGAGCCCTCTGTTCCCCGCGGAATCGAAACGCCTCCTCCATATGACAACATCCGAACCGCTGCTGAGTGGGAAGAAGTCGAAGCATTGACCATTTCTTGGACCAGCTTTCCCTGCATTCAAAAGCAAATCGTGGAAGCGGCCAAGGAAGAATGCACGGTCATCATCTTCGCAGAAGACATGGAAGAAGTCACGGATTACCTCACGGGGAATCAATGCGGCGGAGCCTTGACCCTCGAAAATATTCAAATCGTTCCAACGGTATACAACAGCATCTGGATCCGCGATTATGGTGCCAACACAGTCTATGGATCTTGGAACGACGACCGGGTACTGGTCGACTGGCTGTACAACCGACCACGTCCCGAGGACGATGCAATTCCCGATGTGCTGGCCAGCACCTTGGGGCTAGAACTATACAGCACTACCGGCACTCCCAACGATTTGATGAATACGGGCGGCAACTGGATGTCAGATGGATTCGGCACTGCCTTTGCTTCCGAATTGATCATCGATGAAAATGATGGCGGGAGCACGTGGTGGACGGATTATCCCGATCACTCCGAAGAAGAAATCAATCAAATCATTTCAGATTTCCACGGAGTCGATACCTACATCACCATGCCCAACCTGCCGTTTGACGGAATTCACCACATCGACATGCACATGAAGCTCCTGGACGAAAGCACCTTGCTGATGGCGGAATACCCCGAAGGAACGGCCGATGGCCCGCAAATCAATGCCAACTTGGAATACGTCCTTTCCAACTTCACCACGCGATGGGGCACCCCTTTTGAAGTGGTCCGCATCCCCAGCCCGCCCGAACAAGGATTTGGCGGTGGCTATCCGGATGAAAACGGGTGGTACTTGACCTACACCAACTCCGTATTCGTCAACAACACCATTCTACTCCCCACCTACTATACGGAATACGACACCACGGCATTGCGGATATACGAAGAAGCGCTGCCAGGCTATAATGTCGTGGGAATTGACTGCGACAACAACGGAGAGGCGATCATCTCGCTTTCGGGAGCGATACACTGCATCACCCACACCGTTGGAATCGAAGATCCGCTTATGATCAGCCACTTGCCATTGCCTGATACCGATGATACTGTGAGTGATTATGACGTAGAAGCGTACATCAGCCACCGCAGTCAGATCGAGAGTGCAACCATGCATTGGCGCACCAATCCCGGTTCGGAATGGACCGCAGTGCCCATGGCATTGATTGATGGCGAAACCGAAAATTGGTCAGCGAGTATTCCTGCACAACCGCTCGAAACAACGGTTTATTATTATGTCGAGGCCAACGCGAACTCAGGAAAAACGGGCACGCGTCCGATGCCAGCCCCCGACGGGTGGTGGTCGTTTAACGTCAACGATGCAAGCCTCGGGATGAACGAAATTGAACAGAACTCCCCATTGCTTCAGGCCTTTCCAAATCCGGCCGCGGCAATCACGTGCATTCCATTGCAATTGCGTCAAGCCGCAGAAGGGCAACTCTACCTCAGCAATGCCCTCGGTCAACAGATTCAAATGATTCACAGCGGAGACTTCCGCAGGGGTGAACAGAAGTACTTCTTCGATGCCCAAGGCATGGCCGCTGGCGCCTACCTATTGACTTTGGATTTGGACACGGGTGAGCGATGGTCCCAGCACCTCATGATTCGGTGATTCGCCAACGCTTCGGCTTGATTGCACAAAAAAGCCACCCGCTGGGGTGGCTTTTTTTGCTTCCAATTGAGCGCAGTGCTCGTAAGAAACAATCAGTCCCTGCGGCCGAGCAAACGGAGCAGGAAAAGAAACAAATTGATGAAGTCAAGGTACAAGCTCGTTGCTCCTAAGATGGCAAGCTTCGAACCGGCCTCACTTCCATATTCCACCCCGGCGCCGATGCGCTTCAATTTTTGAGTGTCGTAAGCAATCAATCCAGTAAAAACGAGAACACCTCCTATGCTTATGATGTAATCGAGTTGTGCCGAACCAATGAACCAGTTGACGAAGCTCGCAATGATGATCCCGATGAGCGCCATCATGAGGAGACTCCCAAATCGGGTCAAATCCGTATTGGTCGTATATCCTACGACAGCCATGACAGCGAATGTCGCAGCAGTGATGACAAAGACCTGAGCGATGCTGGACATGGTATAGACCAAGAATATACTGCTCAAGGACATGCCCATTATTCCACTAAAAGCGAGAAAAAGAAGCGTCAGTGAGGTGGAAGACCAACGTTGAAAACCCAAGTTCATGGCCAGAATAAATCCGAGTGGCGAGAGCATTACAATCCAACCGAGCATGCTCATTCCTCCTGTCTCCAAGTTGTACAACTGTGCGATGAGTCCCGATTCAACCGTGTAATAGGAGGCGCATGCCGTCACAACAAGGCCAGCGACCATCCAGCTGAAGACATTTGCAATAAACTTCGATACGGCCGACTGGTCCTCGATAAATGATTCCTCAAAAATCTGGGGGGATTCAAATTCATTCATAGCACAAATTTGCAACCATTTGGGTCACCATCGTTCCATGAAGGTTGCCAAAAATTGTTCTCAAGCCGCTGGCTTCAATCAAATCTTCAATTCCGACCGTAGGCTGAACCGACCGCAAGCTGCATGAATTCCCTGCGTGTTTTGTGGTCATCTAAGAAAGCGCCCGTAAAAGCGCTTGTGGTCGTGACGGAGTTTTGCTTTTCCACTCCGCGCATTTGCATACACAAATGGCGGGCCTCAATCACTACCGCGACACCCTTGGCCCCAAGGGTGTCTTGGATGCAGTCACGGATTTGTTCCGTGAGGCGCTCCTGCACCTGCAACCGACGGGAAAAAGCATCGACTACACGGGGAATTTTACTCAACCCTACAATTTTTCCGTTGGGGATATAAGCAACGTGTGCCTTGCCAAAAAACGGCAACATGTGATGCTCGCAGAGGCTGTACACTTCAATGTCGCGGACCAAAACCATTTCGTCGCTTGGTTCTGTAAACATGGCGCTCCGAAGAATGGCCTCTGGATCCATCCCATTTCCGGAAGTTAAGACGGCCATGGCCTTCGCAGCGCGTTCCGGTGTTTTCAATAATCCTTCGCGGTTGGGGTCTTCCCCGATTCGGGTGAGAATAGCGTGGTAGCTGTTTTTGAGCTCCTCCACAGCCTGATCATCCCATGTTTCTTTGCGTTCGTAAATCGCCATTATGCTTCTCCGTAATAGTCCGCGTAGTTGTTTTCGGTCTCAAAAAGACGCACGCGTTCTAACGTACAACCTCTTTCGCTAATCTTTGGTTCTAATTGCTCCCAAATTCCAATCACGAGGTTCTCCACTGAAGTTTGCTTTCCCTTCAACCAAGGAACGTCCATATTGAGGTTGCGATGGTCTAGCGGCTCCTCCACATATTCATTGATTACCGCCTTGAGGTCGGTGAAATTGATGAAATAGCCCGTGTCTTCGTCAATGGCGCCCTTGACAGTCACATAAACCACATAATTGTGGCCATGCCAATTCGGATGGGCGCATTTGCCGAACACTTCAAAGTTCTTGGCTTCGTCCCAATTGTCGTTCCAGAGTTTGTGCGCAGCATTGAATCGCGCACGGCGGGTGATGGATACCTGTTTCATTGCAATGAAAAGCAAAGATAGGCACAGCGCTTCCTTAGATTTGCATCATGATTGTCATTACAGGTTCCGCAGGCTTCATTGGAAGCGCATTGGCCGCCCGGCTCAACGAAGCACGATTTTTTGACCTTGTTTTGGTGGATGACTTCCAGCGGCCTGAAAAAGACGCGAACCATGCAGGCTTAATTTTCAGCGAAAAAGTCGAACGCAGTGAATTCAATGATTGGTTGGATGCCAACGAATCTCAGGTGCAATTCGTTTTTCATTTGGGCGCCCGCACGGATACCACAGAACAAGATCGCGGCATCTTTGATGCGCTCAATCTGCGCTACAGCCAAGACGTCTGGCAGCGATGTGTTCGTTACGGATTGCCCCTGGTCTATGCCTCGTCCGCAGCCACCTATGGTGGTGGGGAATTTGGATACCAAGATTCGCACGAAGTCGTTGAAAAACTCAAGCCGCTCAATCCTTATGGCGACTCCAAAAACGACTTCGATCGCTGGGCCTTGGCGCAGAGCGACAGCGGAAATGCTCCCTACTTTTGGGCCGGGCTCAAATTCTTCAATGTATTTGGCCCGAACGAATACCACAAAGGACGCATGGCAAGTGTCGTTTTTCACACCTTCAACCAAGTGAATGCGACAGGTGGCATGAAGCTCTTCCGATCCCACCGGCCGGATTACACCGATGGCGGGCAAACCCGGGATTTCGTTTACGTGAAAGATTTGGCCGAAGTGTGTTTGTTTCTCATGCACCATCGAAAAACCGAGTCAAACGGCCTCTACAACCTCGGCTCCGGAAAAGCACGAACATTTTTGGATTTGGCACATGCCACATTTGATGCCATGGGAAAGCCACGTAACGTTTCTTTTATCGACACACCCGAAGACATTCGCGACACCTACCAGTACTTTACTGAAGCGGATATGTCAAAGTTGAAGAGCATCGGCTATGACCGACCCTTTGCGTCATTGGAGGAGGCCATTGAAGATTACGTTCACCATTATTTAAACTCGGGAAAGCGCTGGACAGCGCCCAAAACTTAGACCGATCAGTCGGCTAAGGTCGCTTGGATGGATTCCAGCTCGGAACGAACCGAATTTAGACGGCTCAAAAGCATTTCGCGATTGAATTCCCGCGGGGCCTCTGCTGCTTGAAGCTCTGCAGCGCTCGCCATTTGACCGGCCACTTCACTGCGCTTGCGCATGGCCTTCCGCGCGCCTGAAATCGTATAGCCTTGGTCCTTTACGAGCCAGTTGATTTGGCCGATGATTTCGATGTCACTTTGGTTATAGAAACGCTTGCCCCGGGCATTCGTCTTGGGCTTCAGCGCCGTAAACTCTTTTTCCCAATACCGCAACTGGGAGGCATTCAACCCCATTTTTTCGGCCACTTCTGTGATCGAGAAATACTGTTTCTGAATGGGCTTGTTCAGTGGCATGATGGGAGGTTGTGCTTCTTACGTGGCTTCAAGTTAAATGAAAATCGCTAAAACCAAAACCGCAAGTTGTTATCAATCAAAAGATTGGTTCGAATCTTCCGCCTTCTTTAGCATTTCCTCGTATTGCTCGGGCGTCAAGTCGTTGAAATAATACTGCGCCGGATTCACCTTCCGTCCTTCCTTGCGAACTTCATAGTGCAGGTGCGGTGCAACAGAGGTGCCGGTCGACCCCACCAAACCAATGACTTCCCCGCGTTTGATCTTCTGCCCTCGCTTGACCAACACCTTGCTCATGTGCGCATACAGCGTTTCGTAGCCGAATCCGTGCCGGATGATCACATGGCGTCCAAAGCCGTTGTAAGTGCGCTTCGCCAGGATCACCTCACCGTCTCCGGTTGCAAAAATTTCGGTGCCTGTTGGAGCGGAAAAGTCCATGCCGTAATGCATTTTTCGGACCTTATAGATGGGATGAATGCGATAGCCATAGCCACTCGCCATGCGCTTCAAATCTTCGTTTCGAACGGGTTGAATGGCAGGGATGGATTTGAGCAATTCCGTTTGATTTTTGGCCAAATCAAACACCTCATCAAATGAACGGCCTTGGGCCACAATTTTCCGCTGCAACTCCGCGAGTCGGGACTCGGCAGCGATAACCGCTTCCGAGTGTGAATAACCGCGCAGTGCACGTCCACGATCAAATCCACCTACTCCTGGATTGCGCAAGTGTTCTGGAAATTTATCGACGCCAAAAATGGAACGGTAAATGGCATCATCCCGATCGGCGATGTCCTCCAGAACCACCTGCAGATCATCGAATTCTCCTTGCATGCGATTCAATTGCTCTTCCATGAATGCCAATTCACGCCGCTGTGCGCGGTCCGTGGGGCTTTCAAAATACGTGTCAAACACATAAATGCTCCCCAAGCAAATGGCCAAAAAGATGGCTACTTTTCGAACGACGAACAGGACATAGTCGCGCGGTGCAAATGGAATTTCTTCCATGCGCAGGGTCTGCTCATTGTATCGAATTTTATGAAAGCGCTTTGCCATCGATAAGCAAAGGTGCAACTTATATTCGTAGCCCAAAGCGGTTCTAAAGCCTGTTTTGCAGATTTTTGCAGTGAACAAGTCCGAAATTCGCGGTACACAAACCCCTGAAGCCCCATGGAATCCAAGTTGATTCGAGAGCATTTCCTGAAGTTTTTTGCCTCCAAAGGGCACGAAATCGTGCCTTCTGCCCCAATGGTGATCAAAGACGACCCCACATTGATGTTCAACAATGCTGGCATGAACCCATTCAAGGACCTTTTCTTGGGGAACAGTCCCATTGTGCACCCACGGATTTCAGACACGCAAAAATGCTTGCGGGTCAGCGGTAAGCACAATGACTTGGAAGAGGTTGGGGTGGACACCTACCACCACACCATGTTCGAAATGTTGGGGAATTGGTCATTTGGAGATTACTTCAAAAAGGAAGCCATCGATTGGGCTTGGGAACTTTTGACGAAGGTTTACAAACTCCCCGAAGACGCGCTGTACATTACTTATTTCGAAGGGGACAAAGCCGATGGTTTGGACGCAGATCAGGATGCTGCCGACATCTGGAGCCAATGGGTACCGAAAGAACGGATTATCTCCGCATCCAAGAAGGATAATTTTTGGGAAATGGGTGAGACCGGTCCGTGCGGTCCGTGCTCGGAAATTCACATTGACTTAAGGGATGCTTCCGAACGCGACAAGCAACCCGGTCGCGAGTTGGTCAATGCAGACCATCCCCAAGTGGTAGAGATCTGGAATTTGGTCTTCATGCAATTCAATCGCATGGCCAATGGCAGTCTAAAACCACTCCCCCATCAACACATCGATACCGGAATGGGGTTTGAGCGTCTTGCCATGGCACTGCAGGGCAAACAATCCAACTATGACACCGACGTTTTTGTCCCGCTGTTGAACAAGGTGGCGGAAATGAGCGGAAAGTCTTACACGCGCACCGACTCGAAGCAGGATGTCGCGTTTCGCGTGATTGCCGATCACATACGCGCCGTGGCCTTTAGCATCGCGGATGGTCAATTGCCCTCGAATACGGGAGCGGGATACGTGATCCGTCGCATCCTGCGCCGTGCCATTCGCTACGGGTACTCGTTCCTTGGCTTGCAGGATGCTTTTATGCATCAATTGGTGCCAACCTTAGCCGATCAAATGGGTGAAGCCTTTCCGGAATTGCGAAACCAGCAGGCCTTGATAGAGCGCGTCATTCAAGAAGAGGAGGAATCTTTCTTGCGCACATTGGCCAAAGGAATTGAGCGTTTAGAGGCGCGAATGACAGAATTCAAATCGACCCAAAGCCTGCCCGGAGATGTTGTATTCGAACTGTACGACACCTTTGGATTTCCATTGGACTTGACTGCACTGATGGCTGGTGAAAAGGGATTTGAACTGGACGAAGTAGGGTTTGAAAAGGCCATGCAGGTCACCAAAGAGAGGAGCCGAGCTGCCGGTAAATTGAGCACAGACGACTGGGTGGAAGTCCATCCTGATTCCAGCGGAGAATTCGTAGGCTACGATACGCTCGAGGCTTCATGCCGCATCCTTCGTTACCGCGCGGTGACTGCCAAGAACAAACAATTTTTCCAGCTTGTGCTGGATCGCACCCCATTTTATCCCGAAGGCGGAGGCCAAGTGGGAGACAAGGGCTCCCTCAAACCCACGGGGAGCGAGAGCGCTAAGTCGATCGCGGTATTCGATACGAAAAAGGAAAACAACCTTGTGGTGCATTACGTCAACGAGTTGCCAGGGGATCCGTCGGCATCGTTTGAGGCCGAAGTCAACGCTACCAAACGGAATGACACCCAGCGAAATCACACAGCCACCCACTTGCTGCACGAAGCCTTGCGCGAAACGCTGGGAACGCATGTAGAGCAAAAAGGCTCATTGGTCAAAGCGGAAGCACTCCGATTCGATTTTTCGCATTTCTCGAAAGTCACGGCAGAAGAATTGCAAAAAGTTGAATCCCTCGTCAACCAGCGCATCCTTCAAAACCACCCGCTGATTGAACACCGAGCCATTTCGATGAAAGAAGCAGAGGCCAATGGCGCCATGATGCTATTCGGTGAAAAGTATGGCGACGAGGTGCGCATGATTGAATTCGGCTCATCCAAAGAGCTCTGTGGTGGCACGCATTCCCCTGCTACCGGCTCGCTTGGTACGTTTCGAATCACCACCGAATCTGCCGTTGCCTCAGGCATTCGACGGATTGAAGCCATCACGGGTGCCGCCGCATTGGAAGCTGCTCAAGCAGAACGCGCAACCATCGACCAAGTCAAGGAATTGCTCAAAGCACCGAAGGATATCGCCAAAGCCATCGGTGACTTGTTAAGCAAGCAAAACGCCCTCCTCAAAGAACAGGAGGCGCACAAGGCGCAAGCAGCCCAGGCAGCGAAAAAAGAACTGGCGAGCAATTTGGAACAAATCAATGGAGTGAACACCTTCATTGGTGAGCTGCCGCTTGACACAAGTGCCATCAAAGACATTGCCTTTCAATTGAAAACTGAGAAAGCGCCATTCTTCGGGGTGTTTGCCTCCCGTGCCGGCGGAAAGCCGACCATTTCAGTTGCCATCAGTGATGATATCGTGAAAGAGCGAGATCTGAATGCAGGAGCGATCATACGCGATATTGCCAGCCACATCAAAGGCGGTGGAGGCGGCCAACCGTTCTTTGCAACTGCAGGTGGAAAAGATGAATCAGGCATTCCAGCAGCATTGCAAGCGGCGAGGGAGATACTATAATTCCAGCGGGGTCCAGCGGTTGAAGCCTATGCGTCATTCCATAAAAAAAGCGCTCA
>DLQB01000163.1:14640-16344 GCA_002477505.1 Flavobacteriales bacterium UBA7443
CACATAAAACACATTGAACACCGCAGCAAGTGCAAAGTCCAAATTGGACTTTTTCCCAAAGGACTGAGCAAGCTCAATGGTGGTGCGGAGGAAGAAAAATAAGTTGAAGCCTGGAATCAGAAAGAACAATGCATGAGACGCGGGCCGTCCGATGATTTTCATCGCCATTACAACATTGTATCCGGGAACAAATGCCTTCCAACCAGGAATGCTACATTTCATAAACAACCTTGCATTCGCGCCGACCGCAATCATCGCTAAAAACGCCGTCATCATCACCACTCCTCCACTCAATTCCCAACCCAAAATGTGAAAAGTATTCATGGCTTGTGCTATTGTGTTCAAAGTCAAGACGTGTCCTCCTTACAAAGGTTGCCTCTTAACTCACACAATACAAGTCGATTGTACTCATAGTCTCAACGCTAAAATGTTGAAATCATGACCCCATCGAGGGTGAAAACTCACGGGTTCGAGGTCAACCCACCAAATCGACGGACCAAGGGTTGATCTATTTTCCCTCCTTTCGGGGTGAGGATTACCAGCCGTTCCACCACATTGCGCAATTCACGGATGTTCCCGGTCCAGTTGGCCGATTGCAGCATTCCCTGTGCCTCTTTTGTCATCTCCAATTGCACCTTGCCATGTTGCTCGCAGATGATTCCTAAGAAATGCGCAGTCAGCAACGGGATGTCGTCGCGTCGATCGTTCAATGCCGGAACATGAATGGGAATGACTGCCAGACGGTGGTAGAGATCTTCACGAAATCTCGAAGCCGCAATTTCCGCTTTGAGGTCTTTGTTGGTTGCGGCGACAATCCGCACATCCACTTCAATTTCCTTCTCACCGCCCACCCGTGAAATTCGGTTTTCCTGCAAAGCACGCAACACCTTCGCTTGAGCAGACGCGCTCATATCGCCTATCTCATCCAGAAAAAGGGTTCCTCCCTGGGCTTGCTCAAATTTGCCTTTGCGCTGCTTCACCGCGCTCGTAAAGGCTCCTTTCTCATGACCAAACAATTCGCTCTCGATGAGTTCTGATGGAATGGCAGCGCAGTTGACTTCGACAAACGGCTGATCGTGTCGCGTGCTCAGCTCATGAAGCTGCCGGGCGACTAACTCTTTGCCAGTGCCGTTGCCTCCTGTCACCAAAACACGCGCATCTGAAGGAGCCACCGTGCAAATCAACTCCACGATGGATCGGACCTCGGAGGATTCACCAATGATAGCTGTGGACCGCTCTGACTGGATTTTGCGCTCCAAACGTTTCGTCTCCTTTTCCAGTTTTCCTTGATCCAGCGCGTGGCGAACCGTCAGCAAAATGCGATTCAAATCCAATGGCTTTTGAATGAAATCGTAGGCACCTTTTTTCAATGCCTCCACAGCAGTGTCCACTGTGCCGTGTCCGCTGATCATCACCACATGGGAAGCAATTTCTTTTTCCTTGAAGAGATCGAGCACCTCTAGCCCATCAAACTTGGGCATTTTGATGTCACAAAAGATGACGTCAAATGCAAACTTTGAAGCCAACTTCACGCCTTCCGCGCCATCTTCAGCTTCAGAGACCTGGTAATTCTCGTATTCCAAAATCTCCCGCAAACTGCTGCGAATGGGAGCTTCATCATCGATGATTAGAATCTTTGCCATGGTCATTTGTATTCCTTTAAGGGTCTCAATCGTAGTGCAAAGATGTTGCCAAACTTCGAAT
>DLQB01000163.1:16439-17389 GCA_002477505.1 Flavobacteriales bacterium UBA7443
TAAGGCGATTGGTAAACAGGGCATTCCGGCGGCAATGCAGCGAGTACGACTTGAACCAGCATACTCGAAAGAGGTATCAATGCAGCGCGAGCAGGCGCCATGCCCGGAAGCGCTAACCGACTGGCAAAGTCCAAATCGAGCAATTTCGAATGCATCGCCATCAATCCAGCGCGATCAATGCTCTGGAGGGATGGGTGACCGTTCGCGGCTTTTTCAGGAGGGGTTATCGAAAATGCGGGAACCTGCGCTTGCTGCACGAGTTGCACAAACGTGTCAAACGATCCACTGCTGCCCACCAAATGCCTCGGTCCATGCGCCTGAATGCCCTTTGACATTTCCGCCAAAGTCTCTTCCAAAAATGCTGCATATCGCTCGGCACCAGCCTCGGTCAGGGGATCCGATGGCTTGCCAAATTCGGCGAGCCTCGAAACTCCCGCCTCGAAACTTTTCGACCACCGCTTCTCCCAGCCACCTTTGGGGCCGGGCACCAGAATAATCAACTCCAAACTTCCCCCACCGATGTCCATGATCATGAGCGGTTCCTTCCATGCAGGCAGGGTCAACTGCACACCCGATTGGATCAGGTCGGCCTCTTCATCGCCCCCAATGATTTCAATATCCCAACCCACCTTGGCCTTGGCCTTCGACAAGAAATCTTCCGAATTGCTTGCGTCGCGCAGGGCGCTGGTGCCAAAAACCCGCACCTCATCCACGTCATAATTGATACTTGCCTCTTTCAGAATGCCCAATGCATCCAATCCCTTTGCGAAGCGATCGGGCAGAATTGACGCGCTGGCAAATCCACCCTTGCCCAGAAAAACTTGGCACCGAAGTCGAAACACCTCCTCCCAACCCATGGCGCTCAAGTCCACAATCACCATGGTGAAGGTGTTGGTTCCACAATCAACAATCGCAACGCGCTTTTTGGTTTCTGGAGATCGTTCCATTTG
>DLQB01000036.1 GCA_002477505.1 Flavobacteriales bacterium UBA7443
TGGCCGAACGTAGCGAGTCGATTTTGGCTTTGCAATGCACCACAGAAGATGAATACTGCACACAAAGGGGAAAGTAACTTGCGCATGGTTTCAAATTTCAAGTGTCAAAATTACACTTTTCATTGAGGTGCGCAAATTGACGTGCTCGAAACCGCTAATGATTGGGTACAAGGGAATTCTTTTGTGGAATTGCTGCTCTATCTTTGTCTAAAAGACACTCAACCGTGAAATTCCAACACCTTCCCTTTGTCCTCATTGCGTGTCTAGTCCTCTTCTCTTGTGATAAAGATGAAGCCAATGGTGCCGTTCCTGAAGTCCTTCTCCCCATCAACATCAGTCAACTGGAAAATGAGGAGAATACCCTCTTCGAATTCCCAATTGTATTGAGCGTTGGCACCGATAGAGAAGTTACAGTAACCTATGAAGTAAAGCCGATCACGGCGACCGAAGGGGAAGATTACATCGCTGATGCCGGAACGATTGTTTTTCTTGCAGGCACCACGGCTGCATCCATTGACATCGAAATCATTGTGGATGAGTTCGCTGAAGAAGACGAACAATTCCGAGTGGTCTTGACGAGCTCATCCAACGGATTGATTGCAAATGGCTTGCAAGAGGCCATTGGCACCATACGCAATGACGACACCGTGATCCAGGTCTCGAATGAAGGCTATGAAGCGGCAAACGAATACCCTGGACGCACGCTGGTTTGGTCCGATGAGTTTGACGCCAGCCAAATCAATCCGCAACATTGGACTTATGATTTGGGGGCTTCGGGATGGGGCAACCAAGAATTGCAGAATTACACCTCCAATTCTGAAAACTCATACGTATCCAATGGCAACCTGATGATTGTCGCCAAAAAAAACGGTTCACAATACACCTCGGCACGGCTCAAATCCATCGGGCTCCAAGAATACCAATACGGTCGAATCGATGTCCGTGCCATTTTGCCTTTCGGACAAGGGATTTGGCCAGCGATCTGGATGCTGGGAGCAAACTTCCCAAGCGCAGGATGGCCGGCTTGCGGGGAAATCGACATCATGGAGCTCATTGGATCAAGTCCAAGCAGCATCCACGGAACGGTTCATTTTGGCAACAGTTACCCCCAGCACCAATACACGGGAGGCAGTCGATACCTTTCGGGCGGTCAAACGTTTGCGGATGAATTCCACGTTTTTTCCATTGACTGGGACGAAAATGGAATCACCTGGTTGCTCGATGACCAACCCTTTTATTCGGTCGACAACAGCGTTTCCGGGAATCAAAACTACCCATTTGACAACCCGTTCTTCTTCATCTTAAACGTAGCCGTGGGCGGCCAATGGCCCGGCTATCCCAATGCCACCACAACGTTTCCTCAGTTCATGGCGGTGGACTACGTTCGGGTGTATCAATGAAAAAGGGGCGCTGACTGCCCTCGATCGGTTTACCTCGTCCAAGCCAATTTGACAAACAATCTCCGTTGTTCCGTTGGGGCGTATATCCTCGAGGCGTCGAATTCGTCACTGAACGGAGCATCCGGTGCAATGATGGGACGCTTCTGAACCGTATTCGTCAGGTTTTTAACACCGATGGTCAACGTGTTCTTACCTTCTGAATTTTCCGAGTTTCGGGGGCACCACGATCGAAATACACTCAAATGCAGCAATTGAAACGCCTCGCTCCGTTCTGGCTCATCTGCGTCATAATAAGGCAAGCGCATGGCCCCCACATGCTGCCCAGATAGATTAACTCCCCCGTTCCCCCATCGGTAGCCTCCTCCGAAATTGGCCGTGACATTTGGCGCAAACTCAATGTCCTCTGCCCATCGCCAAGCCCCGTTCGACCATGGATTTTTGGAACCCTCCAGCAATTGAGAGCGCAACACCGTCGCTCCCAACGAACACGACCAACCGCTGGCTCCTGTCAGCAGAGCATCTCCACCAAATCCTCGGTTCCAGCCGATTCCGTCAATGTTGCGGTAAACAATCGCATTTGGAAGACTATCGTAATCGGCATAAATCCGATCGGTGAACAGCGTCGAAAAAACATGCCCCGAAACAGTAGCAGTGTACGTATCATCGCCCGTGCTCCAGCTTCCACTCAAGTTGACGTTCCAACTGGACTCAGGCCGCAATCCACGATCGGGCTGCACTACGGATCGGGAGCCGTCAAGCGCCGCATGCTCCTCCGTGAACAAATGCACCCTGCGGTATCCCCGCCCAGCATTCAGTCGGACATCCACAACGTGGGAAGGTGACCATTTGAAGTTGATCCTTGGCGCCACAACCACCGCAGCGTTGGAAGGCTTTTCAATGCGAAGACCGTGAATCCAAGAAATGCGCTTTTGCTCAGAACCAGCCGCCTTCGAAGCACCCGTGTGCTCCACATAGAGTGCCGGAACTAGAACATTCATGTCCGATGCAGCGGGTGTCTCGTCGCTGTATTTGTCCCACATCAAACTCATTCCCCCTGTGATGCGCCTGTTCTCCTTCCAACTCCATCCCGTATGAAAGGCTTCTGCGTTGGCAGTGAATTCACGTGCATTGAAATTGGTCTGCCCGTAGGTGGAGCGCTGATCATGAAAAGAAAATCCCCCTTGATAGGTCATGCCTTCGTTGCCCTTCGGCGCGCCGCCCAACAGCCACTCGCCCCGAAATAAGTCAATGCGTTCGCCATAACGATTGTTGCCCCCTCGGTCCGCTTCTTCGAAATCCAATGCACCGCCAAAGCGCTTTTCGGCAAATCCGCGCAGGGTGGTGCGCCAATGCCTCCGGTCTGTACTGCGCTGATGACGGAGCGTCCCAACCACTCGCTCAATGGTGGGCGCATCGGTCATGCCATCGCCATTGCCATCCAATCGTCGGCCCATGTGATGCGCATCCAAGCCCAATTGCCATGGTGCTTCACTCGGACCCCAGCCTGCAGCTGCTGTGAGCGTGAGCCGCTGATGGCTGTCCAAACCCAAGCTTCCTGATGACGTTCCCGAACGCAAAGGAGCCAACACCACGTTGATGACGCCTCCAACTGCTTGGCTACCAAAACGAGCACTTGCTGGCCCTTGAATGACTTCAACCTGTTGGATCATTGTCAACGGAATACCATCCAATGCATATGCGGACGCGAGCCCCCCTAACAATGGAACTCCATCAATGAGCATCAAGGTATATACGCCTTCCAAACCGTTGATGTGAATGTCATTGGTTCCACAAATTCCACAGGCGATGGTCTCCCGGATTCCGTTGCTAAAATCCAGCGCTTCCGTAGCGTCGTCTGCAGGAATTTCGCGCAAAGCTCTGCCGGCCAGAACGTTTGTCCGAATGGGACTCTCCTTCAGCTTCATGGCCGAAAGACTACCTACAACGGTCGCACCGCCCAGCACAAAGGTATTTTCTTCGAGTTGGACCGTATGGCTTTCAGACGAACCGCAGGCCAAGCTCCCTTCCCAAGATTGAAATCCCAATGCGCTGATTTGCACCCGCTGAGGAAGTCGCTCCGCTTGCGAAATGCGACCGGACCAAATGCCATTGGCATCGGTTGCCCCGAAGGGCACGCCGTTCAGTAAAAGTGAAGCGTTCGGAATGGATCCGCCAATGCTGCTCACAGCGATCGTGCATTGGGCGCTTGCAAACTGGGCACCCAACGAAAAAATGACAAAAACGAAAAGGGAACGCCTGCAATAGGCGGCCATGGTTATCCACCGGCACTTTGCTCCTGAATTTTTCATCAAGGCAAAAATAAAGATTTAATCTCGCCTAAAAAAACCCAAATTTTCACCAACAACTAGTCCCGTGGAGTCAAACGCGATACCGCAAATTGATGGGATTCGATGTCTGCTCGATCCATCCTTTGTTTGCGAAACTGACCCGCATGGTAAAGCGGTGCTTGATTGGCATAGAAATCGCTGAATGGATTGCCCGACTGTCCCGTAGGCAAAATACTTTCGGAATTACCGACATCTGCGAAATCCAACGAAATACGCATGGATGGACCGGAGAACACTTCAAAATCCACTTCTTTTTTCAACTTGAACTCATACTTGTTCAAGGCATCTTTCGCCGCTGGAAGGGAAATCGCTCCGATGCTGAGCCAGTCCCCAATGATTGGAACACTGGACATCGCATGCCGGTGCGTGACCTGGTGCAATCGGTCATAATGCCAATCGGCGGTATCCGCACCCAAGGCCTCCAGCAAGTCAACGCGAGCAGCGCGAAGCGCCACAGCGACGATCTCAGCAGCGCTTTCGACATTGGATGTTCGCACATCATCCCACCAAGGAGAATCGGCGTTTGCAAGCAGCCTCGGAAAGGTGTTTTCACTGACAATGGTCCTGTGAAACGCTTCAAACTTCTCATCAGCGGTGCCATCGGTCGCATGTTGATCAAACTCATCTGCCATCGCCCCTTCAATGGTTCGGTACATCCAGCGGTAATAAAGTGTAGGTGCAATCTGATGCCCAAGGTGACTGCCATTCCAATCCTCCATGAAGGGCTCCACCTGCTCGCCTGCTTCCTGCGCCATTGCCACCATCATCGCTGCATTTTTGGGGTAAACAAGGGAATGATGATCGAGCTGAATCGATTGCGCATCCGCTACTGTCCAATCCGCCTTGGACGTGGAGAGCGCTTCTACAATTCCAGTTGCACGAGTGTTTCCCGAGTAATAGTGTCCCGGATAACGCATGGTGTCCCGGGGTTCAGGAGCATTGTTCGCAGAGTAAACGTAGCCACACGTAGGATTGACCGATTGCGGATTCTGATCAAACCCATGCCAACCTTGGACGTCATTTGCTGCATCTCGGCCATCGATCAATGTTTTTGTATCCACATCTGGGGAGCGCATAGGCAGCTTTGCACTCGCCCACCAGGCGATGTTTCCTGCTGAGTCGCCGTACATCAGATTCAGTCCCGGCGCATGAACCAGCGAGGCCGAATGTTGGAATTCGGACATATTCGATGCTCGTGAGAATCCATAAAATGCTTCATGCATCAAATTTTCCGGGTACTGTGTATACGTCCACCACATGGCCACATCCTCTTCGATGAG
>DLQB01000178.1 GCA_002477505.1 Flavobacteriales bacterium UBA7443
AAGCTTTGGCAAAATTGCATTACTTCCCGATCGGACTTTCCCTTGGGATTGAAGTCTGAACCCCCCTTTCCTCCTCCCAATGGAAGGGTAGTCAAGCTGTTCTTGAATACTTGTTCAAATCCCAAAAACTTGAGAACACTCAAGTTGACAGTGGGGTGAAAGCGAAGACCTCCTTTGTAGGGACCGATTGCAGAGTTGAATTCAACCCTGTACCCGCGATTGATTTGTACATTCCCCTTATCGTCATTCCAAGGCACCCGGAACATGATGACCCGCTCAGGCTCAACCATGCGTCTCAGGATTTTTTCCTCAGCATACTTGGGATGATCAGCAATGAATGGAATGACAGTTTCGGCAACTTCTTGCACCGCTTGGATGAACTCAGGTTCATGCGGATTTTGAGCGGTGACTTCATTCATGAAGTTCTGCACCTGCTCGTGAATAGAATGGGTCATCAACGTGTATATTAACGTTAGCGTTGCAAATCTAATTCACAAGGAAGAAGTTCGGCCACCATCCACGGGTAAATTCACACCAGAAATGTAACTCGCTGAGGGCGAGGCTAAAAAAGCGATTGCGCGCCCTATTTCTTCGGGATTGCCAGTCCGTTTCATGGGCACGGCATTTGCCATCTGAGCGCGAATCGCATCGGAAGGAGTGTTGGTCTTGGTCGATTTGTTCTCGATGATTTGATCAAGCCGGGCGGTGTTAGTAGCTCCAGGCAGCACATTGTTGACGGTAATGCCATGGACACCCACTTCATTGGCCCATGTTTTGGCCCAACTGGCGACAGCGCCTCGGATGGTATTGCTCACGCCTAAATTGGGGAGAGGTTGTTTTACACTCGTGCTGATGACATTGATGATTCTTCCATATCCGGCCGCCTTCATTCCGGGCAATACAGACTGAGCGAGAATCTGGTTGCAAATGAGGTGCTGCTCAAAAGTTGCGCGAAAGGCGTCAATGTCCGCTTCCACAATGGGGCCGCCAGCAGGGCCTCCGGTGTTGTTGACCAAAATGTGCACGGTTTCCTTTTCCACAATTCCTTGAATTGCATCTTGAACATGGGTCGGCTTGCTAAAATCTGCAACGGCATATCCATGACTCGCTTTCTCTGGCAGTTGCGAGAGTGCTGCTTGAAGCTTTTGCTCATTGCGTGCAAGGAGGATGATTCGAGCGCCCAATCCGGCGAGATGCGAAGCGGCAGCCCAGCCAATCCCTTGGGTTGAGCCACAAACGACTGCTGTTTTTCCAGAAAGGTCCATTGGCATCCACTCGTTGTGATCTTTTGACATGCGGCGAATTTAGGACAGTGTGGCCCAAATCATGGTGTACATTTGAATCACAGGCTACGAAACATGAAACGGATTGAACACATTGGCATCGCCGTGCGGGACTTAAAGTCCGCTGAGCGAATATTTGAGGACATCCTCGGAGAACCCGCATTTAAGCGTGAGAGCGTGCCCTCTGAATCGGTAAACGTGAGTTTTTTCCAAACAGGTGAGAGCAAAGTGGAATTGCTTGCGTCGACTTCACCGGATGGCCCCATTGCCAAGTACATTGAAAAACGGGGCGAAGGATTGCATCATTTGGCGTTTGCCGTGGATGATTTGAATTCCGAAATCGAACGCTTGCAAGAAATGGGGTACCGCGTGGTAAGCGGTCCAAAGGAAGGCGCAGATCAAAAAATGATTGCGTTCCTGCATCCTGCTGATTCATCCAAGGTGTTGGTGGAACTGTGTGCCCCGCGTTGATCGCAAAAACAGGCGTTACCCTCGGCGGCGCTTCTTCATTTTTCGCTGCATTTTGGGCTCAAACAGCGGCATGGTTTCGCTGCCCAAATTCGAACCTGCACAGCTTACGTCAGGCTTGTCGCGAAGAATATCCCACTGCAGCGTGAGGTGTGTGGCTCGGAACGCGCCTTCATAACGATCGATTCGGCCCCCTCCATCATTGGACAAGGGCTGAAGTTGCAATGCGTCCGTTTGCGCGACGACCCGCAGAAAGCGTCCTGCGCGCGTCCTCACCCCAAGGCCCAACCCGAGTTCCAACGCAACGCGATGGCGGCTCGGAGCCGTTCGCGGGACAAAGCTGTCTTCGGGTCCAGTGCGGGAGAATTCGCCTCCCCATTCCGCATCCCATCCCAGCCCCATCTGACATTCCAAGAAAAAATCAGGCTTCAATTCGATGGCTCGGTGGAGCCGAAGGGTCAGTTCAGAAAGCACGCCAGCAGCGCTGATGTCCGTCAAGGTGTCCGAGACGAGCGCCCCGGATGAATCGGCAACGGCTCCACGAAAAACAGATTCTGCTCGGTGCTTTCCACCCTCCAATTGGATGCTGATTCGATCCCATAAAATGGGCCTCTTGGCCACATACCAGTAACCAACGCCCAAGCGCAAGCCAAACGAGCCTTGATGCTGCCATTGTCCAAGGTGCAACGTATCAATGCTGTTGCCTTCATCCACTATGGTCAGCAATGCGGGCAATTCTGCGGGCTCAGGCGAAAGCCAATGCCCGCCGATCCCCAAGGTCCAACCGCTTCCGCGGAATTGATCGCGGTAGGCGTCAAATAGCACGTCAGACTGAGCCTGAGCGAAGTTGAAGGCAAATGAGAACAGCAGGGCGAGCTGAAAAGCCAAGCGTCGCCGCTTCAAATGTGACGCGAGAGCAGTCATGCAGTCTGTTCCCAGCGTTGGATGATTTCCTCGAAAAGTTCAGCGGAATTCCAGTTTTCGGCGATATCGGGTCGATCCAAAATGGTCTCCATGATTTCATCTTGTCGTTTACCCGCAGCCAATGCCTCCTCATAAGGCGTATGACTGAACGTGACTTGAGAGTAGAGGGGCATCCAACGTCCCGGATATTGGGTGGACATCTGTGCCTCAATTTTTTTTCGCAAGAGGAATCGCGGATCCCCTGTTTTATCTCGCATCTCAATGTAATTGCGGAGAGCAAGCTCTAGGATTGCGTCACCCGAAGGTTTGCGTGAGGCTGTGTAGCTGCGAAGAACGTCGCTCCAGTCGTTGTCACTGCTCATTCCATCGAGCAATTCGCTCAGGATGGAGCAGTCTTCCATTCCACTGTTCATGCCTTGGCCATAAAATGGAACAATGGCGTGCGCGGAATCCCCCATGAGGCAAACGCGCTCTCCTTTGTGCCAAGGATAGCAACGGGTCATGACCAGCGAGCTTGTGGGGTTGGCGATCCACTGCTCTGCGAAGTCGGGGACCAGTGGAATGACATCGCCGAAATTCGTTTCGAAATACTGGCGCACTCGGGCTTCGTCTGTCAAATTATTCAGTCCATTTTCTCCTTCGTAGGGTGCAAAAACGGTGCAGGTGAATGTGCCGTCGGGATTGGGGAGGGCCATGAGCATGAATTCGCCGCGTGGCCAAATATGCAGCGCATCGGACTCCATTTTGAAAGAACCATCCGAAGCGGGGCGCATTTCAATCTCTTTGTATCCATGCGTGAGGTAGCGTTGCTCGAAGTCAAAGCGATCCGTGCGGGTCATTGTTTGCCGCACAGCGCTGAATGCACCATCCGTTCCGAAAACTCGGTCAAACTTTTGCTTCTGTTCTGTGCCCTTTGGGTCTTTCAACGCTACTTCAGCCGTATCCAGATCAATGCCTTGGCATTGATGCCCGAAGTGATAGGACACCTCTTCGTGTGCCTCGCTTTTCTCGACCAGTAATTTGTTGAGCAGTCCCCGCGACACAGAGTAAATGCACTGAGGATCGCCGAACAAACCCGCTTCATTTGGCAATCCATAAGGTTGCCGCGTGAGCTCACCATTGATGGCATGCATGGTTCGGTGGGTGATTGGCAAGGCGATTTTCCGGACTTCTTCGGCGATTCCCGCCTTATCCAATGCCCTCCAGCCTCGATTGCTCAGTGCCAAATTGATGCTCCGTCCTCCTTTGTATTTCCCTGTTCTGGGGTCTGGACGCCTTTCAAAAACATCCACGCGGTGTCCGCGTTGGGCGAGCATGAGCGCCCACAGGCTTCCGACCAATCCCGCCCCAATGACGGCCATGTGCTCGGAGGGGATGGAGGATTTCAATTCTGACATGATGGGCTCAGTTGGTCACTTTGCGCATGGCTTGCTCCAAGTCGGCAATCAAGTCCTCGGCATCTTCAACGCCGACGCTTAGGCGAATAAACCCGTCGGAGATGCCCAGTTCGTCGCGGATTTCCGCAGGCACGCTGGCATGCGTCATTGCGGCGGGGTGCTCGATCAACGATTCGACACCGCCCAGCGATTCGGCCAGGGCAAAGAGTTCAGTGGATGCCACAAAATTCATCGCCTGATCCAAGTCATTGTCTTTCAACTCGAAAGCGATCATGCCTCCGAAATCATCCATTTGTCGGGCAGCAATCTCATGACCGGGATGGTCTTCAAAGCCAGGCCAATAGACTTTTCCAACGTTGGGATTGTCTTTGAGCCAGTGGGCGATCTTCTTTCCATTGATGCAATGGCGCTCGATTCGGAGATGCAGTGTTTTCAGTCCACGAAGCACGAGGAACGAGTCGAAAGGTTGCGCAATCGCTCCGCAATTGTTTTGAATCGTGCGTAACGCTGCGTCGACCTTCTCATCTTTTGTAATCAGAGCGCCCATGACCACATCGCTGTGGCCGCCCATGTACTTCGTCACGGAATGCATCACGATGTCTGCCCCGTGCTCCAACGGGCGTTGCAGCATCGGTGATGCGAAGGTGTTGTCGACAGCAAGCAAAACGCCTCGAGGATTCGTCAAAGCAGCAATGGCAGCGATGTCCGTGATTTGCATCAATGGATTGGTCGGGCTTTCGAGCCAAACCAATTTGGTTCGATCATTCATGGCTGCTTCCACTCGTTCAGGCTTTTGCGTATCCACAAAATGAAAGACGAGTCCCATCGGTGCATGGTTCGCACGGAACAGCCTTGCGGTGCCGCCATACAGGTCCTGTCCGGCGATGATTTCATCTCCGGGCTTCAAGGTTTTTAAAACACTGTCAATGGCTGCCAATCCCGAGGCAAAAGCCAATCCGTGTGTGCCGCTTTCGAGTTCTGCAAATGCCGATTCCAACGCTGCTCGTGTGGGGTTATGGCTTCTGGAATATTCCCATCCTTTGTGGACGCCCACAGCGTCTTGAACGTACGTGGAGGTCTGAAAGATTGGCGTCATGATTGCGCCTGTCGACGGGTCTGGCTCCACCCCTGCATGGACCGCACGGGTGCCTTTGCCAATTTGTTTGTTTGCTTTCATAGTTAGGTCAAAGTTAAGGAGCGATAAACGGTTCCCGCACGGACTCAGAATTTCGAGTCTTGAGAAGCCAGCGAGGCAGCACAAAAGCGCCCATTATGAGGTACAAGAAATAAGTTGAAAACCGCCAAAGTAGAATAACAATGACGATGTAAGTAGTTCCCATCAGGTCGGATGTGACCGCTGGCAAACCAAGTTCAGCAGCTCCGGATGAACCGGGAGTTGGGCTAATGGTTAACACCAACCAGAGCACCAGCTGCCGTGCAATCAATGCCGCATGTGGAACGCTATTTTGAAAAATAAGAAAAACCATGTTCAAGGTTGCAAACCGTGCCAACCAGCTGAAGCATGTGGCAAAAAATGCCTGGCCCCAAAAATGCCGCGTTTGACTGCGAAGGGACTGCGACGCTTCGAACAAATCATCTGCCCATTGCGTGATGTGATTTTTCCAGCCCCGAAGGGCATTCCATCCACTGGCTTTGATCAGTTTCCGGTGGGTGAACTCCGGTCGAATCACGAGGGCCCATAGAATGACGGTTGTCAATGCTGCAATGAAGGCGTATGCTAAGCCGAAGAGAAGGGGCAGGCTCGATTCAATCCCATCCAAACCGTAGGGGATTTCTGGAAAAATTGGGTGATTGGAGAGCAAGGCGAGTCCAAACATCAGCGGGACAGCGACCAGGTAAAACAATTCGTCCATCAGGGCAGTCGCAAAAACAGTGGCTATGCTTTTGCCCCAGCGCATGCCCTCGCGTTTTAAAATCCAAATAGCTGCTGCAGATCCACCCACAACGGAGGGGGTCATGGCCGAGGCCAATTCCCAGAGGATGATGCTGTCAAAGGTTTGGCGCCAATTGAGTTGTTGGTGAGTCAGAATTCTCAATCGACGCATATAGCCCAAGTCTCGGAGCACGATGCATCCCAGTAAACCAACCGCCGCTGCCAACGATCGGCTGTCCCATTGAAAGGAGCGCAGCACGTCCAACGGATGAGCTCGTTCCTGGGTCATGGGATCAATCACTTCCTGTTGGAAACCCCACCAGACAATCGCGGCAGTCGCTGAGGTGCCAATCAAAACAGGCCAAATCCATCGTTGCCAGCGGAATGGGTTTGTTTTGGTGACGGCCATGCCCACAAGTTATGCCCTTTGGAGGGTGGTTTCAAGCATAGACATGGCTGCCTTCTGAACAGTTTTGACACATTTCAATGCTGGAACGTGCGTGAAAAATTTGAGCGCGAAACGCATCGTATTGCTCGCTGAACCAAATGCTTTCAAATGTTTTTTCTCCAAATGTGCCCATGGTGTGTTCCGCATCTTTGTCAAAACAACAGGGAACGATGCGTCCATCCCAGGTCATGACGCAGCCCTGCCACATCCGCCAACATTCGTCACGAAATGCATTCCGGATGGACCACGTGCCGTCTTTTTCTCGGTCGTAACGGCGAAGCTCGGGGTCGTTGGTGAGCAAGGGATGGTCATCCGCTGGAGCATCAATTTGGGCGGTTTTGACAACCAATTCATCTACGCCAATTTCCTTGGCCATGGATTGAATTTCACCGAGTTGATGCTCGTTCGGACCGACCACCAAAAATTGCCATACGATGTGAGGCAGGCCGCTCTTCGATTTTCGGCGAGCGTGGAGCATGTTTTCCGTTCCTTCTATGACTTTGTCAAGTTTTCCGCCCACGCGGTAAGACTGATACGTTTCTTGGGTGGTTCCATCAATGCTGATGATGAGTCGATTCAACCCGGATTCTACAATCGCTTCGCATCGCTCCGGCCGCAAGAAATGTGCATTGGTTGAGGTCGAGGTGTATACGCCGTGCGCGCGGCCCAGTCGCACGAGTTCATCCATGCCTTTGTGCAGATACGGTTCGCCTTGAAAGTATAAATTGAGGTAGGCCAATCGCGGCCCCACTTCTTTCATCAATTCCGCAAGCAATTCCGTTTGCAGCATGCCGGTGGGGCGCGTGAATGAACGCAATCCAGAAGGGCATTCCGGACAACGGAGGTTGCAGGATGTGGTCGGTTCAACGCTCAAGCTCATCGGCCAAGCCTTCTGAGGAACGGCATTTCCGCGCTGCATTGCCCGAAACCCTTTGTGCAAGGCCCAAGCATTTTGAATCCTTTTTGCATTCAACGGTTGAATCCTTCTCCACCGATCTAGAATCACTCGATTCCCATTTTTCCAGCCGTTCCGCATGTTACCAAAGTTAACTCTTCCTGCCCTTCTTGCGGTGGTTCGAACTCTTCGATTTAATTTCGCTTGCATGATTGCATTGGGAGATACGCTGATTTCGGAAGATGTGTTTGAGGCCATGTTTGCGTGCGACCTTTCCAAATGCAAGGGCGCATGCTGCGTCGAAGGAGAGAGTGGAGCGCCGCTAGAAGAGGATGAGTTGGAAAAAATTGAAGAGGTTTTCGATGTCATCAAACCGCATTTGCGTCCTGAGGCGATGAAAGTCATCGAACAAGTGGGATTGTTTGAAGTGGACCAGGATGGCGATTATGTCACGCCCATCATCAATGGAAAAGAGTGCGTTTATGCAACGTTTGATGCAAATGGCACGGCGAAGTGTGCTTTCGAGCAGGCGTGGAGGCGGGGGGAGACCCAATGGCCCAAACCCATTTCGTGCCATCTTTATCCCATTCGGATCAAGGAATTGCAGGATTTTTCAGCACTGAATGTTCACCAATGGCCCATTTGTGACGCCGCACGTACCTGCGGTGCTGCCAGTCAAACCAACGTGTTGGACTTTTGCAAAACAGCTTTGATTCGACGTTTTGGAGAGGATTGGTATGCTTCGGCACAAGAGGTATGCAACGCGTGGAAAAAGGAGCAATCAAAAGGACAATGAGCCACGGCAAACACTCCATTGATCTCGCCATTCGGAGCGGTTTTCAGGCCATCGCATTGCTCTTGGTTTTCGGGACTTCTGGGCCCAAACTTTCCGCTCAATTCGACGGTTATACGCTGACTCCGCTCGAAAACTTGAATACAACGGATGACGAAGTGCTCATCGGATGGGACGGTCGGACGATCTACTTCAGTCGCTCAGACCGTTCGGATGACGACAAAGGAAACCGGGGTTGGTTTCGGCAAGAAAAATCGGATTGGGAATCCCAACGCACGCAGGGTTGGACCGATTTTGAATCCCCACATTCCGTTGTGTTGCGGGCATTCTCAAGTGCCAATTGGCCGGGATTTGACGCCGTCCAGCACGTTGCAATTGATGAAGCCCGTGGCGTTTTGGTCATGAGCGCGGCGGAATCCGCGCGTGATTTCGATTTGTACATGGCCCAGGAGTCAGAGGGCGGGTGGAGCATCCCCAGACCGTTGACGAGTTTGAATACGGATGGCGACGAAGTATTTCCAAACTTCCAATCGGGAACGCTGCTGTTCGCTTCCAATGGGAGGACGGATGGACTGGGCGGTTTTGATGTATTTCAATCGCTTCGTGCAGACAATTACGGCAGTGCTCAGCCGCTAGCGGCTCCGTTGAATTCTCCCGGAGATGAATTGGCCGCAATTCCAGCGGGGAACGGAAATGACGCGGGATTCTATTTGGCTGCAGCGCGAATGGCAGGGAGTGGAATGGATTTGTGGTGGGCGGGACGGCCATCACAGGAGGAAAGCGAGCAGGCTGAATTTGCCTTGGAATTTCGCTTTCAACGCGCTCCCATGACGGGGCTTCAGGTGAACATTCAGGAGCGAGGAGGAGCGCACGTGTTTTCCGGTCAATCCGATGCAGCAGGACGCGTGCGGGTTGGCAGCATCAAGTTAGACGCGGCCATGTCCGTTCAAGTCACAGCAGATGATGGAAGAAAGAGCATTCCGGACGGAGCCGTTTGCCACGTGTTTGAACGATGTGCAGATGGCTTGTGTGAAGCCGAATATTGGAAGGGATGGAGGCGCGTTCGGAGTTACCGAATGGAAGGTGGCTCGGCGTTTGTGTTTGACCTGCTGCCATTGGACGCATTGGGCCGATGGCCGAGGCCAAATGGGGAGGATTCGAGCCAATTGAACAAAGAAGCAGTGGTGTGGACTGGGCGATTTGAAAAGTCACGGTTTCAATTGGCGGAAAACGATCGGATTGAATTGCTCAAGTGGCTGAATCGGGCGAAAACGGAATCGGGAGAATGGCCCGATCAATGGAAGCTTGAAGTGGTGGGTTATGCCGATGCCAGTGGCTCGGCAGTACAAAACGAAGCACTGTCAAAACTGCGCGCAGAGCATGCGAAAACAGTGGCACTTGCTACTGGAATGGATCCAAACCGAATCGTATGTGAAGGAAAGGGTTCGCTCGGCTCTGTTGGGACCTCAAAATTTGATCGCAGGGTTGAATTGCGCTGGGTTCCGCTCCAATAAGTTTTTCCGCAAGGAAGAACCCGGGTTTCAATCACTGTGATGCAGGAGTGTTTCTTACTTTTGCAGCATGTTGATCACCATGCTTCGCGCAAAGCTCCACCGCTTGACCGTAACACAGGCGGACTTGAATTACATCGGTTCCATCACCCTCGATCCAGATTTGCTGGATGCAGCGGGATTGTACGAAGGTGAAAAGGTTCAGATTGTCAACATCAATAACGGCGAACGTTTTGAGACCTATACGATTTTGGGAGAGCGCGGAAGTGGTCAGGTGGGACTGAATGGGCCTGCAGCGCGACGGGTTCAAGTGGGAGATGTCATCATCATCATAGCATACGGTCACATGACCCCAGAAGAAGCGAAAACCCATGTTCCAAAGCTCGTTTTCCCAGATACGGCTACCAATAAATTGACCGCATGAACATTCGAAAGGCTCTGATTTATCTGGCGTTTTTGGGCATAGGAGTTCTTCTTTTCTATATGGCTTTTTCCATGATAGACGATCGCGAAGCGCTTTGGAATGACATGCGTTCTGCCTCTTGGGGAGGGCTCATCGTGTCCTTTGTTATGGGCTATTTGGCCATTGTGAGCCGTGGTTTGCGTTGGGTGATAATGCTCGACCCTCTGGGCCATAAGCCCTCACCTCTGCGCACGGTGCATGCGGTGACTTTCGCCTACTTCGCCAACACGTTTATTCCACGGAGCGGAGAGCTCGCTCGGTGCGCTGCTCTGAATCAAACCGATGATATTCCGGTGGATCAATTGTTTGGTACGGTGATCAGTGAACGCGTGGTGGATTTTGTCATCCTAATCGCGTTGACGACCATTGCTATCATTGCTAATATTCCGGCCTTCCTAGAATTGTTGGAAGGAGCTGAAATGCCCGATGCTACCAATGCGATTGCAGGTGCGGGTGGGATGTTGCTGGTGCTTGGCTTGCTTTGGCTGAAACGAAAATCCCTCGTGGAATTGCCCTTCGCCCTGAAAGTAGCATCGTTTCTCAAAGGCATTTGGGAAGGGTTAAATAGCATTCGGCAAATGAAACGGAAAGGGATGTTCTTGTTCCACACCTTCTTCATTTGGAGCATGTACTTCTTGATGGCTTGGGTGATTTTCAAATCCATCGCGTCGGTTGCGTCCATTTCGATTACGCAGGCCTTGTTCATCATGGTGGCTGGTGGGTTTGGAATGGTCATGCCTGCCCCGGGTGGAGTCGGAGCCTATCACTGGGCTGTAATGCTCGGTTTCTCGGCTTTGGGGTATGCGCAAGAATTAGGATTTGCTGTTGCCAACGTGATTTGGATGACGCAAACAGCGATGATTGTTATCACCGGTGGCATTGCTTACCTCGCTTTGATGTGGTTTCGGATTCGCAAAGACCGCGAGCTCACTTCTATACCCCCCCGTTGAATGCATGCGATGAATCCGGAATTGGCAGCCACCTTGAACCGTTGGAAATCGAAGGGCGACACCATCGTCTTTACCAACGGCGTCTTTGATTTGCTGCACGCAGGCCATGTTACGTATTTGCGCGGCGCACGTGAATTGGGCGATCGCTTGGTGGTCGCGGTCAATTCCGATGCCAGTGTTCGCACGCTCGGAAAAGGCTCAGACCGGCCGATCAATGACGAAGAGTCCCGGAAATTGGTGCTGGAAGCGCTGCGTTCTGTGGATGTGGCGGTGATTTTCTCCTCAGAGACACCGCTCGAGTTGATCATGCAGATTCGGCCTGATGTGTTGGTCAAGGGCGGAGACTACGACCCTAAGGTTCAAGATCGCGAAGCAAAAAATTACATCGTTGGATCCTGTGAAGTGATTGATTATGGGGGAAAAGTTGCGGTGATTCCTTTTGTCAAGGGCCACTCCACAACGCTGATGTTGCAAAAAAGCCGTTCCAAGGACTGAAACGGCTTTTTGCATACGCTTCGATGAAGCGTTGAAATTGGAGCGGATTACACCGTTTCCTCTTCCATGAATTTGGTCGTGAAATCACCGCTTTTGAAGCGCTCGTGGCGCATCAATCGTTGGTGAAATGGAATGGTGGTTTTCACCCCTTCAATGACATATTCATCCAATGCGCGTTGCATCTTCAAAATGGCTTCTTCACGTGTTTGCGCTACAACGATGAGTTTCGAAATCATCGAGTCATAGTAAGGAGGGATGGTATATCCTGAATAGACATGTGTGTCTAATCGGACGCCGTGCCCGCCGGGCGCATGGTAATCGGTAATCAATCCGGGACAAGGCGCAAAATTCCGATCGGGATCTTCCGCATTGATTCTGCACTGAATCGCATGCATCTGGGGATAATAATTTTTGCCGCTGATGTTCTCGCCCGCAGCCAATTTGATTTGCTCCTTGATCAAATCGTAATTGACAACTTCCTCGGTGATGGTATGCTCGACCTGGATTCGGGTGTTCATTTCCATGAAATAGAAATCCCGGTGTGCATCCACGAGGAACTCCACGGTTCCAACACCTTCATACTTCACTGCTTCTGCCGCTTTGATGGCTGCCTTGCCCATCTTATCACGCAATTTGTCGGTCATGTAAGGCGAAGGTGTTTCCTCTACCAATTTCTGATGGCGGCGTTGGATAGAGCAGTCGCGCTCGGACAAGTGACACGCTTTTCCTCGTTGATCGGCAGCGATTTGGATTTCAATGTGCCGTGGTTCAACCACGAACTTCTCCATGTACATATCGTCATTGCCAAACGCCGCAGCAGCTTCTCTGCGAGTCGATTCCCATCCTTCCGCGAGACCTTCTTCATCGTGACAGACTTGCATGCCTTTTCCACCGCCACCTGCAGTGGCTTTCAGCATGACGGGATAGCCGATTTTCTTTGCAATTTTCGTTGCCTCTTTCAAGCTTTCCAAGATGCCTTCATTCCCTGGAATGGTTGGGACTCCTGCTTTTTTCATGGTCGCCTTGGCGGACGCCTTGTCTCCCATGGCCTCAATCATTTCCGGGCTTGCTCCGATGAATTTGATGTGATTTTCAGCGCAAATACGGGAAAAGTCAGCATTCTCCGAAAGGAAACCATAACCCGGATGGATTGCATCCGCGTTGGTGATCTCTGCCGCAGCGATGATCTTCGGGATATCCAAATAGGACTCAGCGCTTCTTGGCGGGCCGATGCACACGGCCTCATCAGCAAAACGTACGTGCAGGCTGTCGGCATCAGCTGTGGAATACACGGCGACTGTTTTGATGCCCATCTCCTTGCATGTGCGGATGACTCGCAGGGCAATCTCCCCGCGGTTCGCAATCAAAATTTTCTTGAACATGGCGATTGGATTCAGGCGGGATCCACCAAGAAAAGAGGCTGATCGTATTCAACCGGTGAATTGTCGTCCACAAAGATTTTGACAATTTTTCCAGTCACTTCAGATTCGATTTCATTGAACAATTTCATCGCTTCGATGACGCAGATGGTATCACCTACTTTGGTGGTATCACCGACATCAACAAAGGCCTCCTTGTCCGGGGATGGTCTTCGGTAGAAGGTCCCGATCATTGGAGATTTTACAGTGATGTAGTTGTTTTGTTCGTTGTCGTTGGCACTTGGCGCTGCGGACTCCGCTGCCGGAGCTGCGGCCGTGGTCACAGGAGCTACTGGAGCCATACCTGCAGCCATTGCCACCGGCATTTGAATGGTGGCTTCAGCTTCGCCAAAGCCCTTCTTCTTTTTAGGCATTTCAGATTTAATGGTAATCTTGAAATCCTTTTTTTCGATTTCGACCTCCGTGACTCCCGCCTTGGCGATGAATTTGATGAGGTCTTGAATTTCGTTAATGGTCATAATCTGACGATTTAAGGAGCGAATTTAGGTTGGATTTTTTTGAACCACGTACCAATGGGTTAAGATTAATGGGTATCGTATGCCCATTGCAGGTATACCGCACCCCATGTGAAGCCTCCACCAAAAGCGGCTAGGATAATATTATCCCCCTTCTTCAGCTTGGTTTCCCAGTCCATTAGGCACAATGGAATCGTAGCGGCAGTGGTGTTGCCGTATTTCTGGATGTTGATCATGACTTTCTCTTTAGGAAGTCCCATGCGACGCTGTGTGGCGTCGATGATACGCAAATTGGCTTGGTGGGGAACCAACCAGGCCACATCATCCGGTT
>DLQB01000172.1 GCA_002477505.1 Flavobacteriales bacterium UBA7443
ACCGACATCTTGAGCGCGGTTGTTGGTGATGCTGCGAATCCAACTTACATTTTGAGCACGCAACCTATTTTCCGAACAGGAGTCAATACTGAGGTTACTGCGAACGTAATGAATCCGGCGTTCTTCCCAATATTCCCAAGTTTGGAATGGGAAAGCTGGGTAACCATCGGAATTGAAAACAACATGATCTCTGCAGATGAGTCATTGGTTTCCTTGGTTCCTGAAACTACCGACTGGGTGGCCAATTTCAATGCCGGAAATGGTGTGACCATGGAAGGAGCCTTTGGAGATGGATGGTACACTCTTTCGAATGTTACCAATGGCCTTTCGGGTGATGATCAGCGCGTGCTTGTGGGTCAGTTTACCACAGAAGGAATTTTGAGCGGGCAGATTTTCGTTCAAATGTTCCCAGAAGGTGACTCGGATAACGCAATTGCTGTTCACTTGCCATTTGGCTACTCAACAGACGATGCAGAAGCACCTGTGTTTACATATGTACCTGCGGACATGTCTCAGAGCTGCTCTGACGCGCATCCAACAGAAATGGCCGTGGCGGTTGATGAAGGATGTTTCCCGGATGCGGTTGTTACCGTTTCAGAGGAGATTACAGATGCTGACTGCGGTTATACGCTGACGCGAACATTCACTGCAACGGATGCATTTGGAAATAGTGCAACAGCAACCCAAACGGTTCAATTGCTGGACTCTGAAAACCCTGTGGCAGTTGCGCAAGCGGATTTCTCAGCGCAATGTTCGGAGGACCTGACTCCTGGAGCAGGTTCAGCAGAATACCCAACGGATTCCTATGACAATTGCGCAAGCGAGCTGGATTACAGCTATGTTGATGCGCCGTTCACGCCAGGTTTCGATCTTACGGGTTCGACTGCTGACTTCAGCACGGAAATGGGCTTCAACTTTGGAGGGCCATTCGGGGCTTCCCTGTTCCTTGAGGCGAACGGTGTTACCATCGGCGCTGGGGCAGAATTGACTTATGATGACTTGACTTCAAACAATGCGGATCACCGCGGAGCAATTGCAGTTGACATTGATGGTTCTACGATCAACCTCAGCGTTGAGGGTACTGGTGGATTCCCATTTGCATATGACTATGCACACGTGAACATCACGAACATATCGTCAGACGATATTGCATCGGTTACGATCAATACAAATGGAATTGCTGACGGTGCGGATGTTTCCGTATCGACTACAAGCAATAGCATTTCCATCTCATGGACAGGCAATGCGATTTATGCGGATGGAGATGCTGCAACAGCCTCTTTGGATAGCCCGTCAACGTGCCTCGAAAACGGCGGAGTGATGCGTACATGGACTGTGACAGATGACTGCGGAAATGCGGACACAGCCGTTCAGTACATCACAATCATTGACACCGAAGGGCCAACCTTCACCTCTACACCGCAAAACATTGAATTGAATTGCAACGATGAGATTCCGATGGGAAGCCCTGCAGCCGAAGACTGTTCAGCGGTAACAATGTCCGAAGCGGTTGACGTAATCAGTGAAGGCTCTTGTGGCACCAGCTACACCATCCACCGCACGTGGACGGCGACAGATGAGTGCGGAAACGCTTCAGATTACACGCAAACAATCATGGTGACAGACCAGGTTGCACCAACCTTTACTTCGTTCCCTGCAGATGTGACTTACACCTATGGAGAGGACATGGAAGAAGTTGCACCTACTGCAGAAGATGATTGCAACGAGGTGACCATTGATTACAGCGATTCAGCAGACAACAGCAATATTGAAATCACCGTTATCACACGAACGTGGACGGCGACTGACGCTTGTGGCAATAGCACTTCTCAAGATCAAATCATTACAGTGAATGAAATCTTGGGTTGCACTGATGCAGGTGCTTGCAACTACAATGATGGCGCTTCCTACGACGATGGAAGTTGTGATTTCTGCTCCTGTGGATCAGGAGGAGAGGCCGGATTTGGTCTTGAATTGGAATTGGTCGAAACGCAGGACGGAAGCATTGAAGGCCTGAGCGCTGGAATGAGCACGTACCGAGTGTATGTAACAACCCCATCAGCGGCCGACTTTGTAAGTTCTGTCTCAGGTGATGAGACGAACCCGGCATTCTTGCGATCGACAACAAGTTTCTACCAAAATCCTTTTGGAGGACTTACACCTGACAACATCAACCCATTGTTCTTCACGGTTGTGCCGTCCTTGAACTATGACAGCTGGTTGACCATTGGAATCGATGGTGTTGCGGAAGCTGGCGAGAGTGCAATTTCAGTTGTGCAAGCACCTGAAGATAATTGGATCAGCACATTCAATGGTGGCGGAGATTTGGAATTGGATTCTTTCTTCGGTGGTTCATGGTTCGCATTGATCACTGCAAACAACGGTTTTGCAGGTGACGACCAACGCGTATTGGTTGCGCAGTTGACCACGGATGGAGATGTAAGCGGACAGTTATATGTTCAGGTCTTCCCGAATGGCGACCAATCCCTTGACACCTACCTCACCTTGAGTTTCGGTGGCAATGAATGCGGTTGCATGGATGAAACAGCTTGTAATTACAGCGCAGTTGCCACTTATGATGACGGATCATGTGCCTATCCAGCCCTAGGATACGATTGTGATGGGGAATGTGAAGGCGATGAAGACGGTGATGGAGTATGCGACGCGCTGGAAATCTTCGGTTGTACCATAGAAGGAAACTGCAACTATGACCCTGCGGCCACTGAATTGGATGAATCGATGTGTGCGGTTTCACCATTCTGCATCGGTTGTAATGACGAGGCAGCATGTAACTTCAACCCGAATGTTATTCCTGAGCCAAACTTCAACGACGGTTCTTGTACATACCCTGAGGAAGGGTTCAATTGCGACGGCGAATGCCTTGATTACAATGGTGATTTGATTTGCGATATCCTCCAAGGATGTGGTGATGAGTCAGCATGCAATTATGAGGACGTTGAGTATCCATCGCTCGATTTCTGTGACTTCTGCAGCTGCTTGAATGTGAGCACGAGCCATGAAGGATATGGAGTTGACGTGGAGTCAATGGCTTCGAGCATTGAAGGCCTCACAACGTACCAAGTGTTCGTTACTACAGCGAACTCCACGGACGTTTTGAATGCCATCTTGGGCAACAACCAAAATCCAATTGTTTTGGCTGCGTCTAGCCAGATTTACCAAAATATCCAAGGATCATTCTTGCCTTCAGCTCCTGAGCTGTTTGGATTCTATCCAATGTTGACGGCTGACTCGTATGTTACCATCGGTGATAATACACCAGCAACAGTAATTGACCTTCCACCCGTTGATACTGGTGGATACCCAACATGGGTCAACGAATTCGAAAACGGTGATAACATTGTAATCGATGACGTGATTGGAAGCGGATGGTACATCAACGCGGACAACATGGACGCTCAGTATGGCTTGGCAGGTGATGACAACCGCGTATTGGTTGCACAAATCACGACTACAGGAACCATTCACGGTGAGTTGTTCGTTCAGATCTTCCCTGAAGGATTGTCTGCAGGTAACACCATGTACATTTCCCTATCATTTGGTAGTGACAACTGCGGTTGCACTGATGAAACAGCTTGCAACTACAGCGAAGAGAACTACGAAGACGATGGAAGCTGTGACTATCCAATCGATGGAGAAGGGTGCAATGCGTGCCTGTATGATCAGCAGCCACCGGTTATGGTTTCTTCTGAGGATTACACAACAGAGTGCTCAAGCGTTGACTCTGATATCCGCGAGCCTTTGGTTGTTGACGAATGTGATCCTGTTTTGGACGCCACTTTTGTGGATGCCATCACATCAGGTGATTGCGATGGTGATTATACCATTGTTCGAACATGGACATTTGCAGACAATGCAATGAACACGGTTTCAGTCGATCAGACCATCACGGTCGTCGACACAACGGCTCCAACGTTCACGGCACCTGCAGACACGGATGTAGCTTGTACAGATGACACCAGCGATTTGACCATTACGGGCGATGTCGAAGATGCGGCTGACGCTTGCAGCTCTGCAGTTATCGTAGGCTACACAGACGCTGCTGGCGACGACAACTGCTTTGGTGGAGACGTGATTGTTCGAACATGGACGGCAACTGACGACTGTGGCAACATGAGCTCTGCGGTTCAAATCATCACATTGGTGGATGCCGTTGCTCCATACTTCACTTCTGTTCCAGCAGACGTTGACCTCGAATGCGGCGATGACCTTCCAATGGACATGGCCACTGCTGAAGATGTATGCTCCGGCGCTACGGTCACAATGGCCGATGTCGAGAGCGATGCGAATTGCACGGGAATGGCAGTGATTATACGAACATTCACGGCAACTGACGGATGTGGAAATTCATCCACTGCAGTGCAGACCATCACACGTGTAGATACTCAAGCACCATCGGGTACAGTAATGGACGCTGAAGTATCGTGTGATGAATACGATGCAACTGCAGCGTATGGATCTTATGAGACTTCTGACAATTGCATGAGTGATGTTTCGGTATCATGGACGGAAGTGTCGAGCACACAAGAAGGTTCTAACGGATGCTTCGCAGTTGAACGCGAGTACACGTTTACAGACGGATGCGGAAACAGTGCTACGGCCATTCAAACGATTACGGTTACCGACGACGTGGCTCCGGTCATGGATGAGGTTGCCGCAGCGGTTGAATTGCAATGCGGAGAGGAACTTTCTGGCATGCCAGGTGCAACGGATAACTGCTCAGCAGTTGAAGTCACCTATGAGGACGTTGAAACTTCAATGGGCTGTTCAGGCGCGATGAACTTCATTCGAACGTACACAGCAACAGATGCATGTGGTAATTCTGTAAGTGCATCACAAGAGGTGACATTCAATGATTTGATTGCTCCAACCTTTACCACGCCAATGGACGTGACGGTAGAGTGCGACACGGACTTGATGGACCCCTCTTCGACGGGCGATGTCATGGATGCGGCAGATGTTTGCAGCGCGGACATCTTCGTAACGTTCACAGATGAGTTGTCAACTTCAGAGGGTTCATGCCTTGCTGATAATGTTGTAACGCGAACGTGGACCGTCACAGATGGTTGCGGAAACGCTTCGACTGATGTGCAAGTGATCACTTTGGAAGACACAACAGCACCTGTTGTGATCTACGAAGAGAACATCACGCTTTATGATTCAGCTAGTGAGACCATCGATGACTTCGTTGGCATCACTGAGATTTATGATGCTTGCAGCGATTACACGTACACCACCACGGACATCTTCTCTGGCTCTGGTATCTATAGCTACCAGCTCAACCGAACCATGGTCTTCACGGATGCTTGTGGAAACACGACGACCATCGAGCAATTCGTAACAGCGATTTACTCAACAGGTTGTACTTATGCTGATGCAATCAACTACGACGAAGCCGCAATCATTGATGATGGTTCTTGTGTCTACGAGGGTTGCACGGATATGGCATCCGCGAACTACAATCCGATTGCTTCGGTTGATGATGGTTCTTGTGTAACGGTTGGTTGCATGGATCCAGCAGGTTATGATTACAATCCTGATGCGAACTACCCAGGCGGATGTGATTATCCAGATCCATGCCCAGGTGACATCAACGATGACGGAACGGTTAACGTGAGTGACTTGTTGGAGTTCTTCCAGCTCTACGGCGTTGATTGCCCAGAATAAAAATCAAATGGTTTTATAGAATTCGAGTCTGGCAAGACCGATTCCTAGGGAGGGGGCTGCATTTCGATGCAGTCCCTTCTTTTTTTTATGCCCAATCGCAGCTCTTAGTAATGGAAATCTGTTAAAGCAAAGCACAGCTCGGGCAGGGGCGGGTGGAATGCCTTAATTTTGAGGTTCAATAGCAACGATGGAAACGGAAGAACAAAAGCGGAAACGCCTCGAGAAACAATTGGATGACACCCACCAATGGCCGTGTCCTTTTTCGTTTAAATTTATTTTACCGGCGAACGAAGCGTCCATTGCAGCGTTAAAAGCAATTTTCACATCTTCGGCTCAGTTCAGTGAACGACCGTCGCGCAAAGGCAATTACACAGCGTATACCATCATCGAAACAGTGGGGTCTGCTGAAGATGTTTTCATGCGTTACGAGTCCGCTGCAAGGATTGAGGGAATCATCTCTTTGTGACCATGACGGCTGAATCCTTCGAGACTTTCTTAGAAAATGCAGCAATGGCCTTGCTGCTCATGCTTGCAGTGCTGGCGGGATGGGTCATTTTGAAGCGAATGTCATCTGCGATGCGCAAGGGCGTAATTGCGGCGGAATCTCATTTGGTTGACGGTTTGAAGGTTACTGTCAATCGAGCTACAGTGGTCGTTGGGTTTACGGTTCCTGATGGCTGGACAGCTGATTGCCACTTGACGCTGGTGGATGAGTCGCGCGTACCTCTGAAAACATTGCATGCAGGTCCGTTGGAAAGAGGGGACCATTCTTTTTCGTGCGATGTATCGGAGATAAAGGCTGCGTTCGTGTGTTTTGAGACCCGTGGTCAATCCTTGGAACGGAGAATCACTTGAGCGGTTACATACGCTCTGGCATTTGTATGCCGAGCAATCCCATGGCGTCCTCGATTTGTTGGGTAAAGAAGTGACAGATTGTCGTTCGAGCGACACGCAATGAATCGTTTTCGATTTGGAGTATCGGATGATCCTGGTACCAACGGCTATATGCCTTTGTAAGTTCATAGCAGTGATTCGCGATGAGACTGGGGTCGCATTCGGAGGCAGCTTGCTTGAGTACATTGGGCCAATGCAACCCAAGCTGAATGATGCGCAACTCGGTTTGATCCCAAACACGTGCATCCAGGTTTGATGCATCCAAAGCACCGTACGATTCTTCACTTTTCCGCAATACACTTTTGGCTCGGACAAAATTGAACTGAATGAATGGCCCGGTATTGCCGATGAAGTCAATAGACGCCTTGGGATCGAACATCATGGATTTCTGGGGTGATACTTTGAGTAAAAAGTATTTGATGGCACCGTATCCGACTTGCTTGAATAATGTTTCTTTTTCAGCCTCGCTGAGGTCTTCCACCTTGCCCAGTTCGGTCGCCATTTCCTTGGCTGTTTCAGCCATTTCGGCGAGCAATTCATCGGCATCAACGACCGTTCCTTCCCGGGACTTCATTTTCCCTTCAGGCAACTCGACCATGCCGTAGCTCAAGTGTCGATTCCGATCTGCTCCCTCTACGCCGAGCAGTTTCAACAATTTGAAAAGGACTTTGAAGTGGTATTCTTGTTCGTTACCAACCGTGTAGATTTGACGATCGAGTCCTGGAAAGTCCTCATACCGTTGGATGGCTGTGCCAATGTCCTGGGTCATATACACGGAAGTGCCGTCCTTACGCAGCACCAGTTTTTCATCAAGTCCTTCTGCCGTGAGATCAGCCCACACGCTTCCGTCTTCCCGCTTGTAAAATGCGCCGGTTTCCAAGCCGCGCATGACCAAATCCTTTCCCAATAAGTAGGTTTCGGACTCATAATATAACTTGTCAAAATCCACTCCCATTTCTGCATACGTTACGGCAAAGCCATCATACACCCACCCGTTCATTGCCTTCCATAATGCAACAATATCGGGATCGTTAGCTTCCCAGCGGGCCAAGTAATCCCGTGCCATCTCCATCAATTCAGCCGCATTCTTCGCCTCATCTTCCTCCATGCCTTGGTCCATGAGGGCTTTGACTTCTTTTTTGTACTCTTGATCGAAACGGACATAGTATTTTCCGACCAGCTTGTCACCTTTCAATCCCGCACTTTCAGGCGTTTCTCCGTGACCATACTTGGTCCAAGCCACCATGGACTTGCAAATGTGAATGCCGCGATCATTGATGATTTGCACTTTGACCACATGGTGTCCAGCAGCTTCTAAAATGCGTGATACGCTGTACCCAAGAAAGTTGTTTCTCAGGTGTCCCAAGTGCAGCGGCTTGTTCGTGTTGGGAGAGGAGTACTCCACCATTACCTTGGGCAGCGATGCGGGCGTGCCGAAGCCATAATGTTCAGATTGGACGGCATTGGTCAATTCATTCGTCCAATGCGCGGGAACGATGGTCAGATTCAAAAATCCTTTTACGACTTGGTATGCGCTGATCAGTTCATGCGATTCCACGAGGTACTTGCCCAAATCTTCGGCGGTGGCTTCGGGTGACTTTTGCGAGGCACGCGTCAGCGGAAAAACCACGACTGTCCGGTCGCCTTCAAACTCTTTTCGGGTTTGTTGCACTTGGACGGTGTTCGCTTCAATGGTCGCTTGGAAGCACTTTTCGCAGGCGAGGACCACTGCTGCTTGGATGTTTTGATCTAAGGTAGGCATGACAATGTCAGAGAGGTTAGCGAAGTGTTATGCTCGTGGGAGGTGAATTTCAGCAATCATGCAACGAGCGCTTCCACCGCCGCAAGTCTCGATGGTCTCGAGGTCGGAATGGATGATTTGTCCGTGCTTTTTTAGACGTTCAATCTGTTCTGAGTCCAATGCATGAAAGGCACTTGAACTCATAGCGATGACGGGGCCATTGGATCCTTCTAGCTCCAACATATTGCCCGCAAATTGTTCGATTTGTGATTCGCTCAATGCGATGATTTCGCGTCCGTCAGAAGCTAACTCATCGCTCACGGCTTGGCGTTCTTCGGCGTCATCAATGCTGTCGAGACAAATGGCACAGAATCGGGTGCCAATGCTCATCATCACGTTGGTATGGTAAATGGGATGGCGCTTGCCTTCCGCGGATTGCATCGCTGAGAAGGCGACTGGTTCGTAATCCAATTCTTGGCAAAAATGAAGGAGGGCGGTCTCGTCTGTTCGCGAACTAATTGCCGCATAGGCCTTGCGATTTATCCGGTCGAGCACCATGCTACCGGTTCCTTCTAGGAATCGATTGTGCAATTCAAATTCGGTGAAATCAACAATGTTTTGAATGCCAAATCCCGCTTCGTGCTCAAGTTGTACGATAACATCCTCTCTCCGCTCTTCGCGGCGATTAGGAGCGAACATGGGATACAAGCAAACGGTGCCTGTTTCATGGGTTGAAATCCAGTTGTTGGGAAACAATGCATCTGGCGTTGCATGCGGCAATTGTTCTTCAAAGACAAAAACATTCACGCCGGCATCTCCCAATGCGTTTGAGAGCCGATCAAACTCGGCCTGTGCCTGCTCAATGACCGTGGACGCTGAAACTCCTTCTAGGGTTTTCTGGTACAAATTATTCGTGGCAGTCTCCTCATTCTTTCGAAAAGAATGAGGCCGAATCATGAAAACGTTGGATGTACTCTGGTTCATACCGGATTAGTTTCTACGCAATGGTAGAGTGGAGCAGCGTAGCAGTCCACCCATTTTAGAGGTCTCATTCAGTTCTGCTTCAATCACATCGTATCCCCATGCTCGCATTTGCTCATTTGTCCTTTTCGCGGAACGATTTGAAACGACGGTGCCGGGCTCAAGACTCAAGACATTGCAATGCATGTCTTGCATTTCTTCCGCTGAAACATCCATGATGTGCGCGTCAGAATACCGACGCAGCAAGGCGTTGAGTTCTTCATCGCGAGCAAACCCGGGTCGGTGGATCATCAAATGACCGAGGCCCAAGGGCGCACAGCAGCAATCGAGGTGAAGTGCATTTTTCAAGGGCTCGGTATCGGATTTTTCCAATTCAAAGCCAAGAATCTGTTTCTGGGGAAACTGGGAGCGGAGCCATTCGATGGCTGCGACATTTGTGCGTGCCGTGGTATACTTTGAAAACCGCTCTTCTCCTGCATAGCCTACCCAAATTTCATCGCCCATAGGCATGATGTCTCCGCCTTCCATTCGCACGGAAGCAGGCGGATGAATCAGCGTCCCTGGATATCGGTTGAGCATGGATTCTAAGCCCTTTTGTTCGTTCACTCGATCCTCAACAAGGTGGGTCATGATAAACTTCCCGTCAATCACCAACCCGATATCACGCGTAAAGACTTGGTTGATGCCGATGGAGTCAGGCCTCAACACCTGGATTCCTTTGCGCGTCAACTGCTCGGCTAGGCAGTTGAGCTCATGTGCGACAGCATCCTCTGTCGGATAGGTTCCTTGAGCAACGTGCAGTCGGGACTGTGGGTCATACGTTTCCGCCAAGGTAGGAGCCAACCCCATGCCTTCGCCAATGCCTACCATGACTGCCTTCAGAGGCGACCATTCATCCTGGATGTGCCATTTGATTGACTCCATCGTGATCGTGATTATTTCTGAGCTGTAGGATCATTCTCCCTCCTGTGACGCAATCCTCCAACCATCGCATCGCTGCTCATCATGTAAGCTGAGCCCGATTCATTGAAATTTGGGGGCAAGAAACACCAGTGGCTTGAATCCACGTGGGACAGCGCCCAGATGCGATTGAAACCGGTGATTTCCCAGTATCGGAATGGGAGAGAGTCACCTTCTTCGATTTCTTTCTCGAAATATTGGGCGTTTCCTTTGCCATAATTGGACTCTACCATGCCTTTCATGCCTTTAGGGCTGGGGCCTTCGTAGTGAGGCAGGAACTCGACGTAATGACGCAAGTTCATGTTGAGGAGGACCACTTCTTGGTCTCCGTCTAAGAATGCCGGGCTGGCATAAACAACTTCTGCCATTTCCGTTCGGTTTTGCACGCCACGTTCTGTCCAATAATCGAGGGCTCGAATGCTGCTATTGATGAAAGCTGTATCCGAATTTTTGTGCAGGGGAAAGTGGTGCATCAATTGGCTCCAGTCTGCATCATTGGTACTTTCGAAATAATCGAAAAGATTCTGGGTAATATTTTCCAATGTATCCAGAGCGACAAAGGAGTTCAATCGGTCATCGGCAATGGAGACGGCCAATGATTCATTTTTCAGGTCAAAGGATGAAGAAACGCCCTCTGATTTAGAATCGCTGCCTTTTGAAGCCACGGGGTCGCTTTCGCAGCCTTGGAGAGCAAGTGCCAGGACAAGAGGGAACAGGAAGATTTGTGGGAAATGCTTTGTCATCATGCCACAAAAATAGGCAGTCAATTGGGAAAGTAGCCTTTATTTCGTTGTGCTTCTTGTTCTGCGATTAAGAATGAGAATCGCGCAGCATTGTTGATTTGTTCGTTTCGGCGTTGTACGTTCGGCGCATTCAAGATCTCAAATCGTTTTTTCGGCGCGATTTGGTGCCTGATTAACTTTTGAATCAGCCCATTGCCAGGCTTGCACAGGAACTTCTCATTTTCGGGCGTTTTCCGCAGTTGTTCCGCTTTTGAAAAGTCAGTTTCGGCATTTTCGGTGAGTTCAAAGTTCTTCCAATCGGACCATCTGGCAATGTCTCCGCTGGGGTATGGAGGAAAATCGCCGGGTTCTGGAAGGTGCACTTGCGCGGCAAGTTTGAATAATCCAAAACACTGCACTGCGGCATCTCGAAATCCATTTTCGTCAGGCTCCGATGCAAAGACAAGCCGCATCAATCCTCCCAAGCTCGTAAGGCAATCTCCGTCTACGAAAGGAATGCCAAACTCATCCAATTCCATGGCTTCCAATCGATGGAAAAGAGCTTGATAACGCTCTTCAAAAATGTGCAGAGCAACGGTTTCCCCAGGAAGAGGCAGCAAGTTTAACGGAAAAAGCGGTACGCTGGGAGTGTTCACAACTTTGGAACATCTATGCCATCGATTGGTTCACTTCTGCATTGAATTATTCCATTCGCTTTTATATCCTTTGTTATGAGGAGGTTAGGTCAAATGAATTGCTGCGGTCTTGCTTTTTTATTGCGAGCCGGCCATTTCGATCCTTCAGTTGAACCAAAATCTCACGTTCCTCCCCATTGCGCCACACCCGAACCATCACCTCATCGCCTGGATGGAAGCGAGAAACACTTTCTTGTAATTCGGGAAAATCTGAGATTTCTTGACCGTCTATGGCCAACACAACGTCTCCAATTTCCAACCCTGATTCGGCGGCTCCACTTCCGGGTACCAAATCCGTAACGGCGCATCCTTTTATTTCCGTCATGTCCAATTGCTCGGCAATTACCTCAGTGACGGGTTCAATCTGAATTCCAAGGTAAGCCCGTTGCACTTTTCCATAGCGCATCAAGTCTTGCGCTACCTTTTCCACGATGGTAGAGGGCACTGCAAATGAATAACCCGCGTAACTTCCTGTTCTTGAAGCGATGGCGGTGTTTATTCCGATGAGCTCCCCTCGGGTGTTGACGAGCGCTCCGCCGCTGTTTCCGGGGTTTACTGCGGCATCAGTTTGAATGAAAGATTCGATGGGGAAGACACCTCGATCGGGACGGGCACGCAGCAAATTGATATTGCGTGCTTTTGCGGATACAATTCCAGCGGTTACGGTAGAAGTCAAATCAAAAGGGTTTCCAACAGCAAGCACCCAATCGCCGATTCCTACTTGATCGGAATTTCCGAATTCGATAAAAGGAAGAGGAAAATCCGCTGATATTTTCAACATGGCCAGATCGGTAGAGGGATCGGTTCCGATGACCTCTGCGATGTACGTGCGGTTGTCATTCATCGAAACGGTTATTTCTTCTGCGCCTTCAATGACATGGTTATTGGTGACGATAAAGCCTTCGTTACCAATAATGACACCGGATCCGGATCCTTGGTGCACTTCTTCCGGCGAACGGTACCCTAACATTTCGTACCAGGGGTTCAAAGGAATGCGTGTTCGCATGGCGGTTCTGACATGAACAACGGCCCCAACAGATGTTTGAGCGGCTTGGGCAAAAGAAGGCAGTGCAGAATATTCTTGAGCCGGTCCTTTGTATGTTTCGTTTGATACCAGGGATGCTTGAGCAACGTCATTTGCAGCGACCCGAGGCAATTGAATGGTTTGAGACGTTTGCAGCGGTGCTTGGGGGCCAAACAGAAAAAAAATAGCTGCACCGGAAAAGCCAGCGACGAGTCCAATTGCTAAAATCTTGAAAGTATTCATGTCCATGGGTTCTTGACTCAAATGAACATCAAAGCATCATTTCTGATTGCGAAGGAGTTGCAAATAAATTTTAAAGGACTCCATAAGTCCTGTTAAAATTCCATGAAAGTGATGGTTCCTTACTTCGAGGCCAAACCAATCTCTTTCAGCCGCTGAACGAGGTATTCACCAGCGCTAATGGGCTCCTCGGCAGCAGTCTCACCATCGCGGATTAAATGCGGCATTGCGTCCAAACGCATTTCAGGTCTTGGGTGGCAGAAAAAGGGCATGGAGAAGCGCGGTTTGCCCCATTCGCTTCGAGGCGGATTAACGACGCGGTGCGTGGTCGATTTCAATTGGTGATTGGTCAGCCGTTGCAGCATGTCGCCAACATTGATGACAATATGCTCGGGCAAGGCTGTAACGGGCACCCACGTGTCGTCGTGGCGCAATACTTCGAGCCCCGATGCAGACGCGCCGACCAATAAAGTGATTAGGTTGATGTCTTCATGCTGGCCAGCACGGACGGCAGAATCAGGTTCTCCAGTGATGGGGGGATAGTGGATAGCTCGTAAGATGGAATTGCCTCCGGCAACCCAGCTTTCAAAGTAGGATTCATCCACTTTCAAATGGATCGCAATCGCCTGAAGCATGATTTGCCCAAGATTTTCCAACGCTTCAAACGCTTGTTCAGCTGTTGCTTTGAACTGGGGTGTTTCTGCTACATCAGAATTTGAAGGGAAATGAGTCAAATCCGCATCCGAAGGTGGATTCGGTTGACCGACCTGCCAAAATTCTTTTAAGTCGGCGGCTTCACTGTCTTTCGCATGTTCAACGCCCATGCGAACAAAACCGCGCTGGTTGTTGGTCTCAGGTCGTGCGTAGGCCTTTTTTTGTTCCGGACTCAATCCGAAAAAGTCTCGTGATTGTGCGTACAAATCTTCAATCAGGGCGTCTGGAATTCCATGGCCATGGATGGCGACAAATCCGATGCTTTCGTATGCGTTGCCAAGGTTGCTTACGAACTTGTTTCGCAGTTCTTGACTGCCTTTTGTGAAGTCCTGGATGTCCAGGGTAGGGATTCCAGCGACGAAACTCATCTCTTGATTTTCCATGTGGCTTCTTCAGGTTTGTATAAGGTCGAATTTACGAAGGACTCCTCAAGTAGCCGAGCTTGGGCTTCCCAAGAGCTGTTTTTTTCAATCCAAATGCGCGATTTCTTTCCAATTTCTGCACATTTTGACTTGTTGGTCAAAAGCTCATCAATGGCATGAGCAGTGGCTGTAGGACTTTCTGCCAACACCAAAGGAGGCGCTGCGGTGTCATGCTCCGGAAACCCACTCAATACATGGGGCGTGGTGATGCAAGGAAGTTCCATCGCCATCGCCTCCAGAATCTTATTTTGCTGGCCTGTTCCTATTCGGAGTGGTGCAACGAATGCGTCAGCGGAGGCATATGCGGTTCTCAAGTCATCGATCCATCCGGTAATGATCACTTGGTCACTGGCCAGCTTTTGTACTTCAATCGTGGGTTTAGTTCCTGCAATCACCACTTGAACATCCGGCGTTTGGATTTTGGGTAAAATGTCATTCACAAGCAGCTTGGCTGCATCGACATTTGGAGGGTAGCTCATGTTGCCAGTAAATAAAATGACAGATTTTGCATTGGGTTTTTTCTCGGTTGCGTTGCCGTTATTGAAGTACTCCGAATCGACACCATTCGGGATGACGTCAATGGCGTTTCTGCCCGGATGAGCAATGAGTTTGCGATCGGCTTGGCTAATGATGGTTTGTCCATCAAAATAATCGAATACAATGGATTCGTAGCGGGCAAGTCGATGGGCTTCCAATTGAAAAATCCATCGAGAACCCATCGGACGAAGCGCTGCGTTCCGATTCATTCCTGCACTGAGTGCGTCCATGTAATCCAACACCTTGGGAATTTGATGGTCGTTTCGCACATACTCGGCCATGCGCACAAGTTGGCAGTGAATCACATCGGGCCCCAGTTGGCCCATCCATTGATGAAGCTCATGATCCGCTTTGCGCTGGTAAAACCAGTGGATTTGAAATGGACGTGAGCTTAGTGCAGCGAAAGCCAGACGCACCCATCGTTTCCAACGATTCACTTTGTACCATTTCAGTCCAGTGGTTACTTGGCTCAAGGCCAATTGGGCTTCTTTCGAAGGATGTTCTTCTGTAAGGGTGAATAAAAAGACCTCATGGTCCTTATTCAGCATGCGCATTTGGTGATAGGCGCGAACGCGGTCTCCCTTATCCAGTGGCCAAGGAAGTCGTGATGTGATGAAAAGGATTTTCAAAGCGTCTCCAAATGTGCGATTTGCTCGAGCATTCTATTCACGATGGACTGGTTTTCGAATTGCTCCATAACGAAAGCGCGGCTGCGTTTTCCGATTGCCTCTGCCTCTTCGGGATTGTTGAGTAATTCTACGATCCGCGATGCAAATTCTTGGGGAGTATCGGCGAGATGGAAATGTTCTCGGTCATTTCCTGGAATGCCTTCCATCCCAATGGCTGTTGATACGATGGGGCGGCCACCTGCCATAGCTTCTATGGCCTTTACGCGCATGCCACTGCCACTCAGGAGCGGCACAATCATGATGCCCCCACTGGTCATCATGTCCCACGCATTTTGAACTTCACCTAAAACCTCCACATTCGGGGTGTCAAGCCCTGGCGGATCTTCCGGGAAATTTCGTCCGGCCAAACAAAGCTTCGCGCTCGGAACCTGCTGCAGGACCAACGGCCAAATGCGACTAATGAACCATCGAATGCCTTGAATGTTGGGCCGCCAGTCCATGGCTCCTAAGTGAAAAACGTGATGAACAGGCCCGTGTGAAGCTGGGGGCAATTCTGCCACGTCGAGGCCAAATGGCACAACGTGAATAGGCACCGAACATCCCATCGCTTCAAAGTGTCTTTTGTCATCCTCAGAAATCGCAGCGATGGAATCAAAGTCATGCATGACATTTATCTCGTATTCTTCGAGACGATCGGCAAGCCATTGCAGGTAGAGTCGCTTCGTCATCGGCTTGGTCTCCTGGGCGAGGTGGTGCCAAATGCGGTGCTCAATGTTGTGCGCTCTAAGCATCGCAATCCCATCGCAATATTTGCGTACTGTCGGGAGATAGGGAGCGGTGAATAAGCTCTCGAAAATGACCAGGTCAAATGCTGTTTTTCGGAAAATGTCCGTTAGAATTCGCTCAAAATCAAGCGAATAAAAACGGGAGATGTTGTAGCTATCCCCCGTAACCAAATCCGAGAGCGCATCCAGTTTTCTCAGTGTTGTATCCACTGGAATGGCCTCGATTTGTGTGGCTTGGAGGTATTCTGTTTCGAGTTCGTCGGGTTGAAAAGGATGCTTTTCGGTGGCGACGGTCAGGATTTTAACCTCATGCTTGCCGGACATCAACAAACCACGAGTCAACGCATCCATTGCCCTGCATCCACCATCCCTACTCGGTCGAGGTGGTTTATGGCAGAGTTGAAGTATTCGCATGAACGCATGAGTTTAAGAGCCCAAATTTAAGAGCTAATGGTTTGCGTTGTCCGAGGCTTTCGAAGGGCAAACGAAATTTTACCCGAATCCCTGGAAGCCTTCCACGTGAGAAAGAATGCCAAGGGAAATAGCACAAACGTGCTCATCCACATGCCGAGCCAAGGTTCAATGCTTCCTGCTCGAATCATTTGCTCACCCACGATTGAAAGGATGTAATAACCGAGAAAGATCATGATCGCCAATACGGTTGGCATGCCGAGGCCTCCCTTTCTAATAATTGCGCCGAGCGGGGCTCCAATAAAAAACAGAAGAATGCAACTGAGCGAAAGGAAAAATTTCCGGTGCCACTCAATCGCATGCCGATCCTGTGCGGTTTTTTTTGATTGGATTTCTTCAAGGGCATTAGCGATGCCTTGCCGAGCATTCCTTGCGAGGCTACGAGCGCCATCGAATGCCATACGCTGTTCTGTTGGGCTCAGCACCTCTAAAATGCTCGAGCTGGCTTTGGTAACCCCCAATGCTTGCAATTGAATTGTATCCCGCAGTAAAGTGGTTTGTCGCGCTCCAAATTGCTCAATGTTGCGTTGTTTATCGTGGTTCAAGCTCTCCAGAGAATCCATGGCAGCTTGCAGCTGATGCACCGTCATCATTTCATGCGCTCGCTTAAACAGCCCCTCATCTACCTTGCTGAAGTCCAGTGAAGTCATATCGATTTCGAAGATTTGTCGTTCAAATTTTGAAGCTATGTGCGGATGCAATCGTTCTTTTCGTCTTTTGGATTGTTCCAAGTCTTCTTCGTAGCTCGCTCCATCATGCAGGGTCAGTAGGAGTCGGTCCGCTTTTTGCTCCATTCTTCCCGAAGTAGCACGGATTACTCGAGAAACACCTGTTTCGCCTTCCCGATGATCGTGGATTAAAATGTCTTTCAAGGTACCGTCCTCGGTTTTTTCATCAACCCGAATGGCAAACCCCTCAATCCCATTGTAAAATGCCCCTTCAGTCAAGTTGAGTGCAGGTTTTTGCTTGGTCACTGAGAACAGCAATGCACGGAATTTCAAATTGGCGACTGGCCACGCGGCATTGGAAAACCAGAAAGCTCCGCAGGCAATGGCAATCATCGCAAGGGTCAATGGCCGCAAGATGCGCGGCAGGGAGAGTCCTGCTGATTTGAGTGCAGTCAACTCATTTTTTTCGGCCAGGGAACCCATGGCCATAATCGAAGCAATAAGAATGGCCAGCGGAAGGGCAAGATTGACCAATCGAGCCGAAGCGTACAGCATCAGCTCACCAATCACCCATGGTTCCAAACCCTTTCCAATCAAGTCATCCGCATACACCCAAAGGAATTGCATATCCAGGATGAACAGTGCCACAGGCATAGTTATTGCAAATGGCGCCAAGAAATTGCGCAGTAAGAGTCGAGCGAACCTTCTCACCGTTCAAAGATAGGTGTCGCACGAATGCTCCGCACTTTCCTTAACTTGCCGCATTCAACAACCCAAGACATGCATAAATTATCGACCTTTTCAACGTTTTGCTTCGCCTTAGCTGCGTTTTTGTTTTCAGGATGTGGCACCCCTTCGACGGAAGACAGCGCCGCTGAAAACGACTGGAGTCCATTGGTTTCTGAATCGAAAGGAGCCAGTGCCGCCGATGCGGATGGATTTGTTTGGCAGACGGAACAGTTTGCTGACCTCAAGATTGTGCGGTATCAAGTTGGGGGGTGGGACAAATTGGACAATCGTCAAAAGGCCTTGGTTTATTGCCTCAATCAGGCAGGATTAAGCGGTCGAGACATTATGTACGATCAAAACAACCGCTACAACCTTCGTGTGCGGAATCTTCTCGAGAACCTATACACTGGTTTCGATGGGGACAAGAACACCGTGGGTTGGAACCGTTTCGAAACCTACCTCAAGCGTATTTGGTTCTCGAATGGGATTCATCACCACTACGCGAACACCAAGTTGCTTCCCGAATTTTCGGAGGCATACTTCGACGAGTTGTTGGCAGCGACCGAAACAACCGTGAGCGATGAGCTTCGTGCGGTTATTTTTGATCCGGCGGTGGAGTCCAAGAAGGTAGAACAAGATGCCTCCAAAGGCTTGGTCGAGGGGTCGGCGGTGAATTTTTATGCGCCGGACGTAACAACTGAAGAAGCGCAGGCTTACTTAGCGAGCATCGTCGAAGAAGGTGATCGAACACCGGTAGAGTACAGCCTCAATTCACGATTGGTCAAAAACGCCAATGGCGAAATAGAGGAGCAGGTGTACCATGTCGGGGGATTGTACGGTGAAGCGATGGCGCAAATCGTGTTTTGGCTAAACCAAGCGATTCAATACGCTGAAAATGACAAGCAGGCTGCTGCATTTCGAAACCTCATCGCTTACTACGAGACAGGTGATTTGGAGAAGTGGCAACTGTACAACATCAATTGGGTGCAGGATACGGAAGGGGACGTGGACTACATCAATGGCTTTGTGGAGGTTTACAATGATCCGCTAGGGTACACGGGAAGCTACGAAACCGTGGTTCAAATCAAGGACTTTGATGCAAGCGAGCGCATGAAAGTCTTGATGGATAATGCCCAATGGTTCGAAGACAACATGCCATTCATGCCTCAACATAAGAAGAGCGAAGTGGTCGGAATTACTTACAACGTCGTGAATGTTGCAGGTGAAGCAGGAGATGCCTCGCCGAGCACGCCAATCGGTGTGAATTTGCCAAATTCCAACTGGATTCGTGTGGTGCATGGTTCCAAGTCGGTTAGCCTAGGAAACATTGTTGAAGCCTATGATCGTGCCAGTGGTGGTGGTATTTTGAATGAGTTTGCACACGATGATCTTGAAATGGAAATGAGCCAAGCGCACAGTGCGCTGGCAGGCAAATTGCACACGGCTATGCATGAAGTCATTGGCCACGCTTCAGGTAAACTGGAAGAAGGAGTGGGAGAGCCAAAGCAGACGATCAAGGAGTACAGTTCTACGCTGGAGGAGGGCCGTGCTGATTTGGTGGCATTGTATTTCATGCTGGACGAGAAGATGCTCGAATTGGGATTGATGGAATCGTTGGAAACGGGCAAGGCCGAATATGACAGTTACATTCGAAACGGAATGATGCTACAACTGCGTCGCCTGGAATTGGGAGCAAACATTGAAGAGGCGCACATGAGGAACCGAGCTTGGATCAGCAATTGGTGCTTCGAGAAGGGCGAATCCGAGGGAATCATAGAAAAAGTCAATCGCGACGGAAAGACCTTCCTCGACGTCAAGGATTACTCGGCATTGCGCGCGTTGTTTGGTGAGTTGCTGATGGAAGTACAGCGCATCAAATCGCAAGGCGACTATGATGCAGCGAAAGCGTTGGTCGAAGGATACGGTGTTCAAGTTGATCAATCGATTCACCGAGAAGTTTTGGATCGATCGGCTTCACTTGGAATCGCGCCGTACGGAGGATTCATCAATCCGGAGATGCAAGCGGTTTATGTGGAAGATGGCAAGATTGGTGAAGTTCAAGTGAGCTACCCAGATGACTTCGCCTCTCAAATGTTGCGATACAGCTCTACCTATGGATTGCTGCCAGAAAACAACGAGTATGTGAAGAAATAACACGTCATAAGCAACCATTCGCCTGTCCAGTTGTTGATTCTTTGAAACCGAATCTGTATTCTCATGAAATTGAAGTTTTTAGCTTTTGCCTTAAGCCTGTTGTTGTCTTTGGTCGGATTCGCTCAAAACCCATTCCCGTGCGAGCTCTCGGGTGGTGAAGGTGATCCAGCAACGGGAGGAGAGTCTGCCACGCAGGAAGGTCAGTTTCATGACAACAGTGCTTATTTCAACATCATTGAAATCAACGAGCCTGTGACATTGGTGTCAGCAAAGGTTTTCGCGAACGGT
>DLQB01000071.1 GCA_002477505.1 Flavobacteriales bacterium UBA7443
CCTCCTCCCAAGCTGTTTTCAAGCCGTGTTCCTCCACCAAAGCCATAACTGGCATACGCCATGTTGGAGATGTACAACTTTTCCGTGGCTCGCCAGCTGTGACGGAGCGAGAAGAGGGGTTTGTGGTACTTGTTCTGGCGCTCGTATAGCACGTTATCATTGACCTCACCCCAATGCACATTGTAGGTGTCGCCGTAGCTTACTATTCCCGTGGTATCGATGAAGTCGGTGGAAGAAACGATTTCTTCAAAATCATCAGAAGATCCATAGCCGTAGGCCTGATTCAATGAGTCGTATGCAGCCAATTCCTCTTGCTGCAGCAATGTGCCATCATTGAAAATGCCATCGTAGCCTTGGCTGTATGCCATCAATTCGGCGTATTCTTCATCGGTTCCCTCGAACAACGAGCGCGCGTATTCCTTGTTGTGGGTCGCAATGCGCTGTTGGTATCCCCTTGCCGCGTTTTGAGACGGCGAGCCCGTGGCACTTACAGAAAGTGTGTGGTTGCCGAGGGCTTTCTGCACCTTCACATAGTAAAAGAATGCACGGTTATAATCTTGTTGGAAATAGCCTTGGCGATTCTGGAAACTGCCCGCCATGGTGTATCCCCATCCGCCGTCCAATCGACCGCTGGTGTGCCCAATCGAAGTTCGGCTGAATCCGAAGCTCCCGAATTCCTGCTTGACAGAAGTTTTTCGCGACGATTCAATGCCAGAGGTTACGATGTTGACTGTGCCGCCGATGGCTGGAAGTGCGAGTTTGGATGCGCCGAGTCCTCGCTGAACTTGCATGGTTTGGGTCACCAAATCAAGGCCAAACCAATTGTTCCAGAATACCGCTCCGCTTTCCATGTCGTTGACGGGAATGCCATCTACGAGGACAGAGACGTTTCGCTGTTTGAAACCTCGGATGGATATAGAAGGACCGTTATCGTCTGAACCCGCTTGTGTAGCGTAAACGCCGGGCGTTGAATTCAGAATCATCGGGATCGGCTGTGATCCCAATTCCTCTTGGATTTGAACCGGTTTGATGTTGGAAAATGCCACCGGTGTTTCACGCTCGATCGCAACATCTGCGACTACCTGAGCTTCTTGCAATACAATCGTGCTCAACTTGAAGTTGGATTGCACTAATTGCCGGTTGACTTCGATGGTCCGTGTTTTGGATTCGTATCCGATGTACTGCACGGTGATTTCGTGACTGCCGTATGGCAAGCTCACGGCGTATTTGCCATCAAAGTCTGTCGCGACACCCGTATTTCCAATGCGAACGGTTGCTTGAATCAGGGCTTCACCGGTGATGGCATCGGAGACAATGCCTGTCAAGGTTCCCGTTTGGGCAGCAGCAGACAGCGCGCCAATCGCGAGCGCTGCGAATACAAAGATTGACCTCCACATGAATTATCGAACCAACACTTGGTGGGCAAACGTGCGTCCTCCCGCGAAATGCAGTTGGACCAAATAAGCACCCGCTTGTAGGTTGTCGATGGTCCATCGGAGTGCCGCGGTTTCGTTGCGTTGATCGTAGACGAGTGCACCTTGGACGCCAAAAATCGAGACCCGCTCAATGGATTGGTCCGCTTCGAGGGTGATCGTGCCATTGAGTGAAGGATTGGGATACACCGAAGTAACAATGCTTTGTGTCATTGTTTCTACTTGGCTCGGATTGCAAGCGCAGCTGTGGCTGCCCAGTCCATCCCAAGTATTCACAGCGAGTGTGTCATATTCTGCGAATGTATTAAAGCTGATCGGGGGAACGGTAACGCCTTGCTGGACTTCGTATTTGCGGCGCAACGTGTGGTTGGAAGTGAGCCAAGTGGCGCCATCTCCGATGTCGATGTAGCCATTGGCTTCGTCGTTGGTCCATGCCACCCCAGGATCTTCGCCTGGCTTGCCGAAAATGTCCACCACGTTGTCACCATTTTTGACCAATACCAAGGCGTCATCGCCGTTCATATAAGTAGGGGCCGGGTATGGATTGTCCAATTGATCTGCAAATGCCTGCATGGCAGGATCGACTGCTGGTGAAATTGCGCCACCACCCAACTCAACATCTTCTGTTTGTCCATTGACCAATACCCAAGTTCCGAATGCTTCGATGGTACCTAGCAAGTCCACCCAATCCGTCGCTGTGCCTTCGCCATTGCTCCATCGTTGGAGTTGATAAGCGGATAAGTCGATCGCTTCACTGGTCGGGTTATAAAATTCTAATCCTTTGTTGTTCCCTGTTCCTTCCATGTACTCAGAAATGAAGAGATCAGTGCATTGTGCGCTTGAAAACAAGGGCATCAATAGGGCAGCGCCCAAAATGTGAGTAGTGAATCGCATGTGATTTGGTTTCGTGTGAATTCGCCGCAATTTAATGTCGAAATTGCCCAAGTCAATGAGAACTTTTGAATTCGAACACATTCGCGAACGCTGCCTTTCAAAATTGGCCGTAACAGAGTCGTTTCCTTTTGATGAGAAAACCATGGTATGGAAGGTCGCTGGCAAGGTGTTTGCCATTGCCAATGTGGACGATTTTCGAGGCGTTTCGCTCAAATGCAATCCCGAACGTGCCATTGAGCTTCGGGAGCAATTTGAAGGCATTCGCCCGGGTTGGCACCTCAATAAAAAGCATTGGAACTCCGTGAGTGCTGAGCTGGACGTGGAATGGAG
>DLQB01000014.1 GCA_002477505.1 Flavobacteriales bacterium UBA7443
GAATAGACAACCCCTTAGGATGCGACTTTCCGGGCAACCATTCTTTCCAAACGGTTTGACGTTTGTCCCATTCGTTATCAATGGTCCAATGCCAATCGCCATTCCAGTGGGTACGTGCTGTGCTATCCTCTGCCCAATTGGCGGCAGTTGGCGCCGGAATGATCGCGCGCGTTATCGGGTGGGCCGCCGGCTGAATGCAACCCGACAGGACAGCCATCAGCAAAATGAAATGGCCCAACAATCTTGAATGTCCCATGCTCAAAGGTAATGCCCCTCAGCGCCTTAGCGGAACCACGCCGCGACTTCTTCCGCATTCACCGGAAAATCGCGCCCGTCAAAATACGCCGTGCTTCGATTGACCTCTCGCCGGCAGGACGCGTGAAATGAATGCGCACCGGCGCGCTGCCAATCGGCCAATTGATCGGGGCGAACCCCGCTCCCGACCGTGACATCAAAGCCCAAATGCAGCGCATGTTTGATGTTTTCTTTTCCTTGTACTGCCGTTTCAGCCCCCCCGCTGCTCAGCAGCCGGTGAATTCCAATGCGCTGAAGCGCATCCACATCCGACCTCCAATCCGCGCTGGCGTCGAGCGCCCGATGCACCACCAATCGATGCCCTCCAAATCGCATCGCCCACGCTTCCAATTGTTCAATATCGAGTCGAGATTGCCGATCCAGCCCCCCTACAACCGCGCGAACGGCTCCTGCTTCGAATGAAGCCGCGATCTGATCCGTCATCCAAGCCTTTTCAGCTTCATTGAAACAAAAATGTCCTGCGCGGGGTCGAATCAAAACATGGACCGGAACGCCCGCCACGACTGAACTTCGAATGTCCGTTTCGGGAGGTGTCAAGCCTCCACACGGCCAGTGGGCGCAAAGTTCCACTCGGTGTGCACCCGCGTCCCGAGCCGTTCGCACGTCGGCGGGTGTGCTTGCGCATACTTCAAGTTCAAAAGGGGCCAGAATTTTCAACCCTCGCTGCACCCCCGTCACATCGGCGATCCGGGTCAAATCCAACACCTCATCCTTAGCGTCAATCCATTCAATGGAAAGTCCAGAATCCACCATGTGCTGCACGGCCGTCGGCAGCTCCAACTCTCCGCGGGTCGGGTGCGGCCGCAACTCAGAAAGAAATGGCAAAAGCACGCCGGCGTTCAACCGAAATAAATTCATGGACACATGAACCGTCCCGGCATTTTTCTGCATCCGATCCACCGAATCCGAAGGGGGTTTTTCGACAATGGATTGGAGGTGATTGCCTCTCGCTTCCAAAATGGCGAAGTCCTTGGTTTTCTCCCGTGGCAAACCCAAATGCTCCCGGTCGTATGCCAAAACGGCTTGCCCGTTCGGTTCACTTCTCAATTTGGCCAATGACTGGCGTGTGGGCACATTGTCTCCATTGCAAAGCACGAACGCATGACCGGCTGCGACGGGATCTTGCTCGAGCGCACATTGCACGGCATGCGCCGTGCCAAGCGGTTCATCTTGCCTCGCCCAACCGACCTTCATTTTGAGGCCCGTCGGTGTTTCATTCCAATCCGTTACAAAGGGCTGGGTTATGGCATCATCCGGATGCAACACGACGGTCGCTTCAGTGAATCCCGCGCAAAGTGCTTGTTCCAGAATGAACTGCAACAAAGGTTCCCCTTGAGGTCCAATCCGGATCATCGGTTTCGGCCGATTCAATGCATCGTGTTCGAATGCCTGCAGGGATAGATTCGAATCCTTGGATGCATCGGCCGCGCTGCGTTTCATTCGCGATGCTCTTCCCGCTGCCAAGATCAAAATTCGATCACATCTCATGGCGTGAAGGTATCAATTTTTGGGGTGTTCCAATCGCACACCTTCTGCCCCCAGTGCAATCGGAATCGCCTGGCCTTGACCATTGGAAATCGCGGCAATCACGGCCGCTAAATGCTTGGAATGACAAAGCACAAAACCTGTCCCTCCTCCGCCTGAACCATTGATTTTTCCGCCCAATGCACCCGCAGCATGGGCACTTGCTAAAATACCATCGATGCGAGGGGTAGACACCTCAATGCCCTTGCTTAACCAATGATGATGCGCGAGCAGCAGCTTCCCAATTCCCTCCAAATCTGGGTCTTTTTGCGCCAGCTCCTTCGTGCCTTCTGCAGAGATACGCCGATTTTCCAAGGTGGTCATCATCAATCGTTGGTCCTCCGCATTCCAATGACTCGGAAAAAACGGCGGCCGCAGATTCCAATTGGATTGCCCCTGATCTTCCCATTCTTGCAGCAGCTCCAATCGACGGTCTTTGGCCCGTGCCAACACACCCAAGGTATCCTTGGCTTGATGGGAATCAAACAAGACCCAACAACCCGGAGGCTCCGAGAGAAGAGTCGTTTCAAACTCGGGATTAAAGGCGATGGACTGGGTGCCCCCCAACGCGCAAACGGTTTGGTCCATCATGCCACCGGGTTCATCAAACCACTCCACTTCTGCGCGCCAAGCAGAACGCGCAACCCATTCTTTCTGCCAACTCATTCCACTGCGCTCGGCCATCAAGGCACACCATGCCACCAATAGTGCAGAAGAACTACTGGCCCCAGCCCGCATTGGAATTTCGCTCGCGACGTGCGCATTCCAACCCCATTCGGGCAACCAGCCTTCCCGTTTCGCGAGGTGAAGGCCGATCAACCAATAGTCCCGTGGTTTCGGTTCCGGCAGGCAATCCAAATCATACGTGAATTGCTGGTCCAAATCTGCCAAGTGCAAATGCACAAGCCGATCCGTTCGTGTGGAACTTTCGATGGTTGCACGCAGATCAATGGCAGACGCAACAACGGGAAAACCAAGATAATCCTGGTGTTCCCCAAAAAGACAAATGCGGCCCGGGGCAGAAACCGAGCACTTCATGCACTGGAACGATTGATCCGTGCAATTGCTCCCACACAAACACCTGCAACCGCAGTGAGCAATCCGGCTGTTGCCATATCATCATAGAGCCAAGAGCCGACGGCAAACAATGCCGCATAAACTCCTACGCTGCCCAAGAGCATCGATAAAATTCCACGTGGCAGCGCCCAGCCCTCCTCCGGTTTGTCTCCGGAATCAGCTCCCGGACCATAACGCTTCCACCCCGGCCCACCCGGCCGCACTTTGGCAACGAAATGACGGAGGGTTTCTTCCGATTCTGGGGGCGTAATCCACGTTCCAATGATCCAAATCACGGTGGTGATCAGGGATCCCCAGACCAGTTTTTCGTGGGAGGCCCATGCCGTGTCAACCAAGTGGTCATGAACGAACGTGAAATAACCGGCCACAATCAAGGAACCTGCCATGGCTACTAACTCCGTCCAGGCATTGATCCGCCACCAGAACCAACGAAGGATGAACAATCCTCCAGTACCGGCTCCAATGAGCAACAGCAAATTAAAAGCTTGACCCGCATCGGTGAGCAGCAAGCCCAATCCACTTCCGAGAATGAGGGAGAGGATGGTCGTAATGCGACCGGCAGCCACCTGTTCCTTGTCCGTCGCATCCGGTCGTATGAATCGCACCCAAAAGTCATTGACCAAATAACTTGCCCCTAGATTCAATTGCGTGGACATGGTGCTCATGAACGCCGCAAGCAAGGAAGCCGCCACCAAACCCAAAAGACCCGGAGGAAGCAAAGAAAGCATGGCCGGGTAGGCCAAATCATGGCCTAATTTGTCTGCAGGAATGTCCGGAAATGCGGCCTGCAAATCACTTAATTCCGGAAACACCACGATGGACGCCAAAGCGATCAAAATCCACGGCCAAGGACGAAGCGCATAATGCGCAACGTTGAACAAAAGCGTAGCACCCATGGCATGCGACTCATTCTTGGCGCTGAACATGCGCTGCGCAATGTATCCTCCGCCGCCCGGTTCGGCTCCAGGGTAATAGCTCGCCCACCATTGAACCGCGAGTGGAACCAGAAGGATGGGGACCCATTGACTGGCATCATGCAGATCGGGGAGCATGGCCGTTTTCGTGGAAACTTCGGCATGGGCCAGCAAATTGGACAAGCCGCCAATGGCCTCCAAATCCAAAATGTAAATGCAGGCCCAAATGGACCCGATCATCGCCAACACAAACTGCACCAAATCGGTCAAAATTACTGCACGCAATCCTCCTAGCGCACTGTAAGAAAGCGTGATAACACCCGTAATGGCCAATGTCAACCAGCCGGGCCAACCCATCAAGATTCCGCCCAACTTGATGGCGGCGAGCGAAACCGTTCCCATGACAAGAACATTGAACACAAGTCCCAGGTAGAGCGCTCGGAATCCGCGCAAAACGGCTGCTGGTTTTCCGCCGTAACGCAATTCGTAAAACTCGATGTCCGTCAAAACGCCGGAACGATGCCAGAGGCGCGCATAAACAAATGCCGTGAGCATCCCTGTGAGCAGAAAGGCCCACCACCCCCAGTTGCCGCTTACGCCCTGCTCACGGACCAAGCCTGTGACCAAATTCGGCGTATCGGTGGAAAAAGTCGTAGCCACCATGCTGATTCCCAATAACCACCAAGGCATATTGCGACCGGCGAGAAAAAAACTTTTGGCATTTTTGCCCGCATCGCGCGAGGCCCA
>DLQB01000005.1:0-2172 GCA_002477505.1 Flavobacteriales bacterium UBA7443
TCCACGCCAAGCAATCCCGCAATGCACGTGCGCATCGCTTCAACATGAGGCGCTATTTTTGGTTCTTGGAGGCAGATGGTACTGTCCAAATTCCCTAGCTCCCACCCCGCCTCCGTGATCAAATCATAGGTGTGTTGCAACAGCTTTTTGGAGTCAATCCCTTTGTACTGTGCGTCTGTGTCTGGAAAATGAAAGCCAATATCCCGCATCGCAAGAGCACCCAAGAGCGCATCACAAATCACGTGTAGCAGTACATCTGCATCACTGTGTCCCACCGCACCATGAGAATGTTCTAACTGAATTCCGCCCAACCAAAACTCCTCACCACGGGCGAGTTGATGGACATCGTAACCATAACCGATTCGAAACGGCATGCCGATCAATCCTCTTCGTTGCTGCTTTGAGCAAGATCCGAAAACTGCAGCCTTAGCGTGAATCGCAATGTATTGGCAAGCGGGTTCTGCTGCCGTGTAGAGATGAGATAGCTCAAATCAACCGTAAAGACCGTGTACTTGATGCCGGCGCCAAGGGTGATGAACTGACGGGCCCCTTTCGAGTAATGTTCATTGAAAAAACCCGTTCGGAAGGCAAACGCATCGTTGAATAGATACTCGATACCTCCTCCAATATTCAACTCGCGCAATTCCTCCCGGAAAATGCTGCCGTCTTCGATCGTATACGTTCCATCGTCATTGAAATTAACGACCCCAGGAGCATCGTAAAAACTCTGGATCATGCCCGTCGCGACACCCACATCCGGGTTGAAACCGCTCACAATGGAGTTGCCGCTTTCTTGATCGTAAATGGGAGTAGTCGGCACGAGCAGCTTATTGACATCTGCGGTGAAGGTGAGGCTGTTGTAATCGTCAAGCTTCAATTTCAATGCCGCCCCGGTCTTGAGGTTGGTGGGGATGAAATCTCGCTCTGCAGATTCTGAATAGCTCATTTTCGCCCCAATGTTCGAAATGCACAAGCCCCAATTGATTTCCGCATCACGTCCCGCGACTTTGGCATAAGGGTTGGTGTAAAAGGTGCTCACGTCAACCGCCACAGAACGTCCAGGCTTTGAGTTCGCTCCGAGAACATTGGTCCCACCTGTTAGATTGGAATTGATGAAGCGACCTGCGATTCCACCACTAAACCGATCACTCAACTTTTGGCTGTAACCAACGTCCAAACTAAATTCCGCCGGCTGAAAATCACGGATTGTTGTTCCTGTCTCATCTGTGAATGTGATATTGCCAAGGCTGAAGTAACGCAAGGCCGCTCCCCAGGCTTGGCGCTTATTAATTCGCTTCACTCCGGACAGGTAAGCCAAGTTCATGTCGTCAACCAACGCGCGCAACCAAGGTGCATAAGCCAGGCTAAATTCCACATCGTTTGAAGCAAATGCCATCTTTGCCGGGTTCCAATGCAGACTGTTGGCATCCGGAGACAAAGCAACACCTGCATCCCCCAGAGCCCCTGACCTCGAATCAGGTCCAATCATCAAAAAAGGAACTGCGGTGGTGATGGTGTTCAATTGCACAAGCTGAGCCCCTTGCCCGGGTGTCAACTGACCTTGAACGTTGTTCAGGAAGAAGGAAAAAATCGCGATTGCGAGAATACGTCTGACGTTCATTATTGATTCGTTCATTTATATACGACGGCGCAAGTTAATTCGAAACGTGCACTTTGTTACGGACGCAAAACGACAATCTGGTCCGCATATTGTACGACCGACCCAGTTTCTGATTGCAAGGTGACTCGAAAGACATAAACACCGGCGGGCACAGCGTTTCCAGAAGTTTGATTGTGCGCATCCCATCTAATCTCATTGTTCTGAAATCCCGATACATGCCAAGGCCTTTGCTCAGAATGGACCATCATGCCTTGGCTCGAAAAAACCTCCAATGTCATAAGACCATCCTGACACACTTGATTGTGCTCCACCGAGAACCCGAAACCATTCGATGATGGATTCGGGAACGCCAAAACCTCCCCTAAAACCGACTCAAAGCTGGAAGCCACAATGAAATCAATGGCAGCCGTGCCCTTGTTGTTATACACATCCCATGCAGTAAGGCTGAGCGAGTGCGGGCCATCCGACAAGTTGGAAAACGGATACCGAACGGTACCTCCTTGGTAGGTGTTCAAGTTGCTGGTGTAAAAATCATTCAAAACCACGCTTTG
>DLQB01000005.1:2230-3120 GCA_002477505.1 Flavobacteriales bacterium UBA7443
TGCCCGATGCCCACTCCCGAAGAATTGATTCCTCCTTCATCGTAAAGCCTCGCCAAAAGCAGCGGATTGCTGTCGGTTAAACCACCACTTTGAAACAACGTGTCGTTCATGAACAGTTCCACCAACGGCGGGTCCAAGTCCTCTGTGAAGTCCTCTGCGATGCCGCCAATGATGAAATCATTCGATGCACCGTGTGCGTCTGTTGAATCTGAAACCGCATAGGCACTGATCCGCCCGGTCCCGAAGTCATAGTCAATATCGCGAGGCACGACAAACTCGAATGCAAACTGACCCGCGTCGACGCTGGCCACGCCACTGAACAAGACATTACGCCGCAATTCGAACGTGTGCGCATTGGGGGCGCCATCGTTATTTAGGCTCGTGATCTGGGAAGCCTTATCAAACACCTTGATGTGCACGATGCCTGTAAAATCTTCCATTAACGCTCCGGACGCATCCGCTACAAATCCTGAAACCGAGGCTGCATCCAGTGCCTTGAGGGTGTCCGGAATGGACGTAATCTCGATCGCGTGTTCAGGATAGTTTAGCTTCAGGGCGACATCGCCCAAAAGCGTAAAATTTCGCTTATTCGAACTGTTTGAAACTTGGGGGTCATTTTTGGTTGCCCGCGCAATGTCCCCAAGCCGCATTGCAGTCGCAGCCGTATCAAAAAGCGCAACATCATAAAATGCACGGTTCAGCTGCTGATTGGAGCCACTGAAAACAACCCGCGTAGTCGTTAGCATAGCTATGGCGCCTCCATCCGGATTCATGACCATCATTTCACCGGCAGAATCCACATCGGGATCGTCGAAGCGAGCCAATTCACACGTGGCCGTCATGAAAAGCGGCATGCGCTGAAGATTGGTCCAATTCTGAATCGTCGTGGT
>DLQB01000005.1:3136-9858 GCA_002477505.1 Flavobacteriales bacterium UBA7443
TCAATCGCCTCTTGAGCCGCGGGATACCGCTCACCACCCGGCGTGCTTTCTTGCGGATAAGCATCGAGGTAAATTTTTACAACGTCATAAGCGGGGTGGTTTACAGCAAGTTTTTCTGCATGTTCATCCGAGTTCTGCATGTGCTCGATTTCAGTCGGCCCCCCATTGCCATCCATGTCGTCCGAAACGAAGCAAATACGGTTTCGCCAGCGTCCATCGTCACCTTCCGCTCCATCCAAGCAGCCCGATTCCGTGACATCAGCCTTTGGATGCCGCATGTAAGCCTCAACCTTGTCCACCATTGCGTTGGCTTGGTCGGGCGAGGAGCACGCTATGCGGCCAACACCGATCGCCATTTTGTCGCCAATCCCTTCCCCATATTCGTCCGCCAAAAACCCGAAATAATCATCGCTGACGTAACTGGAAGTAGGACTGATTGAGTTTTCGCTTTGGTAGGTGATGAGGAATGGCGATGCCATGAGGTTGGATCGGTTAGCAAACGTACCATCGCCCATCAACTGAAGGTAACGTGGCCCATCCCAGCCTCCGGCCTGCGCTCGATCGCGCAACATCATCATGAACATTTTCAAAGCTGTAGGGTCCACACTTCCACTTGCGAACTCATCAAAAACCGCACGTTGCGTCACCACTGCGACCTCCAACCCCTCGTCGGCATGAATGTTCGCCAACCGCTGTGCGGCTTCCATGTATTCCACGCGTGTTGCGATGACCAAATCTGCACGTTCGATTTGATGCAAGTCGAAGTTGTCAGCTGAACCAGCGAAATCCGGCTCCGGGAATCCAAAATTCGAGAAAACCGCAAATCGCCTCGTCGTATCCATGGGCGATTGCCAAACACTTGCGGACCCCGCTTGATCCAAAATCAGCTGCTGCGGCTGATTGCCGTCGGTCACATCCCAAACAGCTTTCACATTTGGCGCTTGATCCAATTGGTAGGCAGCAATCTCATTCGACTGCGCGCTTTCGGCATAAAAATTCAATTGGGCACCCGCTAATTTTAATTCGCATTCTTGGGCAATCCGCACATAATCTAGCCATCCTCGTGCGCCGGACACGGCAGCGTCAAAGGCAATGTCCACTTCAACGCGAGCGTTGAGGCCCGATCCCGTTGTGATAAGACCCGTTTGCTCACCGGACGCCAAATTGGCCACGTTGCTCGTGGAGGTTTGGCTGGTGTACGAGGGCGAAGCGCTTCCGCTGACATCAGCAGCCGAAAATGTGAATGTGCTGCTCGCTCCCATTGACTGCGCGGCCACTTTGTATGCAATGGTCCCAGGCTTATTCGTCGTGTATGGCACATTGAAAACCACCGTTCGGCTGGGAACCGTTCCGAAAGACTCTCCAAACCACTCACGCCCTGAGCGATTCAGGCTTTCCAATTCCAACTCATGAAATTGTTGCGACCAAAACGTCGTGATAGCGGTGTCCGGCTCAGTGGTTACAGGCGATTGATCGGTTATTCGAAAGGATTCATCCGCTACATCACCATTGACCTGCAGAAAATACCACGCTTTGTCATTGTAGGCATTTCGTTCGTGCTTCCAATTGGGAAGCAATCCGTCAGGCTTCCACGCATCCGGGCCTTGTCCCCAAAAATAAATGGCGTCGGCGGCATCCCAATTCCCATCTTCTTCTCCTTCAAACAAGATGGCTGCGGGCAGCAACCCCAATGGTCGCTCCTCGGCGTTGTCGGTTGGCAACATGCTCCCGCCATTACCGAAAAGCCTCATGCGTCGGGGATCTAACGTGTCGGGATCAAAGCCTGCTGCTTGAATCCAATCTCGCCCGATACGGTACACCCCATCCGTCGGAAGAGAAATGCGAATGAACTCGCCGTTGGCAAGCGGACTCGTACTCGGCCAATCGCGCATTCGCTGAAATCCGCCGGCCCCAAATGAATCAGCAGACCCTTCTGCTACGCCCAAGGCAAATTCAATGCTATTCAATCTTTCGAATTGTTCCCTTGCGGTATTAAATCGCATTACCGGTGTTTGAATCTGGGCACTGGCAAAAAAATCACCTTCTACGAAGTCCCATGACAGCTCATCCGTGTCGCCGCAATCCCGGAGCAACTTGCGCTGACGGAATGTAAGTAAAGTGGAATCTACATCCGACCAATTTGATTGGGTCACCAAGTCTTGTGCTGCAGGCCAATGATTGGGGAGCTTTGCTTCGAAAACATTCCACGGAATTTCATCGAGCCAAAATCCGTCTCTTGGAGCTAAATATCCTACTGAAATTCCGGGATCATTTTCCGGCAACCAATCTACACTGAACTGCCCTTCGACGACTCTATCCTTTCCTCCCAACTGGGCAAAAACCCCTAGAGAAATGCACGTGAAAATAACCGCTGTAATCCCGCGACCCGCATGCAAAAACTCAAGCGCAGGAAGTATTCTTTTTTGAAGGCTGAACATTGAAGATCTGATCATTTAAAAAGTCCGCTCAAAGGTTGTGTAAAGTTCAATCAAAAAAATTATGCAACGCAAAGGGGTAAACGTGCGTTAAACAAGCGTAGTATTTGGTGAATGGAAATTCTAACCGCTCAACAAATCACGGACTGCATTTGTTTTTTTCTTATTCTTGTACATTCATAGGGCCCTCTCTACATGAAGCAACTCCTGACAATACCTGCAATCGCCATCTTATTGGCATTTTTCTTTGTGACCCTCGGATCGGAAGATGCCCAGGCCCAAGACCCCGAGTTTACCCAGTATTTCGCTAATCCGCTGTACATGAATCCTGCTTTTGCAGGAACAGCGCGTTGCCCTCGAATGACGATGAGCTATCGCAACCAGTGGCCCGCAATGAGCGGCTCTTTTGTGACGACATCAGCGGCATACGATCAGCATGTTGAGACGCTCTCAGGAGGATTGGGTTTCATTGTCATGAACGACCAAGCCGGTCGTGGAACCTTGAGCACAACCACTGCTAGTGGCATTTACAGTTACCAGCAAGCGATCACACGAAAGTTGTCCATCAAAGCTGCCATGCAAGTGACCTACATGCAGAAGTCTTTGGATTGGGGCCGACTGACTTTTGGTGATATGATTGATCCGCGACGCGGCTTCATATACGAAACACAGGACATTCCGAGAGGAGGCATGGTGCAATCCGTCGATTTCAGCACAGGCTTTTTGGGCTTCACGGACAAGTATTACTTTGGTATGGCGGTTCATCACTTGAATGAGCCCAACGAGTCATTGGTAGTTGGTACAAGCCGACTTCCGATGAAGTACACCGTGCACGCGGGAGCAACATTGCCATTGCAACGCTCGGTTACCGGAGTCGAGAGCACAATTTCCCCCAACATTCTGTACCGACGCCAAGGTGAATTCCAACAAATGAACATTGGCCTCTACGTGAACAAAGGACCACTTGTAGGGGGTATTTGGTACCGTGGCATCATGTTTACCGATTACAAAGACGCGTTTATCGTGACACTGGGCATCAAAACGGATGTGGTCCAGTTCGGTTACAGTTACGATTTAACTGTTTCTCAACTGACACCGGCAACAGGTGGTGCGCACGAAATTAGCATGACGATTCAATTCGACTGCCGCGGCAAGCGATCTAAATTCCGCACAATAAACTGCCCGTCTTTCTAGTTGAATACAACCTGCTTACTGCTCCCAAGCAGTATTACACCCCTCAATCTGCATGAAACCCATTGAAATCAACGACAGTATGAACTGGAAGCTATCTACTTTCACGATCATCGCTTTGGCCGCACTTATTTCGGGCTGTTCAGGAGAACGCTCTGGAGCAACGGGCTGGGCGTACAATTCAACGACCAACGGTGGCTTTGAGAAGCAACCTTTTTACAACCAAGAAACAGCTCCAGGGCTCGTTTTCGTGGAAGGTGGAACCTTCACCATGGGCCAAGTTGAAGACGATTTGACCATGAATTGGGATAACATCCCCCGTCGGGTCACCGTTTCTTCTTTTTACATGGACGAAACCGAAGTAACGAATGCGTTTTGGACGGAATACCTGTTCTGGTTGGAGCGTGTTTATGGCAGTTCCTATCCCGAGGTAGTCGATCGCGCGCTTCCAGATACGCTTGTTTGGAGACAGAAATTAAGTTTCAATGAGCCTTTCGTGAATTATTACTTGCGCCATCCTGCTTACAGAGACTATCCAGTGGTTGGTGTATCGTGGAACCAAGCCAATAACTTTTGCAAATGGAGGACGGACCGCGTCAATGAACAACTCCTCGTTCGGGAGGGCTTGATTGCACACAATCCGGATGCCCAAATGGATGAGGACCACTTCACAACGGAAGCCTACCTCAACGGTCAATACCAGGGGGAGCCTGTTGCCGAAGGACTCACCGATTACCGACCCAATTCGTCCGGTTACCGGAATGTAAAGTTTGAAGATGGACTCTTTCAACCTGCCTACCGATTGCCCACAGAAGCCGAATGGGAATTCGCCGCATTGGGTTTGATTGGAAATAGTTACGCAGAACTCATCAGCGATCGAAGAACGTATCCATGGGATGGTCACTACACCCGAAATGACAACAGCCGCTCCGGAGCATACGGAACCATGAATGCCAACTTTGCACGCGGACGAGGTGATTACATGGGAGTCGCCGGAAACCTCAACGATGGTGCATCCGCCACGGCCGCTGTCTACCAATACGCGCCAAACGATTATGGTTTGTACAATATGTCCGGAAATGTGAACGAGTGGGTCATGGATGTATACCGTCCATACAATGCAGTAGATGCAGAGGAGTTCCGACCATTCAGAGGCAACGTCTTTCAAACGACAGAGCGTAACTCAGAAGGGGTTATCGCCGACAAAATCGATTACATCATTTTTGACATCGAAGGCATTGAGCAGGATCTCACCGCATACCAGAAGGCAGCGGCAAAGAACTTCACAACAGAAGAGCAGAACCTCGTAGACAATGTTTTCACTGCCCTTCAATCGGCGAAAGAAGAACAAAAACAAAAGCGCAGAGAAGAGGCCATGGAACAAGTAGCAGAAGGGAAAGAATTGATCATTGACAGTGAGCTGATCATTGCCCCCGATTTGCTTGATCTTTTTGTCGATAACATTGAAGCCACACCGGGTGAGCTAATGCGTCGAAACATGACGGTTGAGGAAAGTTTAGGCCGAGACAATTACCGTGAGGCAGACAACATTGACTACAAGGATGGAGACTTTCAATCCAGCATTTACTATGGAGATGATGCCTTCAAACGAGAGGGCAGTCGCATGTATGGTTATGGGAAGACTTCGCTCATTAATAACCGCTCCCGCGTCTACAAAGGGGGTGGCTGGAATGACCGGAGTTATTACCTCAGCCCTGGTACACGACGGTTCTTGGATGAGGATAAGAGCTCTGCAGCCATCGGATTCCGATGCGCGATGGATCGAATGGGTTCACAATCCATGAATTCTCCCAGATAACACGAACAGCAATTGAAAAAGCTCCGAAGGAATTCGGGGCTTTTTTTTTGCCATAACTTGTTCTGATGCCATCTACGCAATAATTTTCAACCCATGTTCTCGGCACCAAACCAAACAGCTTTCGCTCTGATTCAAAAGGCATTTTCAGCCTCATCAGGAGTTACGACGGATACGAGGACGGCAAGTGCAGATAAGTTATTCTTTGCTTTGAAGGGAGAGAATTTCGACGGCAACCTGTATGCGAAAGAAGCGCTTGCAAAAGGATGCATCGCTGTCGTCATGGATGATGCAACTTTGTCCCAACACCTCGAAAATGCCATATTGGTCGAGAATGCTCTGAATGCCTTACAAGCTCTGGCGCAGTGGCATCGAAGAAAATGGGACTGTCCCGTCATTGGACTTACGGGTAGCAATGGAAAAACAACGACCAAGGAATTGCTGAAAATGGTCTGCCAAAATCGCTTTCCGGGCATTCAAGCCACCCATGGAAACCTCAATAATGAAATCGGTGTGCCACTCACGTTGCTTTCCATTTCCAATAATCCAGACTTCGTCATTGTTGAAATGGGCGCCAATGCTCAAGGTGAAATAGAATTGCTGGCCCAAATAGCAGAGCCAACTCACGGAATCATCACCAACATTGGCCGCGCCCATCTGGAGGGGTTTGGCGGCTTAGATGGCGTCATTAAGGGGAAGAGTGAACTATTCCATTTCTTTCGTTCATCCACGAATGCAACAGAAACCGATCAAGTTTCGCTTTTTGTCAATGCCAACCACGAAGTGTTAGCCGAGGTTTCACAATCCATTCCCAGGCTATTTTATGGCAGCCACGAGCATCCACCTTTCGTGTCGTCGGTCCAAGACGATTTTACCATGAGCTGGACCGATTTGGAAGGCATCCAACACGGACCCTTGCATTGTCATATATCCGGCGAACACAACTTTGAAAACATGATGACTGCAGCCGCTGTTGGACTCCATTTTGGAGTCACTGCGAACGATTGCAGCCGAGCATTGAGCGCATATGCTCCCGACAACAATCGGTCACAATGGATGGAAACCAAATCCAACCAAGTTTTGCTTGACGCTTATAATGCGAATCCGAGTAGTATGGAATCGGCGCTTACTTTCTTTGAACGCGTAGGAAAAGCAAGCAACGAAAGAACACCATTGGTTGCCATTCTCGGCGACATGGGAGAACTCGGTAACTATGCCGCATCAGCCCATGACGATGTTTTAGCAATGGCTTTGGAAAAGGGAATGCAAGTCATCACCGT
>DLQB01000005.1:9955-14604 GCA_002477505.1 Flavobacteriales bacterium UBA7443
TTCATGGTAAAAAAGTGCTCCTCAAAGGATCCCGTTCGATTGCCTTGGAAGAAGCCCTCATCGCTTTGTAAGGTTTCTCGCAGTTGCAGGGAATCCAATGATTGAGATACTATCTTTGTGAACCATGGATTTCATCAATGAATTGCGTTGGCGGGGCATGTTGCATGACATGACACCTGGCCTGGAAGAAGCCCTTACCAAAGGCAATGTGACTGGCTATGTAGGGTTCGACCCCACTGCAGATTCACTGCACATTGGCAATTTGGTGCCCGTAATGCTTCTTGTCCACTGGCAACGAGCCGGGAATAACCCCATCGCTTTAGTGGGTGGAGCGACCGGTATGGTCGGTGATCCAAGCGGGAAAAGCGCTGAACGACAGCTGCTCGATATGGAAGCTATTCAGCACAACCTCGACTGCCAAAAAACACAACTCGAGTCCTTTTTGGACTTCGAAGGAGCCCATGCAGCCCGGGTGGTCAATAATGCCGATTGGTTCAAGAACTTTTCGTTTTTGGATTTCATTCGCGGCGTTGGCAAGCACATTACCGTCAATTATATGACGTCCAAAGACAGCGTAAAAAAGCGCTTGGAATCAGGCATGAGTTTCACTGAATTCAGCTATCAGTTGGTTCAAGGCTATGATTTCTATCACCTTTGGAAGAATGAAGATTGTACGGTGCAACTTGGAGGATCGGATCAATGGGGCAACATTACCACTGGAACAGAATTGATTCGCCGCATGGGTGGAGGGCATGCGTTTGCCCTCACCGCACCGCTCATTACCAAGGCCGATGGCTCTAAGTTTGGAAAGTCTGAAGGAGGCAACGTATGGATTGATAAAAACAAAACCTCCGCCTACAAATTTTACCAGTATTGGATCAATGCCGGAGACGAAGAGGTCAGCAAGTACATTCGAATCTTTACGCTCAAGAGCAAGGATGAAATTGAAGCCCTCGAAGCACAGCATGCGCAAGACCCGGGCCAACGAATTCTTCAAAAAGAGCTGGCCGCAGATATCACCCGGCGCGTGCACAGCCAAGCGGATCTTGAAACGGCTATTGCAGCTTCCAGCCTGCTCTTCGGGAAGTCCAGCAAAGAGGCCATCGAAGCGTTGCCAGAAGCTGAATTTCTCAGTGTATTTGAAGGAGTGCCAAGCGCTGAAGTCAGTAAATCCGACCTGGTGGACGGTGTTTCAATCATTGACTTGCTGTCGGACGCGACCGCTTTCCTGAATTCTAAGGGTGAAGCACGGAGGGCCTTGAAAGAGAATTCAATCAGTGTAAACAAGGCCAAAGTAGCCGAGGATTGCACCGTAACGGAAGCAGATCTCATCAGCGGAAAGCACATTTTACTGCAACGCGGCAAGAAAAACTACTTCCTGGTTCGTTGCACCTGACGATCAATCGATGGCCATCAAATTGCACCCGCGGACTTCCGCATGGTCATAACGCCCGAGCACCTCGAAAGCCCCATCCTCGAGTCGCCGTCCGATGTCACTTGTCGCTAGAAAGGCACACGTGCTCACATTCGCCAAGTCAATGATGTGAATGCGGCCCTGCCTGCCTTCTTCTGCCCAACTCTTGGGATCATTCAGTGCGCCCATCTTGACGGCCATCCAAGGCGGGCATTGAAAAATACCTCCCCCATCGGACCACGCTTGTGAAAGCAATTCCGTCATACCGTATTCACTGCCAACCGGCCGACCTTGCGTCAAAAAGGACAAGGCGTCATGCAGTTCCGCTCGAATGCGTTCTTTGCCTTGCCCCTTCATTCCACCTGTCTCAATCACATGGATCGGCAGGCCGAGCCAAGTCGGGGAATCCTTTTGCCGTTTCAAACGATCGACCCAGGACAACAGAGCATGGGTAACACCAACGATGTAAATCGGTCGGATCGAAGGCTCATCGTTCTGCCACAGCAGATGCAATTGGCGTTCCAACGCATCAAAATCGCGAAGAAAAAACCAATCTTCAGGGGTTTTCTGTCCCGTCTTTTGCATGAAATATTGGACCATGTGCACCAGCGATGAATTGTTCCTTTCCAAGTAGCCGGGCAACAACCCCACGAAGTACGGCCGTTGGCTCCAACCACAAACCAAACGCTCAAACCCACTGGCCGCCACCTCGTTATACCAATCCAAATCATCGATGTGATGCTGGGAAGGACTCGAACCGGTCGTGCCCGAACTGGCAAAAGTGTGGGCATCATGGACCGAAGATGGAAAGACCGAAACCCGCTGCGTTTGATACAATTCTACCGGCAAAAAAGGGATTTCATCGATTGTACTCACGGATGCCGGGTCCAATTCCATAAGCTCGATGAATCGGCGATAAACGGGATTGGCTTCTGCTTGAAAACGAAACAAGTCGAGGGTGAAATCATTCCATGCAGCTGATGCTGACCTTTCATGGGCAGCATCCCGCAAATTCCGAAAGCGATTTCGAAAATTCGCCACCGCAGCCAACACCTCTTTATCATTTAGCAAGATTTCACGCATTGGTTTCATCCCTGCGAAATTCCGGATTGATTAGCTTTGAACCTACCGTAATCTCGATTTTATGAAAATCAAGTTCCAATTGGCCTATGTTGTGCTCGGATGCGCCACTGCATTCGGGCTTTCTCGTTGCCTTCCCGAGCCGAATCTTCCGGACAATCCGTTGATCGAATTTCAATCGTTCGAACTCAACCCCGATGGGAGCCGTGAACTCGTGCTTGCTTTCACGGATGGAGATGGAGATGTTGGCCTATCGCAAGGAGACACGCTGCCCCCTCATTTTTGTGCGTCGTGTGATTATCACTACAATCTGAAATGCGAGTACGAAGAGCTGCAAGACGGCGAATGGGTTCAATTCGATCTCGACCCCGATGCAGGACAGATTCCTTTCTATTACCGCGTTCCAAAAGCTGCGCCAACCGGGGACAATCCTGCCTTGGATGGAACGATTGCAATCGCCATGAATTCGTGGAGCCTGAACAGCCCCTATGACTCATTGCGGTTTCGAATCACCTTGTTTGACCGTTCACTCAATGCGTCGAATGAGGCGTATACCAACGTGGTTCTCAAGCCTTGAGCGGATCTGACAGTTTAACGCTTTGAAGCATCAAAAAAGGCGCCCCCATCTTGGGAGCGCCTTTTCTCTTTTTGAATGAACGTTCTTCCCTTATTCAGGGCAAGAAGTGCCAAATTCTGGAAGGAATTGAAGAAGGTCAGAGGTGGTCACCAAACCGTCTCCGTTCAGATCCGCAGGGCAATCGTCCGTGAAATCGAACACGCATGTGCCGTTGTCCATCGTGAATGCTGCGTCGTAGTTGGTCGCGTCGGCATACATGCAGCCTTGGCACTCGTACGTGCAAGATTCGTCATCGAAAAATGCACCCGCGGCGAAGTTGCAAGCAGAGGCATCCGTGCAACCAAAGGCGGAAGAATTCGGAGCACCCGGTGTTCCGTTATCAACCCAGCTCGCCTGCCAGTTGTCCGCATCGTCATTGTTGAGGTCCGTTTGAATCAACTCCAACGTCGAGCAACCTCCATCAGGAGACTGAACCAACACGTTGCCCAAAACAGCAACCGTTTGCGAAGGCCATGGAGCTGCATCGTCGTAGTCAACGGCATCCAATAGGTTGCCGAATCCATCTTCAATGCTCACCGATTCTCCACTATTGGAGAAATTGCCCAATTCCATTTGGAACACTTGAACACCCAAATCAGAATAGTTGGCTGTGCCCGCATCCGAAACCGTCATCAGGAAGTATTCCCCTGGAGCAACCGTAGTTCCTTCTGGGAAGACATACCCCAACTGTGGTTCTCCACTGGCAGAATTATAGAATTCGAATCCACCCAAATCGATGATTTCATCATCGCCAACAAAAATCTCAACGAACTCAAAATCAAAATCATCGCCTTGCGCTCCGCAAGGGTTATAGTGAATCTCGTTAATCGTCAGGTCAGGAAGTGTGAAGTAACAGTCTTCGTTGGTGGCATTGGTCACACCTTCTTGATAATTGAATGCCGCAGGATCGTCGCAGCCCGAGATGATGCAAGAGCCGTCATCAATCGTCGCTCCAGCATCGTAGTTGTCGGCTGCTGGATTCGTGCAACCGGGTGCATCAAGGCAAGATCCATCGTCTTCCTGAGCATACGCATCATAATTGCTGAAGGACGCAGTGGTACAACCCAATCGGACCACATCTGCGTTGTCGCGTGGAAGCAACTTCCAAGCGCCGTAGGCGTAGAAATTAGCTCCAACGACACGGTAGGATCGTCCTTCTTCCAAAAGTGGAACAAACGTCGTCCCGTCGTTGGTCAACGAATCGCCAATAGCGTCATAGCCCACGTCATCAATGGCGCCGATGCCTGTGCCCGCGTCAAGATGCCATTCACCATATCCGGCATCAGCACTCACACAATCACCAGTCATGCTGAGAAGTACGCATTCCCATTGCTCATCATTGATGGCCGATGGGTCGAGAATTTCAGCAACCGGCAGGGTATTTCCAGAAGAAAGAACTTCGGGAGTAGCCGCTTGGATTTGCCGCAACCCAAAAACTTCAGTTACGTTTCCGAGGACAGAAACCTCATCTCCTACCATCACACCGTCACCAATGACCCAGATGGCTGAGTTCGAACCGGTTCCGTCTTGAATGACGTA
>DLQB01000053.1 GCA_002477505.1 Flavobacteriales bacterium UBA7443
GAAACGATTTCGGTCTTCTGCTCCGCCTGCGCTTGGCACTCACGGATCCGCTTCTCGCACAACTCAATCTCCAGCGTTTGGTATTCAATCTCCTTATTCAAGGAAGTGAATTCACGGTTGTTTCGAACATTGTTTTGCTGCTCCGTGTACTTCGCGATCAACGCCTTGCTGTCTTCGATTTGAATCTTATAGGCAGAGATGCGTTGGTTGACCAAGTCGAGGTCCTCTTCCAAACGCTCCAAGCGCGTGCGCAAACCAGCGATTTCGTCTTCAAGGTCTTGAACCTCGAGCGGCAATTCTCCGCGCACGACACGAATGCGGTCAATGCGAGAGTCAATCAGTTGCAAATCGTACAAAGCGCGCAGCTTATCTTCTGCGGTAGATGCGGTTTTTTTCTTAGCCATGGTGCGTTCAGCGATAGTGGATAGGATTCGGGTTGGCCGTAGCCAAATGGACGGCAAAATTAGGGAAATATTTGTTTATGCGGTTGACAATCAGGTCAGTTGTTTGCCATTCGCTTTCATAATGCCCCACATCGGCAATCACAATGCGGTCATCCGCATCAAAAAACTCGTGGTATTTGAAGTCTGAAGTGACCAAAACGTCGGCCCCAGCGCGCACGGCATCGAGCAACAAAAACCCGCCAGAACCGCCACATACCGCCACTTTCCGGACCGGCTTCCCCAACAGTTTCGTATGGCGAATGGCCGCACAGCCCAGCGAAGATTTCACCGCATCCAAGAATGCTCCTTCTTCCATGGATTGAGGCAATTCTCCGAGCATTCCACTGCCAACTCCTGCATGAATTTGCTGCAATGGCCAGATACCATGTGCCACTTCTTCGTATGGATGGGTCGATTTCATGGCGGCAAGGACGTCGGTTAATTTCCACGGTTCGACCACCATTTCCAGTTTTTGCTCTTCCATGGCTTCCCGCATGCCCTGCTCACCCGCATATGGGTTTGCTCCTTCCAATGGCCGAAAGGTGCCTTTGCCCGGCACTGCCCAGCCGCATTCGTCATAATTTCCAATCGCACCCGCACCGGCCGCGAACATGGCATCGCGCACCGCATCCACGTGGTCTTCCGGCACATATACCACCAATTGCATCAGCGCATCGGGCTTAGGCCGCAACACCTTCAACGATCCGGGAAGGCACCCCACCAATTCAGCCAACTTCATGTTGACTCCGTCCGACACGTTATCCAAATTCGTGTGAATCGCATACAATGCAATTCCGTTGGCAATGGCAGCCATGATTGTGCGTTCTACATACGTGTTGCCATTGAATCGTTTCAATCCCTTGAAAACAATAGGATGGTGGGAAACAATCATGTTTGCCCCTACCGCAATGGCTTCTTCCACAACCGCTTCCGTGCAATCCAAGGAAACCAATACCGCCGACACCGCATCGGACTTTCTCCCCACGAGCAGGCCCGAATTGTCATACGATTCTTGCAAAGAGAGCGGTGCCCACGACTCCAGCGCCGTTGTCACATCCCGGACGGTCAACTTATTTGCATCTTGCATGCATCAAATATATTAGCGCGTGTCCACAACCCGTACTTTTAAGCCATGTTTCGTCGACTGATCCTCCGAGGACTTGCCTTCGCTTTTGGCGCGGTCGTTCGGCTGCGGCACGGCTTATTTGATTTGGGCATCCTCCCTTCGCGGCCGGGCGCTTTGAAAACCATTGTCCTCGGAAACCTGACCGTTGGTGGCACCGGCAAAACACCGACCACTGAACGAATCGCTCGCGATTTGCAAAATATCATCGGACTGAAAAAAATCGGCATCTTGAGCCGCGGATATGGCCGGAAAACAAAAGGGTTTCACTGGGTGTCATCCGGAATGGAAGCCATCGAATGCGGCGATGAGCCACTATTGCTGCGCAAAAACCTACCTGACGTGCCGGTGGCCGTTTGCGAAAACCGATTGAAAGGCCTTCGAAGGATGAAAGCCGACCATCCCGAGTTGGAATGGGTCGTATGCGATGACGCTTTTCAACACCGCCGACTGAAGCCCACGATCTCGCTGTTGTTGTTGGATGCGAGCCAACCCATCGCAGCGGACTCCATGCTGCCCGCTGGACGCCTGAGGGATTTACCGGAACGGATGCACCACGCGGATGCGCTCGTCATCACCCGCCTCGACCCTTCTGCTTCTTTGGACGAAGCCGCATCTGCTCATGGCATTGCGAAAGCTACCGCCCTGCCTTTGTTTGCCTCATACATGCAGCCTCAACCGCTGCTGCATTGGCCTTCTGGCGCAGAAGCACCCAATGGCGACGCCACACTTTCACCCGACAGACGCGAACGCATCATGGCGGTCGCAGGCATCGCACGCCCGGAACGCTTCATGGATCGACTCACGGAGCGCTTCCAGGTGGTTCGAAGGGAATGTTTTCCGGATCACCGGGCATTCACCGAAAAGGACTACAAGCGCTGGCGGCGAATCGCAGAAGGCGACCGCCTGCAAGCCATCATCACCACCGAAAAAGATGCCATGCGCATCAAGCCTGAATTGACTCAAGGCATGAACATCCGATGCGAGGCAATCAAGGCTGAATGGCATGACACCGCCGCATTCCAGTCATGGTTGCGCACCGCGATTGAGCGTTGCACAAAATGACTGCAGGAAATGCCATTAAAATTCAAGATATTTGAATCATGAAGGAACAGGAGAAAATCATGGCGCCTGCGCGTTGGGTCAGCAGCCTTGTTGTTGCTGCGCTTATCGTTGGCATCGCGGGCTGTGCGGGTGGAAGTGCAAAAAAGAATAGCATCACAGGCCAATTCACCAATGCCAACGGGCAAGGTGTTGAGATTGAATTGCGGAAATGGACGCCAGGGCGTCAAGGCCAGCAGGGCAGGTTTTCGGCCATCGCCGAGTGCACTTCTGACATGACCGGCAAGTTCGAAATGGACATCGCGCGATCACTTCCCATGGACTTTTACCAACTGATGATTGGACGGACCATTCCAATGGTTGTTATCATGGACAGCACAATGGGCGTTCACATCACCGCATCGGTGCCGGAAGCAGGTTACTTGGTGGATGCCGAAATCAAGGGTTCTATTCCAACCGCCGAAGTACACGAGTATTACGCCAAAGCGATGCCACTTCAAACCACGTTGAGCATGGTAAGCGGAATGATGCAACAAGCACCCGATGCGGAAAGCCGACAGAAACTCTCCGATCGCGCCATGAATAAGAAGCAGGAAATCAATGCATGGGCCAACGAATTCCTGCAAAGCCACGACGGCTCCTTGGCCCAACTAGGCCCATTGGAGCACCTCGATCCTAGCACGAACACGGCAACCTTTCAAAAGGTCCTCAAATCAACCGCAGATCGCATGACCAGCGGTGCGTTTCACCAAGCATTGACCGCTGCCATCGCAGGTCAAATCACGCAACAACAAAACCAGCGTGTCGTTAAAAAAGGCAATGGCGCTAACACCGCACGTGCCCAGAAAAACAGCCGGTACGGTGTTGGGGATGTCGCCCCTGAAATTGCGATGAACGATCCCGAAGGTGTGGAACGAAAGCTCAGCGACTTGAAAGGCAAAGTAGTGTTGCTTGACTTTTGGGCGTCTTGGTGCGGCCCATGCCGACGGGAAAACCCCAATGTTGTCAATGCGTACAATGAATACCAGTCCAAAGGTTTCGAAGTATTCTCGGTTTCCTTAGACAAACAAACCGACCGTTGGGTGCAAGCCATTGAGCAAGACGGACTGCTCTGGCCCAATCACGTGAGTGACCTCAACGGCTGGCAAAATGCCGCATCTCGGGCGTACGGAGTAACGAGCATTCCACACGCCGTGCTCATCGACCAAGACGGCGTGATTGCCGCCACGCACCTGCGTGGAAGGGCACTGCAGCAGAAACTCAACGAGTTACTTCAATAACCGCATCCCGCAGTTGCATCGCGTTCACCTCGCCTCCGATTTGCACCTTGGTGCCCCCAATGCCAGCGAAAGCCGGACGCGCGAATTGCGCTTCATTGAATGGTTGGAGAATGCTGCAGAAGGAAAAGGACGAGCCAAGGCCGGCCCTGCGACCGAGATTCACCTCGTGGGCGATGTCTTTGATTTTTGGTTTGAATACAAGCGTGCGGTTCCCAAGGGTGGCGTGCGACTGTTAGGTGCCATCGCCCGCATTGTAGATTCCGGCATTCCCGTTCACTACCATGTGGGCAACCACGATCTCTGGACCTTCGGTTATTTCGAAGATGAACTGGGGGTAACGTTGCACCGAGAACCGATTGTCCGTGATTATAACGGCGTGCGATGCATGATTGGACATGGCGACGGCATCGGACCCGGAGACGCCGGTTACAAGCGCCTAAAAGGCGTTTTTACCAATCCCGCTCTGCAATGGGCTTACCGGTGGGTGCACCCGGACATTGGAATTGCATTGGCCGAATACCTCTCCCGCAATAGCCGAGCCCGAAAGGGCCATTTGGATCGCCTCGCGGGCGATCGAGAAGAGGAGTGGATCTGGCAATTTTGTCGAGAACACCTGAGCCGTGAACACATCGATTGTTTCATCTTCGGTCACCGGCACCTGCCCCTCGACTTTGAAGTTCCAGGACCGGAGGTATCAAAACCTGGACGTTACATCAATCTCGGTGATTGGATCCAGCACTTCACCTCGGTCCGAATTGAATCTGGCGCGGTGCATTTGGACCGTCCTTGAGTCGATTCATAGCTCATTCTTCGTTCCGACCTTCTCAATTTTAGCCATCAAAAAACCCCGAGCCAAAAGGCCCGGGGTTTTTTCATAAACGAATAAATCTGAGCTTATCGCACCAGCAACTTGGCCGTCTTTTGGAAGGTTCCATTGGTCAAGCGCACGATGTATTGGCCGTTCTCCAATCCACTTGCATCCACCACAATGGGCCCTCCTGCGTATCCACGAATCGCACGGTCAACATTCAAACGTCCCGTGATATCGAAAACCTGCAATTGGAAATCGCCTCGGAATGTTTCAGACTGCACCGAGAATGTGCCTTCAGAAACGGGGTTTGGATAAACCAAGAGGCTTTCCACTGCTTCAACGGTCAATTCAGATGGCTCATCAACACCCAAGAATAAATCCGATCGGAAAATTCCTCGGCCATGCGTCGCTGCATAAATGGCGCCTTGGTTGGACGGGTTGATCCATGCGGATGCGCCACGCCATTGTTGCTTCACATCAAAGACAGGCGCGGTGATTTGGTCTGAAGTCGACGCCATGTTTTGGTTCGCCATGACCCAGTCATCGCCACCGTTTTCAGTAGCGAAGATGCCATATTCCGTTCCAACTACGATGCTTTGGCCCGTGGGATCCATCGCGTCGATAACGACATCATAGCATGGCATTTTGCTCAATCCACTCACGTTCCAGATGCTGGACCATTGGGGTTGTTCGTCCAAGGCATTGAAGGTTTCTTGCACCTTTCCTGTGGCAAGGGCGCCATAGCCACCCACGGAGATAACGACGTGATTGGGATCGTTCGGATCCACGGAGACGCCCGTGATGGTAGCACCCAACGAACGGATTTGCTTGCCCATGTTCGCAGGAACATCGGCTTGTGTGTGAATGTCCTCCATGCCGTCAAAACGGTAAAGCTTTCCATCCCATCCACTCACAAACATGTGGTTGCCTGCTTCTGGCTCAACATTGACTGTAAATTCCACCGCTTTGGTTCCCGTTCCCGCTGGAGCATTGTCCAAACGCACCCATTCCGGTGTGGTGTTGAAGTTCAAACCATCACGCGTCATCCAAATGCCGTTCCCTCCATTGAAACCCGCAATGGTCATGGTCGTGTACGGATCATTGACCAGCAATCGGCCAGGAACATCATACATGGTATCCGATGCGTGGAAATACATCGTATCACAAACAGCATTCACGTCATAGACATCTACCTCTGCAAACGTCGTGTCAAACCCCACCGTATTGAACACCCACTCATCCCATTCGGCGATGTACAATGAATCCACCACTGGCGTGATGTCAGTGATGACCATTTCCTGTCCCACCAGAACGCTATCGTCGTAGCAATCAAGCTGCTCGATTGCTTCTTGCGGGTCCATCCAGAAGTAATCGGGATCTTCCGTCAATGGTTCGCTCAACAGCCGCTCTGGGCGCACGAGCTCATCGTAATATGCCAGTTCTACTCCTTCAGGCAAGGTGTATTCGAAGTCCAAATTCTGGTTGGAAGTGGACAAGGTGAATGTACTGTCCGTGACGGCTTCACCGTACGGATTGACCAACACCACAGAGCGTTGCGAATCTTGGTCTTCGGTATTCTCGTACAAGCGCACCACCGAATAAAATTGCCCAATTTCTCCTTCGTCATTGGCAAGCTCCGCAATATTCGCATCGAAGAAACTGCCATAATTCGCGATGTCTCCCGGCCCTACTGTGCCTCGGCTTAATCCACCGTTTTGGGAAGTAGCATAAAAAGCATATTCGTAGCCCTCAGCTTCTGTCACCTGGGAGATCGAGCAATCAAAACCATCGCCCCCTTGCACTTCCACCGCTTCTTGATCGCTCAGGAAGTAGCCGCTGGAAGGAATGAAGAGGGATCCATTGTCTTGCGTTCCACCCATGACTGCGCTTCGCGCACTGTGGTCCATTCCGTAAAATTGGGTGACCGAGAAGTCTCGGTTGATGTCATTGTATGATTCACCGCCATCCGTGCTTTTGTAAATGCCACCATCCGTAGCAACGTACATGTTGCCGGAAGGTGTGAACATCACCTCATGCACATCGGCATGGACGTCGATGTCTGTGCCTGCAAAATCGAAGGCGTATGCGGCCAATTCTGCTTGCTGGCTTGGTCCTGATCTCCATAGCTCAATGCCGCCTACGTACGCCAAATCTGGCTGGCCTTGCTTGATGCCTAGTGCCAAGTCATAAATGCCTTGAGGACGAGGGAGCGGAGTCGCTTCGTCGATTTCATTGGGCCAAACATTGCTCCAGCTCTCGCCTCCATTGCCTGTATGGTAGAGTCCGCCAAACAAACCACCGCTTGTTGCGAAAACAGCAAAGGCATGATTCGCATCATCCATGGAGATGGCTACACGGACGCGTCCGTTTCCACTTTGGGGAAGGACCGTTTCGTCGTTGTTTGACCCTGACATGCTTTCGAACGAGGTGAAATCCGTCCCGTTGGAACGGTAGACTCGGCAATTGTTCATGCCGATCAGCATGTACGATCCGTCAGCAGCGATTGAAATGTCGCCAACCGCTCCATTGATGTCATCGCTAGGGCTCATGGTCATTACGCCATCCTCAATGAAGCCATATCCTGCGTTGCTTCCAAACCACACCCGGTTATCGTCCAATGGATCCGCTACCATTGCGTCAACCGCTGAAAAGTTTCCAGAGTTGAACTCGCCCGGATCGGTACCTTCTACCATCTCAAAATTCTCACCATCTTCGGACCACCAAATTCCGCGTCCTCGAAAGCCGCTGCCGCCATCGCCGTTGCCGCCATCATAGATGGAGCCGGAGCCTACATAGACGGCGCCATTTCCAAGTACAGCCACCGAACCGATCACCATTTGCTCCAAACCGAAGATTTGGTTCCAATCGTTGCCGCCGTTGTCGCTCTTCCACAATCCACCCGAAATCGCTCCGGCATATAGCACAGACTCTTCACTTCCGTCTTCCGGAATCACCGCAGCAATGGCTCGGGTACGTCCACCGATGTTGTCCGGGCCCATTTCATTCCAATAATGATCGGTCGCACGTCCGTCCGAACTTTGCTGAGCAGCGAATCGGACCACTTCGCCGCGAAGTTCGCGGAGGCCTTCTTCATTGATCTCACCTGTCTCAATGTCACCGAGCAGCTTCTGCTGAATTTCCCAAGCACCATCAGGCGCCTGTGCTTCAGTAGACGCGGCTCGTGGTGCATAGCCCAGGGCCTCATCTGAATTTTGAGTGTTGTTGATCTGCCAACCTGTGAGGGCAAGCGCTACAGCCGCTGAGGCCGTGAAAATCGTCTTCAATTGCATGGTTACAGTTTTATCCAATCAGGAATTCGAAAGTTACAACAAACCAAGTGCGTGTCAAGCAATTGTGTTCACGACTTCCGCACCAAAACCAATGCCAAGGGAATGAACCGCTCAAATCGCGCCATTACAGGTGCGATAAGTCCGTTTAAAAATGAAAAAAAGTCGCACTGCTTAAGCGCTCCAAACTCAGAAAAGGTGTTTTTCCGCGTGGTAACTCGAGCGCACCAGCGGTCCACTCTCGACGAATCGAAACCCTTTTTCAAGCCCAATGGTCTTGAGTTCGGTAAACACATCGGGGTGGATGAATTCTGCCACCGGCAGGTGCTTCGGGGAAGGCTGCAAATATTGGCCCAATGTCAAAATCTGACAATCCACGCTGCGCAAGTCATCCATGGCCTCAATCACTTCCTCAACCGTTTCTCCCAGCCCCATCATAATTCCTGATTTCGTCTTGATCCCTGCTTTTCGGAGCCTGCGCAAAACTTCAAGACTACGGTCGTATTTGGCTTGAATGCGCACCGCTTTCGTCATGCGCCGAACCGTCTCCAAGTTGTGCGAAACTATTTCGGGAGCGACTTGAATAATTGGCATCAAGTTTTCCCATTTGCCCGCAAAATCCGGAATCAATGTTTCCAGGGTGGTCCCGGGGCTTTGTTGCCGGATTGCCCGAACCGTCTGTGCCCATATTTCACTGCCACCATCGGCCAAGTCATCCCGATCAACGGATGTAATCACGGCATGCTTAATCCCCATCAATTTCACGGATTTGGCTACGCGACCCGGCTCAAAAACATCCACCTCCAAGGGTTTCCCGGTCGCTACATTGCAAAACCCACAACTGCGCGTGCAGATATTGCCGAGGATCATAAACGTCGCTGTGCCAGCGCCCCAGCACTCTCCCATATTTGGGCAGTGTCCACTTTCGCAGATGGTGTGTAGCTTGTGTTCTGAAACAATCTCACGGACTTCCTTGTATTCCTTGCCTGTTGGCAATTTCACACGCAGCCACTTGGGCTTGGGCGTGCGGATTCCCGCTGATTTGGGATCATTTGATGGTGTCGTCGGCGTGGTCATGTCGTCTTCAGCTTAGCGCGTCCAGTTTCTTCCGAGTTCAAAGGTCGCAAACAATGTGACAAAAAGCCGTTGATTCTGTTCAAATCCCGCAGCAAAAATTTCCGGTGGTATCAAAAAGGCATCGCAGGCGATTCCTGCTGCGAGGGTTCGCTGCTGGAAGCGCTCGTTTCCATATTCAAAATCGAAGGCGTAACTCATATGCAATCCGGGCACTACCCCCAATTGATCCAGGCCATTGCTCCAGCTGGCTTGCCCATAAATATTGTCCGAAAAATGGGCATTCGCATCGTATACTTCTGTCGCGATGTAATCGAAGGGAATGTCCGGATATCCAATTTCCAAGTACACCGGCTTGAGAATTCCGAGGGTGAATCCATAACGCCAATGGGTGCTCAATCGCACCGCATCCTTTCGTAGCTTTTCAGATCGGAGCCGTTGATGCCCTCTCCAAAGACGCAACATTTGGAATGCGTTCTGCTTCCCGTAAACGTATGGCCGACCGTTTTCATAAATGGGATTGGAAATCTTGATTTCTTTCGGATGTTTCAGGATCACCAAGTCTGCACCCCACCATGCAATTCGAAAAGCTCCCTTGTAATTTCCTTTGCGCAGCGTTGCTCCACCTCCTTGGGTGTGCAAATGCAAGCCAAATTGCAATTCATCGGTTAAGGGAATCTTTGCTGCACCATCCGCATAAACGGCTTCATCACCAGACAACACCTGCGCACGCGCCGCGCTGGACCAACCGAAGCCGATCAACATCGCTCCCAACAATGCCCCTGGAAGCACTGAGCGCAAGTAAGTTGAAATTGAGCGGTGGAACATCTAGGCAAATTTAACACGTAACTTGCCAGGTCCTTCGCACCTTTGCAACTGTTGGTAATTTCGCTGAACAAACCCGAGATACATCATGGAAACTCCTGCTCAATACAGCCTAACGTACGAGGGCGATTTGCGCACGTCAATGACGCACAATCGTTCTGGACAAACCGTAATCACAGACGCACCGTTAGACAACAACGGCAAAGGCGAATCCTTTTCTCCCACAGACCTTGTCAGTGCAGCATTGGCGAGCTGTGTCATGACCATCCTCGGCATCAAGGCCCGCGACATGGGTTATGAAAACGTTGAAATGGAAGCCCAAGTTTGGAAATCCATGGCTTCGAATCCTCGGAGAATCGGAAAAATCACCGTTGCCTTGCGCGTTCAGATTGAAGGCGTAACTGACCAGCAAAAAATCATTTTGGAGCGAACGACACGCGCGTGCCCTGTTGCTCGGTCCCTGGATTCAGGCACCGAAAAAGAAGTGACGTTTTTGTGGGCTTGATCACTCGCAAGCTTCAACCTCAGCATAAGCTGCACAGGCAGAATAACTTGTAGCACATGAGGCCAACACTGTTGTTGCAAGCAACAAACCCAAAGTCCATTGAAAGATCCGTGTCATGGGAGTAGGTGTTTTAACGATTCGCATACGTACGTTCAGAGTGTAAGGTTACGTTTCAATGTATCTTTCCCGCATGCCGAGATTAGCATTTATCACCATTTCAATCTTAATAGCGATGGCCGGCGGCCTCTTGAGCTGCCAATCAGGATTCAATGCATCAAGGACTCCCTCAACGCAAAGGCCTTATGACTTTGAAGCCAACCTCCTGCATGCGGAGTGTTCTTTGCTACCGGCGGGACGCGATTCACTTGATGTCTACTTGGAATGGAGCCGTGAAGAATGCCTGTATTTGAGGGAGGATCCGGCATCGCCTTTTTTCGCTCGTATGTCCGTTCAATTGGGTGGAAGCAAAGAATCTTGGCTGGACACGTTGGAATCCGGAACTCCGGAAAAGGCAAGACGAAAGTGGCGGATTGATCGCATGGCCCTGGCGGCGCCGTGGAATGAAGGAGCCACAACTGTGCCGGGAGAATTCAGCGATGAGCACCGCAACAACAGTTTTCGCTGGCAGGCACTTGTTCCGGATTGGGAGTCGGTGGCTCATCCGCATGCGCCAGACGGTTGGCCCCTTTTTGGTCGCCACGCAACTGCCGGAGACACCATTTACTTTTCGGCGCCAACCGGATCCCGGTGGCAGCACGCCAGTGTTGATGTCCCCCATCGCCTGCCATCGCCTCCTTTCACGAGTAGCAAAGACAAAACAGACACGTTGCAACCCCTGATTCGCTCCGATTGGAAAATGGACCCATCGGGCTGGAGCGGCTATGTAGTGCAGCCTGGCATCAATGTGCTTGGCTCGCCCAATGTTTCTGAAAAGCTAGATATTGCACACGTCTTGTATGGGGTTGATTTTGAATTCCCTTACGTCCGAGATGTACGGTTGATGATTGCCTCCAGCCGTTATATCACATCGCGCAGTGAATTTCAAAGAATGCAAGCGTCGTCCGATCCGAAAGCCGCTTTGGATGCATTCTGGTTGAGTTGTGGCAACGATGAGACGTCAGCAGCAGAATTGATCAAAACCTATTACAGCCGGGTGGAAGAGGCGAATCGATATTTTTCAGGTGTGGTCCCCGGCTGGAAAACCGACCGTGGCATGGTGCACATTGTTTTCGGCATCCCCGACAAAATCCGCCGCACCAGCGAAAGCGAATGGTGGCTCTATGGAGAAGAAGGCACCGCCAATGCCATCAACATGCGATTCTTGCGCAAAGATCATCCCTGGGACCCCTCATTTTTTGTTCTGGGAAGAAGCATACAATACCGCGTTACTTGGGACCGGATGGTTACCAATTGGCGAAACGGACGGGTTCAGCCTGATTAATTCCAAGGTACCTTTGCCCAAATCAACCCTGCATTCCATGCCTTTTGATCTGCCTTCATCTCCCTCGTCACCGCGCTCTGGCTCCGATAAAAACAAGCGGTCATTCGAGCCCGGTCGTCCAACCCGGCACCAAGGACAGCATAGAAAGCGCCCACCCAGCGACACATTTGTCATGGGCTGGCACCCCGTGCTCGAGGCGTTGGAGGCTGGGAAAGAATTCCAGCGGGTAATGATACAGCGGGATGAAAAAGGAGAACGCACGGCCGCGCTCATGCGCAAGCTTCAAGACCTGAATATCCCCGTGCAACGTGTGCCCAAAGAAAAACTACTGCGCATCACGGCAAAGAATCACCAAGGCATCATCGCATTCTTGTCACCGATCACCTACCAGCCCCTGGAAGAGCTCATCGCACGCACATTCGAATCCGGTGACACTCCTTTGCTCGTAGCCGTGGACGGAGTAACCGATGTCCGGAACATCGGTGCCATTGCGCGCAGTGCTGAATGTTTTGGTGCCACCACGCTCGTCATTCCCATGTCCGGTGTTGCCCCCATTCAAGAAGACGCCATCAAATCTTCCTCAGGAGCGCTCATGCGGTTGCCTGTTGCACGCGTGCCTGACATGGCCGATGCCCTCAAAATGATTGCACAGCATGGCATCCAACCTGTTGCGCTGAGTGAAAAAGCCGAAAGCTCCATTCACGAAACCAAAATATCCGGTTCAATCTGCCTCGTTGTGGGTGATGAAGAGCGCGGGATCTCCAATGCCGTTTTCCGCAATTGCAGTGAGGGCGTACGTTTGCCTATGGTTGGGAACACCGGATCATTGAATGTTTCGGTCGCCGCAGGAATTGCATTATCCCATATTGCAATGTGGAAAGACGGCGAAGACGTGGTGTAATACCCCTGATTTTTTCGAATAACATTGTCATAAGCCTGGTTCGTTTGGATTGGGCCTTTGACGACCTTCTTCGAAAAGAAAGACCATGAATCGATTTACTGCTATTACCGGATGCCGAGCCTTCAGCGCATTGGCCCTGATTGCCTTGTTTTCATTCAGCTCATGCAACTCACGCCATTTCTGGAAAGGCCTACGAGCCTATGAGAAGAAGCAATATTCTGAAGCGATAGCTAACTTCGAACAAGCCTGGTTTCAATGGCCCAATGACACCATGGCATTGCGCTTGATGGGGCAAAGCCAGCTTATTGTAGGGGACTACGCCAATGCGGCTCGAAGCTTTGAAGAATTGGACTTGCGTGCCGGCCTCAATGCCGAAGACCGACAGTCGTGGGCCACTGCCCTGATGAATGATTCGAAATACTTGGAAGCAAGCGATGTTCTCCAACCCCTCATGACGTCGCAAACCACCAACGAGTACACCAAACGACTTTGGGACAACTGCGTGCGTCAACTCGAAGTAATCGAAGACGAGCGATACTGGGAAGCGCAAATACTGCGTTTTCCACAACACGAAACGGCCTCATCACCAAGGATCAGCGGGAACAAACTCTATTTTTCAAGTGAACCCTGGCGCTGGGGCGAAACCGATCACAGTTCGCGATTGGATCGGAATGAAACCTGGTCCATGGACTTAAAGGCATCAACGCGTAAAGTCATGAAAGCGGCGGATGTAGAAATTTGGGATTTGCCCGAGCACGATGGCATGGTCAATGTTTCCCCCAACGGTCGATCCATTGCCTATTCGAAAAAGAACGCCGATGGCCTCGGTTGGTTTGGGGATCCGCTGGTTGGTGGATTTCAGCTGCTCATAGCGAGCCGCACTGCTTCGGGAGAATGGAGTGAATCCCGCCCGTTCCCATTCGTCGAAAGGGGCTATGTCTTCGCCCATCCGACTTGGTCACCCGATGGTACCAAAATGTACTTCTCTTCCGATATCCCATCCCCGGAATCGCAGGGAGGAATGGACATTTGGGTCTCTGAGCGCAACGGAACCTTCTGGGAAGAACCGTTGAACTTGGGGCCGGAAGTGAATTCGGCCGGTGATGAGGTATTCCCATCGATGGATGAAAATGGTCGATTGTATTTTGCGTCAGATGGCCATCCGACGTTAGGAGGCCTCGATGTCTTCTGGACGGAAATCGACCCCACCATAGAATTGGCTCAACGCCATTGGCGTGCCGGCGAAGCCTGGAAACAGCCCATTCGCATGGGTTTCCCCGTGAATACGTTGGCCGATGACTTTTCATACGCTTCATACAGCGACGGATCTGCCTTCGTCTGTTCCAATCGATCCGGTTGGGATCAGATTTACCGACTGGAAACCATCGAAGCACCGGTGACCGTCCAAATCAAGACCACCAACCGAAGCACGGGAGAAGCAATCGCTCGTGTTCCATTGCGGTGGATCGATACACGCGACGGGTCTGCATGGGACATTCGCACCGACCTCAACGGAACGGCTTCATTGCCATTGCCCCCCAACCGCGCCTACCGCGTTCAGGCCCGTGCATCCGGTTATATCGTAGAACAAATGATGGTCACTACATCCGGTGAGAACGAAGGCCTGGACATCGAATTGGCCCGCGTACGCATGCTGAATGACGCCAATTTCGCCTCCAAGTACATGGGTGGCAAGCCGTTTGAGTTGTCCGATATCAACTGGCTCGATGGGACAGTTGACCTCTCCCGAAAAGGCCAAGTAGAATTGAAAGAACTGGCCGATTTCTTAAAACTGAACCCCGATATTTTCATGGAAATCCGCACCCACGAGGACGCGTCAGGCTGGAATGAATCAGACGAACCCACCAACCGTCTCTCCAAAAATCGTGGCATTCAGTTGGAAACAGCCCTCATGCGAATCGGAGTCTCCTCCAAGCAGTTATTGAGCCTAGGAAAAGGAATCACGGAACTCGTCAATGATTGCGCACCGGGCGAACCTTGCGCTGATTATTGTCACGAAGAAAACGAACGAACAGAATTTCGGATTTATGGCCTACTTCAGCAAGTGCCCGGCCAAATCGATGCGGCCGACTTCAGTAAGGACTAAAACTTCCCTTTCGGTTCAACCTCGGAAGGCCAATCCGCGGTAAACCGCTGCTTCGCCCAACTCTTCTTCAATGCGGAGCAATTGATTGTACTTGGCGACGCGGTCTGAGCGACTCGCCGATCCGGTCTTGATTTGACCCGTATTGAGTGCAACCGCCAAATCTGCGATTGTCGTATCCTCGGTCTCACCACTTCGGTGACTCATGACGCTGGTGTAACCGCTGCGATGCGCCAAGCTCACGGCGTCAATGGTTTCGCTGAGCGTGCCAATTTGATTCACCTTGACCAAGATTGAATTGGCAATGTTGTTCTCAATCCCTCGCGCCAAACGGTGCGTATTGGTGACGAACAAATCATCTCCTACCAACTGAACCTTATCGCCAACGGCGTCGGTTAACTGCTTCCAAGCATCCCAATCGTCCTCTGCCAATCCGTCTTCGATGCTTACAATCGGATACTGTTCGGACCAACCCTTCCAAAAGTCCACCAGCTCTGAACCCGTCATTTGATCGCCCGTTGATTCAAATATGTACCGGTTGCTCTCTCCATTGTAGAACTCAGAGGCTGCGGCATCCAATGCAATCAACAAATCATCCCCCGGACGGTAGCCCGCTTTCTCGACGGCTTCAATCACGACTTCAATGGCTTCTTGATTGGATCCCAAATTGGGAGCAAATCCACCCTCGTCTCCTACATTGGTCGAATGGCCTCGTTTCTGCAGCACCTTTTTCAACGAATGGAAAACCTCAGTGCCCATTCGCAGTCCATCGGAAAACGTCTCTGCACCGACCGGCATCACCATAAATTCTTGAATGTCAATTTTGTTGTCGGCATGTGAACCTCCATTGAGGATGTTCATCATGGGAACAGGCAAGGTATGTGCATTGACTCCGCCTACGTATCGATACAAAGGCTGGCCTGCACAGTCCGCTGCTGCGTGCGCTACTGCTAAGGAAACTCCCAAAATGGCATTCGCACCAATTTTTCCTTTGTTAGCCGTTCCGTCCAAATCAATCATGATTTGGTCAATGGCTCGCTGATCAAACACATCGAAACCGTTGAGCTCATCACTCAACAGCTCGTTGACATGCTTTACCGCTTGTGCCACCCCTTTCCCCATCCATTCTTCTCCACCATCGCGCAATTCAACCGCCTCGTGAATGCCCGTTGAAGCTCCAGAAGGAACGGCCGCTCTGCCCATTGAACCGTCACCCGTGATGACATCAACTTCAATGGTAGGATTGCCTCGTGAATCAAGGATTTGACGGGCTTGAACGTGATCAATGTAGCTCATTGTAATCTGTAAATAGTAGGTGTTGCGCGAATGGCACGGCCTGGGACATTTCCAGGCAAACGGCGTGACGCGACGCGAAGGTACACAATCAAGCGAGGACCTCCACACGCGTCATGCTCTCAACGAATTGATCGAAGAGGTAACGGCTATCGTGAGGACCCGCTGATGCTTCCGGGTGGTATTGCACAGAGAACACGGGCAGCCCTTTCAAGGAAATACCTGCAACGGTCTCATCATTCAAGTGAATGTGGGTTACTTCGACTCCTTCATTTGCGTCAACGGACGACCGATCGACCACGAAACCATGATTTTGAGAAGTAATTTCTGCTTTCCCTGTGATCAAATTTTTGATGGGATGATTCACTCCGCGGTGGCCATTAAACATCTTGACCGTCTTCAATCCTTGGCTCAGGGCCAAAACTTGATGCCCCAAACAAATGCCGAAGATCGGCTTACCCGAAGCGACCAATGCCTTGACCGTTTCGATTGTTTGCTCCATCGCCCCCGGATCGCCTGGACCGTTGGAAAGCATGATACCGTCAGGTGACCACGCCAGCATCTCATCGGCCGAAGTAGACATCGGGAACACCCGAACGCCACAACCCCGCTCGGTCAGGCATCGCACAATGTTGGTTTTCACTCCCAAGTCAAGCAAGGCAACCTTGCACTTGGCCTCACCGAGTGCTGGTGCGTCATGCGCTTCAGCGCACGTGACTTCACTGCTCAGTTCCATGCCCTCCATGGAAGGCACAGCAGCGAGCGTTTCTTTCAATTCCGCTTCGTCGGTTCCATCACTGCAGATGATGGCATTCATCGCACCTGACTGTCGAATGTGACGCACCAAAGCACGGGTGTCCAAATCGCAAATCCCAACCACATTGTCCCGGACCATATAGTCCTGCAATGTGCCAGCACCGCCCACACGACTTGCGATTGAAGAGAAGTTTTTTGTCACCAACCCCGCAATCTGAACCCGTCCAGACTCCACTTCCGCATCATGCACGCCATAGTTTCCGACGTGGGACGTGGCCATCACTAAAATCTGACGATGATAGCTAGGATCGGTGAAAATCTCCTGGTAACCATACATTCCTGTATTGAAAGCGATCTCTCCCGTTGTAACGCCTCTCGCTCCAGCCGCATGACCTTCGAATCGGGTTCCATCAGCCAGTAAGAGTACAGCAGGTTTTTTGGTGTCGCGGGATTTTGCCATAGCGCAAAGATAATGTGCTCAAATAGCTTGACCGGCAGGTGCAGGCCGCAATTTCATCCCAGTTTTCAAAAATCATTCAACAAAAAAAACGGGAGGCTTTCGCCTCCCGTTTCCATATCGTCAGATGGACGTTTAGTCTTTCTTTTCTTCCGCGTCTGCTTCCGGCGCCTCGTCGGCAGCTGGTGCTTCTTCGGCAGCAGCCTCAGCAGCC
>DLQB01000126.1 GCA_002477505.1 Flavobacteriales bacterium UBA7443
AGCAGTTCACGCATGGGCTCAGAAGTTGAAGTTCCATGTCACCGATGGAATGATCGGGAAGAGGCTCACTTGATTGGCCTGCAAGTCGAACGTTCCTTCGTTTAGGTTGCCTTCATTGCTGAAGTAGATGAAATAAGGGTTCATTCGATTGTAAACGTTGTAGAAGCCAAAGGTCCAACTAGATTTGGTACGAATGTCGCGGTTTTTTTTCTTTTTCGAACCTTCCTTTTTGGACTTGTCCGGGGTCAGCGTAGCACTGATGTCGGCGCGGTGGTACGATGCCATTCTGAACCCATTTCGAGCGCCATACACATCGGTGATTCTTCCTTCAAACAAATACCGCTGAACGGGCAGCGTCAGCGAGTTACCCGTGGCGTAAACAAATGCTCCGCCTAGCCGCCACTTTTCGTTTATTTTCCAGTCAGCCACCACACTCAAATCGTGCCTTCGATCGTATTTCGAAGGAAAAATGAGGCCATTGTTGAGGTCATCAAATTCCCGTTCGGTTTTGCTCCACGTGTAACCGATCCAGCCCGTAAAATTCCCCCTCCTTTTCTTGAGGAAAAATTCCAAGCCGTATGACCAGCCCGATCCAAAAACCAAGTTGTTGTCGACATTGTTGTTGATGTTGTCCTCTGGGCGTGAGTTTTCGCCATAGGCGACAAGGCCCTCGAGCGCTTTCCAATAGCCTTCGACAGATGCTTCCCACATGTTTTGTTTGCCGAGATCCGCGAAATAGCCCAAACTCAGCTGCTCTCCCCATTGGGGTGCGACGCGGTCTGAGCTGGGAATCCAGATGTCTCCGGGCAAGGAAGTGGTACCGAGTGACGTCAGGTGAATGTACTGGTAGTTTTGACTGTAGCCTGCCTTGATGCTGGACTGCGGTCCCGATTTGAACCGCACAGCGAGGCGTGGTTCAAAACCGTTGTAAAATTTCACCAACTCGCCCGGGGCATAAGTCGTCGGCGCCTCCGTTTGACTCGGCGCCAATGGATTGGGGAGGCCATAACGGGTAAACGGTCCAACGTGCCAAAATCCGGACCAGCGCAATCCGCCGTGAATCCGCAGTTTTTCGGTCAAATCAAAATCATCCTGAAGGTAAAGGCCCGTTTCATGGCTAAACGTTTGCTCGGATTCGCCGGTGTCAAACTCGGTGTCTCCGCTGCGCGCCAGAAAATCGGTAGGCACAAAATCATGGTGTACGTAATCGACTCCTGTTTTGATGGAATGCCTCAGGTTGGGATACCAGCTCAACTCTGCGCGACTGGCCCAGTCCTTAATGCCGCTTTCGAATCCGAATTCGAAATCCTCTTGACCAGCGATGAAGGCAAATTCATACGAACTGTAGGTCGTTCCGACATTCAAGAACATTTTGTCGTTCAGGATTCGGTTCCAGCGCAACGAGCCCATCGCATTTCCCCAGGGAATGCGCGTCGAAAATCCGGCATCCGCGCTGGTGAAACTGAATACGTCCTGTCCAAAGTATCCCGACAAGAAGAGCTGGTCTTTGTCGCTCAAATGCACATTTGCTTTGGCATTCAGGTCATAGAAGTAGTACCCTGTGCCTTCAAAGGCGGTTCCTTTCAACGCTGGTTTGGTGAGTACGTCGATGTAGGTTCGCCGACCGGATAGAATGATGCTGCTCTTGTCTTTTTGCAACGGGCCTTCCACGGTTAATCGGGAACTGATGAGTCCCAATCCGCCCGCCATTTTCCATTCCTTGCTGTTGCCTTCTTTCAATCCGATGTTCAAGACAGATGAAACCCGACCTCCATATTCTGCAGGCATCGCTCCTTTGATCAATTCGACATTTTTGATCGCATCGGCGTTGAACACGCTGAAAAAGCCAAAGAGGTGCGAGGCATTGTAAATGGTGGCGTCATCGAGGAGTATAAGGTTTTGGTCCGGACCACCTCCCCGCACATAAAACCCCGAGTTGCCTTCGCCGGCGCTGGAAACGCCGGGTAAGAATTGCAACACTTTGAGGACGTCGACTTCGCCAAGTAGGGCAGGCAGTGCTTTTATTTGTTCCACATCGACGGATTCAAGTCCGAGGTCGGTGCTTTCGGTGCGATTGCTCTTCTCGCCGACCACCGTTGCCTCTTCAAAAGCCACCACGACAGGTGGGAGTTCGATGTTCCGCACCGCTGAGCCATTCATTTCTAAGTTGAATCTCGCCGTCTCGTAGCCAATGAAACTGATCTGGATGGTTTGCGGGCCTGCGGACAAGGGCAAGCTGTAGAAGCCGTAGGCATTCGTAGAGGTGCCGCGTGGCATGCCATCGGGGATAATGTTGGCGCCAATGATGGTTTCACCCGTGGCGGCGTCCGTGATTTTTCCGCTAAGCGTGTAGGGCGTTTGTGCCGAACCAATGGTGGTGAAAAGCCCACAAGAAATGAGCAGAAAGAATTGAAAGATGCGAACAAAAAGCGGCGACTGGGACATGTGGGTAATTTTGCCTGTTGCAGTGGATAGTCAGTCAAAGAACACCTTCGCAAGGCAATTGTTGAGGTGTAACTTGCAAAAGTGAAACAGCACTTTCAATCGCGCGGCAATTGGGCACAATGGGGGTTGATTTTATGCCTTGTATCGTGCGCACAAGACACGGCCGAAAACAACCGGGTTTTTCGTTACAATGAGAGCGCCAACTTGTCGTCATTGGACCCTGCCTTCGCTCGAACCTTAGAGCCTATGTGGGTGATTGATCAATTGTTCGACGGCCTCGTGGAATTGGATGAAAATCTCGAGCTCAGGCCGCTGGTAGCAGAACATTTTCAATTGGATTCCACGGGACGCGTGTGGACCTTTCAGCTGCGGGATGATGTGTTTTTTCACGCCAACGAAGCGGTTCCGGGACTGGCGAAAGGCCGACGTTGTTTGGCGGAAGATGTGGTGTATTCCTTGAACCGATTGCGCGACCCACGCGTAGCATCGAGTGGGGCTTGGATTTTGGACGCCGTGGATGCGGATATGCCGGGCAAAGGAGTTTTAGCCTTGGGAGACGACACGGTTCAAATCACCCTGAAATCTCCGTTCCCTCCGTTTTTGGGTTTGCTAAGCACGGCGTATGCCAACATTGTTCCGTGGGAAGCGGTTGAGCATTTTGGAACGGATTTTCGTTCTCATCCTGTCGGCACAGGACCTTTCCGACTGGCGTGGTGGATGGAAGATGTCGCATGTGTTTTGCATCGAAACCCGATGCACTGGGAGCAAGATGAAAATGGCCAATCGCTGCCCTACCTTGACGCAGTGCACATCAGTTTTGCTTCCGACATGGGAGCAGAATTCCAAGGATTGATGCAAGGCAGGTTTGATTTCATGAGCGGATTGCATCCCGCGTACATGAATGAACTGCTTGATGAAACGGGAGGATTGAACCCGACATATGAGGCTTCACTGCGGCTGGAGACGGTGCCTTTTTTAAAGACCGATTACATTGGATTTTACACGGATTCGTCCGCGGACGACGAGTGGTTGCCATGGCAAGATGCATCGGTGCGCAGAGCGCTCTCCGCTGCAATTGATCGCCATTCGATTGCCCAAAACCTTCGGCGCGGTGCGGTAATGCCTTCCGCTTCATTTGTGCCGCCCGTGTTATTGGGTCAAGCCCATGCAGAGGCTCCGCGGCAGCGCTTGGATTGGGCGTTGGCGGTCCTTGATTCGGTGCGTGCCGTGCATCCAGAGCCGTGGCAGCCATTTCGCATTTCCACGACCTCGGACTACACGGATCTGTGTTCAGCTCTTCAGTATCAATGGGGCACATTGGGCATTGAAGTCGAGGTGGATGTCGTTTCTGCCGCGGCACACCGCGACCGCGTGGCAACGGGCAAAGCAGCATTGTTTCGAAAGTCGTGGCTGGCCGATTATCCGGACGCTGAAAATTTCTTGGCCTTGTTTCATTCCAAGAACTTTGCTCCATCAGGACCGAATTACACGCATTTTTCAGATGACCAGTTTGATGCCTTGTTCGCCTCGGCGATGGCAGTGACAGATCAGCGAGAAAGGCGGGAAATGTATCGAAAACTGAACGAAGCCATTGGTCGGTCCATGCCTGTTGTCCCGTTGTTTCATGATCAAGTCAATCATTTTGTCCGAAAAGAGGTGAAGGGCTGGAAGGTGAGCCCGGTGAATCGATTGGATTTGAGAGAGGTGCGAAAAGGTGAGATGCCCTAGGACCAGAGTGGGACAGGCATTCATCGTGAAGTGCTTACCTTGTCGGGAGCCAATTCAAAGAAATTTATGCTAAGAGTCGATTGCCACACCCACATTTTGCCCCGGCACATGCCTCGGTGGACCGAACGCTTTGGAGGCGGTAAATTCATCCATTTGGAGGAGGGGTCGAGTCCAACTTCCGCCCGAATGATGGAAGGGACGCGATTCTTTCGTGAAGTGGAATCGAATTGTTGGGACGTTGAGCTCCGAAAGTCAGAATACGCAGCGTTTGAAACACAGGTGCAGGTGGTGTGCACAATTCCTGTGATGTTCAATTACGATGCGCCCACAGAACACTCCTTGGAGATTGCCCAGTTCTTAAACGATCACATTGCGGAATTGGTCGCAGCAGACCCACGGCATTACGTTGGACTGGCTAGTGTGCCCATGCAAGATCCCGATGCGGCTATTCGTGAGCTGCAGCGGTGCAAGGAATTGGGCCTAGTGGGTGTCCAAATCGGTTCCAATATCAATGACCTGAACTTGTCGGAGGCACGATTTTTCCCGTTTTTTGAAACGTGTGACCAATTGGGAATGGCCTTAATGATCCACCCCTGGGACATGATGGGGAAAGCACAGATGGAGAAGTATTGGTTGCCCTGGTTGGTTGGCATGCCAGCAGAAACAGCGCGTGCAGCGAGCTCCTTAATTTTTAGCGGAGTACTCGAGCGCTTGCCGGGATTGAGGGTCATGTTTAGCCACGCGGGAGGGTCATTTTTAACCACGCTCGGCCGTTTCGAGCATGGGTTCAATTGCCGCCCAGATTTGGTCGCCATTGACAACCCGATCAATCCCCGTGAGTACCTTGGGAAATTTTGGATTGACAGCATCACACACGACGCAGATTTATTGCGGTATGTGCTTGCACTTCAAGGCTCTGATAAAATCTGTATGGGTTCAGATTATCCTTTTCCGTTGGGGGATCTAGAACTTGGCGCGTACATGCTCGACATGGGGCTTGAAGACACGGAACTGGAAAACTTGTTTTGCAATGCTGCGATGCAATGGCTTGATTTGGATCGTGCGTCATTTGAATGAAGGCATTGATTCCGAAATCAGCCGCACAAAAGCAACCCTTCCGGGCACATGCGGGTTATTTCAATGAAGCTTCAAGGGGATGAATTCGGAAGACGTAGATTTAATTGAACGGTGCAAGAAAGGACATGCTCAGGCGGAGCGTGAACTTTACCGTCGCTACAGTCCCATGATGTTTGGCGTGGCCATTCGCTATTCAAATAGCCGTCACGATGCCGAGGACATTGCGCAAGATGCGTGGGTGAAGGTTTTTCGTTATTTGAAATCGTTTAGCGAGAACAACAGCTTTGAAGGATGGTTGCGGAGGATTGTCGTCAATACGGCCATTACGCATTACCGACGACAGAAAAAGCATACGCATCATCTTGATATTGATGAGGTCTATGCAACCCCTCAGGACTTGGAAGCGTTTAATGAATCAGATTACAACAAAGAAGAAATAGAGAAAGCCATCAATGCCCTGCCAAAGGGGTATGCGACGGTTTTTAAATTGTATGTCATAGACGGATTTAAGCACAAAGAAATCGCGGAAACGCTTGGGGTCGATGTGAATACTTCCAAGAGCCAATTGAGCCGGGCGCGCAAGGCGCTGCAGGTGACGTTGTTAAACATGGCGCGAATAGCGAAAAAGAAAGGATGAGTACAGAGCAATTTGATCAGTATGTGACGGGCATGTTTGCCAATGAGACCGTTCAGCCTCCCGCAGGAGCAGAAGACGCTCTCTTTCAGCGGATGAACAAAATGCGGAAACAAAAACGCCAAATTCAGGCGTTGGGGGCCGCAGTTGTCATTTGTGTTGGTGTTTTGATCGGCGCTCACGTTGCCGGTGATCCGCAAAATGGTGCGGAAAATTCCACCGATGGGAGCAGAGCAATCGTCCCAAGCACAGCAATCATGGCAAAGGAAAAAGCCGAGCCTGTTCTGCAACAGGAAGGCGTGAGCCAACCAATAAGTGCGACTGCTGAAAGCACAGAGACTGTTGAGACTTCGAATTTGGAACCTAATGCTACTGTTGCGTCCGAAACCCCTTCGGCAGGAAGTGATGTTTCATTTCAAGTCGAAGCAAATTTGAAAGAAAAGCGGTCTCCAATGCATCAGATCGATGCATTGCCGGCGACAACGGCCGCATATGATTCGGGAGAAAGGTCGTTGCTGGCCCCAGAAGAAGAAACCTGGGTGCTTCCGGCTGTTGTGAAGGTCAAGGACTAATTTGCGCCGACAATGGGTCGGGATATTTTACAGCACCACCGAAGCCGCGTTCAAACTCGAATTTCGAATCTGTTCGGAGCCGCAGTGCTCGTTTGTGTTGCCTCGTTTGGTTCAATCAAAGTTGCCCATGCAGCACCGGACGCTCGGGCGGATTCCATTCGTGTCGATGGTCGGGTGGTATTTGTCGATGCTCGGGTTCAATTCGATTCCCTGATTCGATCATCGAAAACCGGACGTCAAGGGAGGGCTTTGCGCCAGGTATTTTCAAGGAATGACATTCGCAAGGAGCCCGTGCAATGGCAGGTTGCCTCATTCGTTGGAATGGGCAAAGGACCGTTGGAAGGGCCTCGTTGGGATCAATGGACGGGGCAGTATGATTGGTCCCATGCGCTTTCGCTGCGACAGGGATGGACCCTCTTGAGTTCACCAATTTTAAAGCAACGTGGCTGGGAGGCCACTTTTGGCGGTCAAATGCAGGTTTTGGCACAGCAATTGGGAGGCGCGAATGTGGCACAATTTCCAGATTCCGTCATCGGATTTATTCCAGCAGCACAGGATGAAGCGTGGTCTGCCGTTACCTACAAAAGATACTCCAATGGGATCGAAACGGATACGATCGCAATGGAAGTCCGTCGGAATACGGTGATCGCTGCAACCTTTGAATTGGGTTTTGATTTTAGCCACCGCTTGGGGTGGAGGCTGCAAATGCACGCGGGCGGCATGGTCAATAGCCAAGCAAGCCATCGATTGGAAATCGAAGCACCAGCGCTCGATGGAGTTCCATGGCACAGGCGATCGGTGGAGGCTTGGCGATTGATGCCGTTGGCCAGTTTTAAATTCGGCAAGGTCCTCGGTGATTCCAATAACTGGCGCTTGGCTGCCCACGGCGTCGTACAAATCATGCCGAAGAGCATTCAAAATCGTTGGGTTGGGATTGGGATCGACGTCTTCAGAATATCCCGGACAAAGTCCGGGTCATACCGTTGATTCATTTTGAAACACCTATCTTGTGAAGGCAATGCGTAAATCAAAGCACTTTTTGAACTCCCTGATCGGGGTCTGTTTTTTGATGGCAACGACCCTCGGTGTTGGACAGACGGTGTTGAACGGTGGCTTCGAACAAGTCACAGGATACCCATCCCAACCTGGAGCCATTGAGTTGGCGACGCATTGGCTGAACATTGGCACAGTGACAAGTGCCCCCGATTTGTTCCATGTTCTGGGATCCGATGCCGGGGATTTGCCCGAAACGCCAATCGCAATTGTTTCACCGTATCAAGGCATGGCCATTGCCGGTTTTTCGCCGTACGATATGATGAATGAAGGCCGCCGGCAGTACATCAGTGGCTCATTCAGCGAAGCGCTCATTGTTGGCCAGCGGTACCTGATGACGTTCCAGATGACCAATGGCGAGATTACGGAGTTTTCGAACGCGGGGTTGGGGTTGAGTGGCATGGGGATGCGGTTTTCGGAAGGCCCGCTGCAACAACTGGGAGAAGCATGCATTGACCTCCCGCCTCAATTTGTTTTTTCTCAGGTTTTTTACAACCGGGAATGGCAGCAAATTTCATTCAATTTTATTGCCCAAGAGCCTTGGACAAATTTTGCTTGGGGTTTGTTTGGAAATGAAGCTGGCAACGTAACAGCTGAGCAAGGGGCGAGTCCTTCGAAGGTGTATTGCTTTGTGGATGGCATTTCGCTGAGCCCAGCGGCTGCTATCGGTTCTGATGAGGCATTGCCCGATCGTGGTCCGAATGCGAAGCCAGGAGTTTCCCTTGCGGACTTAGAAGCAGCGCCTTCTTGGTTTGTGCCGAGCGCCTTCACACCCAACGGAGATGGCGATAACGATGTTTTTATGCCGGTATGTGAAAATGTCTCGATTCGCTCATTTCAGGTTTATTCCCGTTGGGGTGAAATGATATTTTCAGGATTCAACAACGACGTCAGTTGGGACGGAAACAATCAACAGGGCAAGTCCGTTGAATCTGGTTCGTATGTTTGGAAATTGGATGTTGTTGATCCGAACGGCAAGGTCTTTTCAAAATCAGGATCCTTGTCTTTGATCCGTTAAAAGCTGTTCTGCATTCTCCATGAGATCTTCTAACGCTCATTATGCGCAATCGGATGCATTGAAAAAACAATCCCCGGCTGCGGAATGGACGCGGAACTCGGAATCTTACCGACAACTTTGGAAGTGGGGCGGCAATTGGAAAGGCATTCAAGCCCGATTAAAGTCCCCTTACCGGGTGGATCTCGATCGTCGGAAAAAGATTGCGGAGGTCCTGCGTCAGCAATACAACCGAGGCGGTGCGCCCATGCCTGCGGCGCTTGAGGCATTCGAACAAGGGGCGCATGTGGTGACTGCGGGACACCAATTGCAAGCAGGGGGTGGACCGGCGTATTTCCATTACAAGATTCTTTCCGCTGTTCGCTGGGCGCGACGAATCACAGCAGAAGGGCAAACGGCGGTTTCTGTTTTTTGGTTGGCTTCCGAAGACCACGATTTTGAGGAGATCAAGGCGACACATGGACCCAGCGGCGAATCCTTCCAATGGAACCCAGAAGGCGTTGAAAAAAGCGGTCCTGTGGGCGAGTTGGTCTGGACGGCAGATGCCGAGCGCTCATGGCACAATTGGGCGGATGCAAACAAAATAGACAATGCAGAATGGCATTCCGGTCCCATGCCCCTTGCGGATCGCCTTCGAAAATGGGTGGTCGAGTGGTTCGGCGATTTGGAGGTTTTGGTCATTGACGGCAATGATGCGGAATTGAAATCCATGGCGATGCACCTCTGGCGCGCTGAATGGCAAGGCAATGGCGTCGCTCCATTTGTGAAGGAGGCTGCGCTAAAATTCGAAAGTTTGTTTGGAACGCCTCAAATCCAAGCTCGGGATAACAACTTATTTGTTCTAACCGATGGCGGGTCTCGGCAACGTGCTGATCGCTGGCAGGAAACGGTTGGGGCAGATGCATGGCAAACATTAAGACCGGAGCAGCATTCGCCAAATGTGGCGTTGCGTCCGCTGTACCAGGAGTTCTTATTAGAAAGTGTGGCTTTTGTCGGCGGTCCTTCGGAAGTCAGCTACTGGTTGTTGCTGGCCGAGGCCTTCGAGCATCACGAGGTTCATCAACCCGCATTGTTGGTCCGGGATGGGGCGTTGGTTTTGAATGCTGAGGCTTCGCAAGTTTGTGAGGAGCTGAATTGGAACCCAACCATGTTGGGATGGCGAGGGGAGCAAGCTGTCAATGAATGGGCAGATCATATTTTGCAGCTCCATGGGGATATTCAAGCCTCATTTGATCGTTGGTCCGAGGCATTGGAGAATCATGCAAAGGGCATTCATGAGTCCGCAATGCCCACCACCCGGGCCACCTTAACAAAAATGGAGAAGGAGCTCGCGGCAGTGAAGAAAAAATGGCGAAAAATCATCAAGCAGCAGCGGCACGAGGACGCAGCAAACATCTCGGCCATCTTCGATCAGTGGATCAGCCCAGGTGGTGCGCCACAGGAGCGTGTGCTCAGTGCTATGGCGCTTTGCAGTGCCATGGGAAATTGGTCTGATTTTGCAGAAAAATGGCTCGAAGCACTTAAAGAAGTGGATGAACCTCAATTTATGGTCTTTCGGTGACCCATTGAAAGATTGCGAGAGTCGGGAGGTAGGACTATTTTTGAACCATGAATGACAAGCCAGAAGCATCCAAGGGACGACCAAACGTATCACACGTAAAATTGGAAGCGGTAAAAGACGAGGCGGGCCTCGAAGCCTCTCCTCAGCTTCCATCCGACATCAAGAATTACATGATTGATATTGATGGGACGATTACGGATGATGTCCCCAATGAGGAACCGGAGCGGATGGCGACCTGCGAGCCATTTCCAGACGCGTTGGAGACCCTCAATCAATGGCACGCGGAAGGACATGTCATTACGTTTTTCACATCAAGGACTGAGGAGCATCGTGCGGTGACTGAGGCGTGGTTGGATAAGCATGGTTTCTTGTACCACGGTTTGTTGATGGGGAAACCCCGTGGAGGCAATTACCATTGGATCGATAATCACATTGTACGAGCGACCCGTTATCAAGGAACGTTCAGCAACCTTGTCAAAGCGAATGCTGAAATTGAGGTTTTTCAGTCGAGCAAAGACTGATTCAGCCCAGGCGTTCGGGTCCTTTTTGGGCTAAGAATCGCTGCAAAATGAGCGCGGCGGCAACCGAATCGAGCGACCCCTTTTCCCTGCGCTTCTTCTTTTTCATCCCGCCGGCAATGGAGGCTTGAACCGCTTCTTTGCTCGTATTGGTTTCATCGACCAAATGCACGGGCAGTGTGGGCCATTTTTTTCGAAGTTGCTGCTGGAATTCGAGGATAGGACCGGTGCTGTGCGTGGCTGCTTCCTGTTTGTTTAATGCCCATGCATTGGGAAGACCGAGCACAAAACCGGCACAAGGCTCGGCATTCACCAGATTTTCCAGCCTTGACATCAGTGTGTTTGTTGGAACCGTTTGGTCGGGAAATGCCATGAGCCCTGCGGCATCAGTGTACGCGAGTCCAGTGCGCACTACTCCAAAATCAATTCCAATCCATCGGCTCATGCCGCAATTTACGGCGCACAGAGAACACCGCGTATCTTCGTGGCATGGGAAAGCCCCGCAGCATACTATTCGTTCAGACCGCCTTCATTGGCGACGCTATTTTGGCTACTGCCATGATCGAATCGTGGCATGCTGCCCATCCGAAGGACCACTTGCACTTGGTGGTCCGTTCGGGAAACAAAAGCTTGTTTCAAGGCCATCCCTTTTTGAGTGGATTGCACGTGTGGGAGAAATCGAAAAACCATTTTGCGCGTTACCGAAATCTCGTAGCGTTGGGCCTTGAGCTGAGGGGCATTGGTTTCGATGTCTTGGTAACGCCGCATCGACATGCTTCCTCCGGGATTTTGGCGTTGCTTTCGGGTGCTCAAACGTGTTCCGGATTTTCATCGCATCCAATGTCGTGGTTATTTGCGCATTCCGAAGAGCACGCATGGGGCAATGGTGAACACGAAATTGAACGCAACCACCGATTGCTCACTCCTTGGGTCGAATCGGAAGTTCCACGAAACCCTAAGTTGTATCCCGCCGATAATGTGGGAGTTAGCGAGGCGGAAGGGGAGTTCGGAATCGCAGCTCCCGCGAGCCAATGGGCGACCAAGAAATGGCCATTGGACCGTTGGATTGCCTGGCTTGATGCCGAAGCAATTCAATCACCGAATCGGCGGATTGTTTTGATAGGGGGGCCAGCAGACGCGGAGGAGTTGCGAGAAATTGCGCGCCAAAGTAGCCACGATCGATTGGAAATTCGAACGGATTTGTCCTTGCTCGAATCTGCTGGTTGGATGAAGGCTGCACGATGGGTGGTGACCAATGATAGCGGTCCCATGCATATGGCAAGTGCTGTCAATGCGCCAACGGTGGCAATTTTCTGTTCCACTGTGCCGTCATTTGGCTTTGGTCCGCTATCCAGCCTTTCCGTTGTCGTTGAGAAAAAGGAGGAGCTGGTCTGCAGGCCGTGTGGAATGCACGGCAAAAGCGCCTGTCCCTTGGGTCATTTTCAATGCGGCACAGGCATTGCCGTTGATCAAGTTCTAGCTGCTGTGGCTCGTATTTGATTGACGCCGTGGGCCGGGGTGCGATGCAGGATTACTCGCCGCAATCTGAGCCCGCACAGAAAATGCGTTCTTCTCCGCTTCCTTCGAGTCGAATCCAGATGTCTGTTTCAGCGTCCATGGCTTCGTACACATTCCGTCGCATGGTACCATCCGGCAAACGCACCGCAAAACGGATGCTCTGGAGTTGGCCTTCATTCCATTCGATGAGGTCGTAACGAAACCCGATGTTATACGCTTGCATTTCCTTTTGGAATTGCGACAATTCGGCGCGCGACGTGCCTTGATTGATGTGGACGTCGAGAAAGTTTGGCTGAATCGCTTCCGATTGTCCGAATCCGTAAGAAGTCGTAAAAGCGAAGGCAACGGCCAAAATGGCATTGAAGGTGGCGGTTTTCATGGAACCAATTTAGCTGTTTTTGTTGAAGAACCATCAAAATCGGTTCATCAAGTGTGGAAAAATAATCAAGAACAGATGGTACCAGAAAACGAGATGTTGGAGCATCTTTGAAGTACAAATAGAATCCATGCATTTTATCGTATCAAGCAGTCAATTACTGCGCCATTTGTCTTCCCTGAGCGGAGTGTTGAATAGTAGCAATACGCTGCCCATATTGGATAATTTCCTCTTTCAGTTGGGCCCGGGCGTTGCGGTGATCTCAGCAAGTGATCTCGAGACTACGATGACCACGAAATTGGAGGTGAAGACCGAAGACACGGGATCGATTGCGGTGCCTGCTAAGATGTTGCTCGACATTCTCAAGGCATTTCCAGACATTCCGTTGACATTCAAGGTAGATGCCGCCACCATGGCGATTGAATTGACAAGTGATGCGGGCAAGTACAAATTGACTGGAGCGAACGGGGACGAATTCCCGCAGGCGCCAGCATTGGAGGATGGCGCTGCAATGAGCGTGGAGGCAAATACTTTGATCACGGCGATCAATCGCACACTTTTTGCCGCAGGAAATGATGATTTACGCCCCGTCATGTCGGGCATTTATTTCGAGTTTTATCCGGACAGTGTGCGATTTGTAGCGACGGATGCACATCGCTTGGTGCGGTATGCGCGTACAGACGTTCAGGCTTCTGCCGGGGCTCAATTTATTGTTCCAAAAAAGCCATTGAACCTGCTGAAAAATGCAGCATCGCATGCGGAAAAGGTGACGATGACTTACACCGACTCCAATGCACGTTTTGAGTTCGAGGATGTTACCATTGTCTGCCGTCTGATTGAAGGGAAGTATCCCAATTATGAAGCGGTGATTCCAAAAGAAAACCCCAACCGCATGGTCATCAATCGGCAGAGCTTTCTTCAAGCCATTCGCCGTGTTTCCATTTTCGCGAACAAAACGACCCATCAGGTTCGTTTGAAACTTGCAGGAAGTGAGTTGCACGTCAGTGCGGAAGATTTGGACTTTGCGAATGAGGCCAATGAGCGGTTGAATTGCAGCTATTCGGGTGAAGACATGGAAATCGGTTTCAATAGCAGGTTCTTAATGGACATGCTGAATAACCTATCCAGTGCAGAGGTTTCGTTAGAAATGTCCGCGCCAAACCGCGCCGGAATCATCAAGCCTTCAGAGCCAGAGGAAGCCGGAGAAGATGTGCTGATGCTGGTGATGCCAGTGATGTTGAACGCTTAATCGCTCGCTTCATTTTCTCGGCTGTTGCTAGGCTACTCGTCTTTTTTCTGGATGTGGTAAATCACGCGTGGAGAATCTCCCGATGTCGCATGCGTGCTCAGGTTCCCTGACTTTTCCTCGGCCTCGCGCATGGCCAAAACGTCCGGATGATCGGGGTGAGCCAATGCCCACCATTCCGGCAAGGGTTCAGTAGGATCGTCTTCACTAAAAATGGGCAAATCGGGCAAGGGGCCTGAATTTCGAAAGAGCAGAGCCATGATCAATCCACTGATGGCTCCTGATAAATGACCTTCCCACGAAATATGGCCATCGACGGGAAGCATCCACCATACCATTCCTCCGTAGAGAAATGCAACCACAAGTGAAATGCGCAAGAGCAATTTGGAATCTCGGATGACGCCTGAAACGAAGAGAAAAGCAGCGAGCGCGTATATAAGGCCGCTTGCGCCGATATGATTCCCACCTGATGCGAAGAGCCATAGGCCGAGTCCTGAGCTTACAAAGAGCAATGCCCAAACGCGCAATGCAATGGATCGGTAGAAGTAGAATAGCATTCCATTCAGCGTGAAGAAGGTGGCGGTATTGTTCCACAGATGCTCGAGGTCCCCATGCAAAAATGGGAATGTGAAGAGCCCTGACCAATCTTGCCATTTGCCCGGATGATTTCCAAATTGCCGCAAATTGAGTGCATACACTTCGTTGATCCAGAACACTCCCCAAATGAGAATCAAGAACAGCATCGTGGACCACATTGCGTAAAACAACCGGTTCTGGTCAAGAACGGCTGGATTCCAACGCGCCATAAAGTTGTTTTTGGCTATGCTCACTTCTTAAAGATACGGAAATTAAGCCCCATGCATTCCACAGAGGCAATTGGAAAAGTGATTTTTTAACGTCGAATAGCAGGAAGTTCAGCGACTAGATTTGGGACCCAAGGAGCGGAAATCACACCTCCGATGAGCAGATTGATATGAGTATTTCTGAAATTCACGCGTTGTTGGCTCTGATGGATGATCCTGACGAAACGGTATATACACATGTTCGCGAACGCCTTTTATCCAAAGGAAAAGAAGTTCTGCCTTTCGTAGAATCAGCGGAATCCACTCAGCAAGAGGACGGACTCATCAAAGGACGGCTCGCGTTGCTCAAGGAAGGTCTTCAGCAAACGGATGTGAAAGATGCCTTGGCGGATTGGATGGATCTCGGTGGAACGGATTTGTGGAAAGGCGTGCAATTGGTGCATTCTGCATTGGACCCCACATGGAATGTGGCGGAATCCATGGAGCGGTTTGAAGCCTTGAAGAAGGAAATTTGGTTGGAGATGAATGAGGAGCAAACAGCGCTGGAACAAGTGCGCATTCTCAACCATGTCTTTTTCAGTTTGCGTTCGATGGAGAGTGCTCGACGTCTGCCGCACGTGCCGATGGAAGCATTGCCAAGTGGTGTTTTGGAACAGAAGAAGGGGAACCCTATTGGGTTGGGTGTGCTCTATCTAGCAGTGGCGCGAGCGCTCGATATACCGCTCCGAGGGGTGAATTTGCCGAACCACTTCATCTTGGCTTACTGCGATGTGGCCCATGTCAATGAACCCGGAGTGACCAAAGGCCAATCGGGAATATTGTTTTACATCAATCCGTACAGCCAAGGTTCTGTCATCGGAGTTGATGAGGTTTCAGAGTTTTTGGTGGAGGCAGGAGAAGGCGAATCGGTGCAGCACTGGCGTCCTTCGCACCCGATGGAAATCATTCAACGGCTCGTTCGAAATGTGGCGTTTGCCACCCGGGAGTCGAGCGGGGAAGAACGATCGAATCGGTTCCTTTCCCTCTTCGAACCCCTTCTCTCAGCGTTTGAGAATTCGGAGCAACGTTCGGGCGATTATCCTCCCATCCGAGAGTAAATTGGACCGACGCGCGTAGGCCACCTGCGCCCGCACTTTGCGTGGGAGAATCACATTTCGATAGTACGCCTCCGGCTCATCGGATGAAGCAAGTTCCTCTCCTTCATCAAATGCCTCGATGCTCGCGGGATCTGTTAACCCCGGTCTAACATCCAATGCAGGGAGCATTTCTTCATCGTAGAGTTTCACATACTCGGGGACTTCCGGTCGAGGACCAACAATGCTCATATCTCCTTTGAGTACATTCCAAAGTTGGGGCAATTCGTCCAACTTGGTGCGGCGCAACCATTGCCCAGATGCGGTAATTCTTGCGTCTTTTTCACCGACGGTGATCAAGGGCCCTGAACCATTCGCGCGCATAGAACGAAATTTCAAAAGCGTAAAGGGTTCCCCGTTTTTTCCTACGCGAATTTGACGGAAAAAAGCACCGCCTTCGCTTTCGTTGCGAACGATGATACCGATGATGAAGAGCAAGGGCGAGAGAACGATAAGCGCCAGCAGTGAGCTCAATACGTCGAATGCACGTTTAGCCATTGTCCAGCGCCTTGTCGATGTAAGCCGCGCATATTGCGTGGATGTAGTGAATGTCGTCGAAGTCCATGTCCAGATGCAGGGGCAAACTGATTAACCCTTCAAAGGCCATCGCACTGTGGGGATAGTCCGCGATGTTTTCCCCACGATTTTGGTGCAAGGTTAGGAGGGGAAGTGGCATGAAATGGACATTGCTTGCAATGCCATTTTCTTTCAGGTGTGCCATCAAATCATCCCGTTGCGCTCGTTTGAAGCCTGCAATGCGCATGGTAAAGAGGTGGTAAGACGATTCACGCTTTGCATCGCTGAATTTCGGTGCGATGTACCAAGGGTTT
>DLQB01000154.1 GCA_002477505.1 Flavobacteriales bacterium UBA7443
ATCACGCCACACATCGGAAATAAGGAGCTGTACATCACTTCCGGTCATTACGCGAAATATGGAGAGGACAGTTTTCAGCCCATCAATACACCTGCGGAAGGAGAGGAGTACTTGCTGAAGCCTATGAATTGTCCGCATCACTGCGAAATCTTCAAAGCGAGGCCGCGCAGTTACCGAGATTTACCGGTGCGATTTGCTGAATTCGGAACGGTATACCGCTACGAACAATCAGGTGAATTGCATGGTCTGACCCGTGTGCGGGGATTTACGCAAGACGATGCCCATATTTTTTGTACGGTAGACCAAGTCAAAGAAGAGGTTGGAAAGGTCATCGACCTGGTTCTTTACATTTTCCGCACATTGAAATTTGAAGACTTCATTGCCCAGGTAAGTCTGCGCGATCCTGAAAACCCAGAGAAGTATATCGGAAAGGATGAAAACTGGGACAAAGCGGAGCGCGCCATCCAAGAAATAGCGGACGAAAAAGGATTGAAGACTGTAGTGGAATTGGGCGAGGCAGCCTTTTATGGCCCCAAGCTTGACTTTATGGTCCGTGATGCGATTGGGAGAAAGTGGCAGCTGGGTACGGTGCAAATCGATTACAATTTGCCCGAGCGATTTGAGTTGGAGTACACCGGTGCGGATAACACAAAGCATCGCCCCGTGATGATCCACCGTGCGCCATTTGGTTCTATGGAGCGATTTGTAGCGATTCTGATCGAACATTGTGCAGGGAAATTCCCGCTCTGGCTCACGCCTGAACAGGTAAAAATCCTGCCCATTTCGGATCGTTTCAATGAATATGCCGAAAGTGTTTCAAAAGTCCTTGAAAATCACGATATTCGCGCCCTCGTTGACGACAGGTCTGAGAAGGTGGGAAAGAAGATTCGCGACGCCGAATTGGAAAAGGTTCCTTACATGCTCATACTGGGAGAAAGCGAGGCCAAAGATGGAACCGTCTCGGTGCGAAAGCAGGGAGAAGGTGATGCCGGAGGTATGAGCGTCGAAGCATTCGCTGAACTGATTCAGTCAGAGATTGCGGAGATGTTGAAATAAAGTTTGTGTCATTTTAAAATCCTGAGCTATAGCAATTCGTAGAAAAAGGACCCCGTACAGGGGCCGCGTCCGAAAGGAAGATCTTCACAAGATTAACGACAAGATTACCGTGTCGGAAGTCCGATTGGTGGGAGACAACGTGGATTCGGCAGTGATGTCGACTCCAGCAGCGTTGGCGCTGGCGAAAGAACTGGAATTGGATTTGGTTGAGATTTCACCCAATGCCGACCCACCTGTTTGCCGGATCATCGAGTACAAGAAATTCCTCTACGACCAGAAGAAGAAGCAAAAGGAGATGAAGGCCAAGCAGCAGAAGGTCGTTGTCAAGGAAATTCGATTCGGACCGAACACGGATGACCATGATTTCAATTTTAAGCTGAAACACGCCAAGAAGTTTTTGGAAGAAGGCTCTAAGCTCAAAGCTTATGTATTCTTCCGAGGACGGACCATCGTCTTCAAGGAGCGAGGTGAAATCTTGCTTCTGAAGTTTGCCCAAGAACTCGAAGAGTACGGAACAGTTGAACAGCTGCCACGGCTCGAGGGAAAGAGAATGACCGTTCTTTTCAATCCGAAGAAAAAATAACCAATCATAAAATCCGAGGCCATGCCGAAGATGAAAACCAAAGGAAGCGCCAAGAAGCGTTTCAAATTCACGGGAAGTGGAAAGATCAAGCGAAAGCACGCCTTTAAAAGTCACATTTTGACCAAGAAGGGAACGAAGCAGAAGCGGAACTTGACGCATACGACAACAGTTGCTAAAGCTGATGTCAAGAGCATCAAGGCGCAGCTTTGCGCGTAATTGCCTGATCAACACCAACCAACCGGTACGTTTAACCCGGTAATCGGTTTGTCAAGTCTGGATATGTCCAGCGCCGCTTACCAAAAAGAACTTTAAAAATGCCAAGAGCAACCAACTCAGTCGCGTCGAGGGCGCGCAGAAAAAAAATCCTCAAAATGGCCAAAGGGTACTACGGTGCCCGTAAGAATGTTTGGACCGTCGCCAAGAACGCCGTAGAGAAAGGACTTCTTTACGCATACTCTGGACGAAAGCAACGCAAGCGTCAGTTCCGATCCCTTTGGATCCAACGAATCAATGCGGGTGCACGCCAGCACGGCATGTCATACAGCGAATTCATGGGAAAATGCTCGAAGAAGGGCATTGAACTCAACCGCAAGGTTTTAGCTGACTTAGCGATGAATCATCCTGAAGCGTTCAAGGCAGTAGTGGACCAGGTGAAATAAATCACGGACCCACAACGACATTGAAAAAGCCGGCGAAAGCCGGCTTTTTCGTTTCCAATGGGAATGGATTCGTGATGTTTTGCCGTGGATTTGGGATTTTGGTGAGGATGGTTTTAGTTTGCCCCAATTAACCAAAACATCATGAAAAATTACATCTTTTTTACAGCGATCCTTATGCTCGCAATTGGCTGTGGCACGCAACCCGCAAGTTTGTCGGAATCAGAAGTTGAGGCTTTTGCCATTGAGCACATCACGGCTCAAGTGGGTTTTGAAAAGGCCGTTGAACCATACAAAGCGGGATTGTCAACAGAATCGATGTACTTCCATCCGAACATGGATGCACCTAAAAACGTCAACCTCGATAACGTAACGGCTGAATGGTTCTACGAGGATTCAGTAACCGTGGATATTCTTGAGTTGAAGGTCACCGGGCCTGTTGCAAGCGTAATGGGTGTTGTCCATTTCCACAATTTCAGCTTCACCGGTGATCGATATTTCCACGGTACCGTTGTTCAAGAAGGTGACGGCTACCGCTGGGATCGTTGGTTCCATGTGAATGGTGGTTTGCTTGCGAAGAATGGCTTTGAAGTGACCTCGGAAGTCGAAGGTGCAGAAGACCTGTGTTACACGATGCTGTATCACTCAATGCAAGGTGATGTCGACAAAGCAAGTGCCTTGTCCGATTCGTTGCTTGAGATGGATCCTTCGATGGCAATGGCCGGTTATGGGAACATGTGGAAAGCATGGTTCATGAGTGACGGAGAGGAATGGAATCGCCTCATCGCTCAAGGACTTGAACAAGCGGAAGATGAAGACCCAGCCATAACTTATTTGTTGAAGTCACTTTCTTCTGTCCACGGAGACCGCCTCCAGAATGCGCAAATGGCTCATTCTTTGGCACCTGATTCTCCTGTCACGCAGGTCAATCTCGCGTGGGTTCTGATGGCGTCGGATTTAAGTGCTGAAGCGAAAATTGTCTTGGACCAAGCGACGAAGCGTTGGGGTGCGATAGGTGGGGCGTACAATTTGTTGGGTTATTGGTACATGGACCAGGAGGACATGGAGAAAGCCTTGGATTGCTTCAACATGTATGTTCGGTTGGCGCCAGATGTGGCCAATGCTTACGACAGCAGGGGAGATTACTACGTGGAAATGGGCGATGCAGATGCGGCCAAGGAGAACTACTTGAAATCCATTGAATTGAGCCCAACGGTCATATCCTCTCAAGAGAAATTGGATAAGTTGGAA
>DLQB01000001.1:0-2132 GCA_002477505.1 Flavobacteriales bacterium UBA7443
CCCCATTCGCTGGCCCACATGTAGGCCATGTCATCGTTGGCCGTGACGAGGGTTAGATCATCGCACGCTCCGCTGTACAACGCCATTTGAGTGTCATTGGCGTACATCGCTGCTCCGGCACACCAGTTCCCTGTGATCATCTGATAAACGCCTCCATCGCCAGTGAATCGAAACCAAACCGATTGGTCGATCGATGGCTCGGTCTCCCCAGCGGCGGCATCAAACCAAAGGTCAATGAGATCGGCCGCGAGTTCAGGTTCGCCGGTGGCTTCGATGTTGGAATACGTTCCAAGCTCAGCACCCGCGCCAATTTCTCCCGTGAGTAATTCAGAGATGTCAATGGCATCGTCACAGATGTCATTCGCGGGCTGTGCAAATGCAATGTTCCCCAAAAGAATCATTCCCGTTAAAAGAGTGGATTTGGTTTTCATAAAGAAAGTAGATTGTAAGTCTCAAACATAATGAAAACGAAAGCGCTTTGCGCCCGAATCTATCCTGGTTTTCAGGCCGACACTTGTGTTAAATCAACTCCCCCTCCACGACACGATGGGAATCATACTGACTTCCACTAAAAGCCAGAATGGGGAAGAAAACCCAGCCCAACAAAATGAGCCCTACGCCGAACCCTGCTGAGCGACCGAAAACTTTGGCGAGCCGAAGTTGGTCAACGATGCTCAAAAACACCAAGGCTAACGCACCGACGGCAGGGATGGCGATGCTGAAATAAAGCAGGATCCACCAACCGGGTCGTTGGATGATTTGGGTGTAGATGTAAAGGTTGTAAAATGGAATGATAATCGCCCACCCTGGTTTGCCGGCCTTGGAAAACAAACGCCAACCGGCAATGATGAACACTAGAACGATTAGAATGATCACGCCAAAATAGGCGCTAATGAGACCAATAATGATGCTGTCTATTCCTAGGTCACTCATTTTCAATTATTTATGGGAATCAACACAAGGTCGGTCCCTCGGAAAAAAGCTAGTATAGGCCTTAAACCCCACACAATGAAAGCGGAAATTAGAAATTCGCGACGCTCTATTAAATTGGCAATGAGATTTCAAGTTCAATGAAGTGAAACGCTAAGCAGTAACGCCAATAGCTTGTAGTACTTTTATTGTTTTGGGGCCGTTAGAGCCTCCCAATTGGGCTGTTTATTATTTTTCACTTTTGATTTCCCCATGATTCACTACAACCCAAAGAGCTGGTTCAGCCTCATTTTCCATGCGTACAACCGCCAAGTTCTGCGGAAATTATTGCCGGCGATGGCTGTTATGGGAGTATTCACGGCAGGCATTTGCTATGTCGAGCTCGAATTGCTGGAGCAACCCATACAATTGAGCAATGCGGTGCACTCGTTATTGGGGTTTGTGCTTTCCTTGTTTTTGGTGTTTCGGACCAACACCGCTTATGACCGATGGTGGGAGGGTCGGAAGCAATGGGGATCCTTGGTGAATGTCTCGCGAACACTGGCGCTCCGTCTGCACGAATTCACAGACAATGACGCCGCTCACGCACATTTCAACCATGCTATACCCAGCTTTGCAAAGGCCTTGCGGGATCACCTCCGGCCCAATCAGTCTCATCCTGCTGTTTCCCCGGGCGAGTCGGATCTTGCCGGGTTCGAACACGTTCCCAATGCTTGGGCACAATCGATGGAGCGCCATTCTGCAAAATTATTAGCGGAGGGGGAACTCTCTGCTCAGCAACATTGGCTCGTCGCTCAAAACCTCGAGCGTATGATTGATATCCTTGGGGCTTGTGAACGCATTCTGAAGACTCCCGTCCCCCACAGCTATAGCATGTTCTTAAAGAAGTTCATCTTCCTCTACGTTGTGACCTTGCCCATCGGCTTTGTAGGAACCTTTGCGTGGTGGAGCGTTCCCGTGGTAATGCTTGTTTTTTACATTTTGGTCAGTGTGGAGTTGATTGCGGAAGAGATCGAGGATCCTTTTGGCGTGGATGAAAACGATTTGCCTCTCAATGCATTGTGCGACACCATCGAAGCGAATGTATCGGAGATTCTAACAAGCAAGAAAGGTTGAGACATGAATGACGCCTCGTTTTTGTCAAACTACCGCCTCAATTGCAACTAGCTCCAAATTCCATCAGGTCCACAACATGTATACAC
>DLQB01000001.1:2175-7884 GCA_002477505.1 Flavobacteriales bacterium UBA7443
TCGTTGAGGTCCGAAGCGGATTCGAACCGCTGTAGCAGCTTTTGCAGAGCTGAGCCTAGCCACTCGGCCATCGGACCCTCAAATCCTATTTACGTTAAACAGGACAGCAAATATACGAAAACGACGGGGGGAGGTTACATTCCTAGGCGGAGAAATGTACTTTCGTGGCATGGGACTTCATAAATATTATGCCAACGCATTGACCATGGGCAACTTGTTGTCCGGTGTACTGGTGATCATTGGGCTGTTCATTTGGCCTTTTGGTGCGGCAGTGAATGGGAACCTCACAGGTGAATCGTTCTCGGAATATGGCGCATTGGCCCAAGGCGAGCGCGGATGGGGGATGCTGGCGTTGGCAATGATTTGGATGGCGGGTCAGCTGTTTGACTTGCTGGACGGAATCGTAGCGCGCTGGACCCGAACCGAAGGTCCGATGGGGTTGCAGCTGGATAGCATTGCAGATGCGGTTTCCAGCGGTGTTACTCCTGCCATTGCGGGGATAATGTTTTTGCATGCGTGGGCGCCCGCGATTCCAGCAGCCTTGAAGTTTTTACCCTTGACCATGGCCATGGCCGCGACTTGGCGCTTGGCCCGATTCAATGTTGAATATGCTGCGGGATCAGATGGAACGGGATTTCGTGGGATGCCTGCACCCGCTGGTGCGTTGTGGTGGATCGGCATTTTGCTCACGGCTGCTCAGTACGAGATGTTTGGTTCGTGGGGTTTGTATGGGATTGGGGGCATGGTCACGGTTGTGGCATCCGTCTTCATCGGTTCCACGCTAATTCCATGGTGGATGATCAGCGACCGCCCCATGATGGATCTCAAAGGATGGGGCAAAACACCCGAATACGACCGCAAGCGAATTGTGCTTTTGGTAGCGCTGGTCATTGTTGGAATCGTGGTGGCAATTTTTGGCCGCGCATTCGGTTTGGGATTGCAAGCCGCGTTACTTTTGTATGCATTCTTCGGAAAATTCATTCAACCGAACACCACACATTCTTAAGTTTCGACCATGAAATTCAGCGCCTCCATTGACATCATGCCCCTGCCAGCTTTGTTGGATCCTCAAGGAAAGGCCGTTTCGAGCAACATGAAAAACATTGGACTTGCCGGCATTGGCAACGTCCGCATTGGCAAACACATCACGTTGGAGTTGGAAGCTGCCAATCAAGCCGAAGCGGAATCGCAAGTAAAGGAAGCTTGTGAAAAGCTGCTCACCAATCAAATCATGGAGCAATTTGAGTTCCATGTGGAGGCACTGGAGGCAGTAGCCTGATTCAGCCCATAGGTTCAGAGCAGGCCTAGCGCCAGCAGAAACCCAAACAATACTTCAGGAGTGGGCTTGCCTTCAAACACGCATATGCGATCGAACATGCTAATGCTGTCTTCTTTGTACAAGCCAAAGGCGCTTGGGTCAAGGGCATCCGGCTGAAGTGTGTAGACCAAATCCAGAGGAAAAGTACTGTCGCCAATGTAGATCGTATGGCCGTCCAAGGTGTACAAAATGGCATCGCTAAAATTTGAATCGCCTTGGATCAAATGACCATCGCGCACGGTGAATTTTAAGTCAAATGCACTGGATGAATACCCTTCAAACAATTCTCCCGGACGGGTCGTCCAGAGCACGTTTCCCCGCCAGTCCCTGCCTTCTCGGATGAGCCCTTGTTCAGCATGCAGCATCATTTCGCTCCAAAGCATTCGGTTGTCAGGGTATACATTGACGCGGTCTTGGGCGAGCAGCGATGCACTCCAAGCAAGCATACACATAAGCAGAAGCCCAACGAAGCGTGTGCTCTTCATGACCGAATGGCAGCGATTCCTGGCAATTCTTTGCCTTCCAAGTATTCGAGCATCGCGCCACCCCCGGTACTGACATAACTGACCTTATCGGCCAAGCCAGCCTTGTTGATGGCAGCCACAGAATCTCCACCCCCGATCAGCGTGAATGCACCGCTTTCGGAAGTTGCTTCTGCAAGTGCATCGGCCACAGCGTTCGTCCCTTTGGCGAAGGCGTCCATTTCAAATACGCCCATAGGGCCATTCCAGAGGACTGTTTTTGAGCTTAGCACCGCTTCGACAAATCGTTGCGTGGTTTCTGGCCCAATGTCCAGTCCCATCCATCCGTCTGGGATGGCTTCTGTGGGTACAACATCCGTGGCCGCATCCGCCGCGAATTGATCCGCAATCAAGGTGTCGTGCGGGAGTAACAGTTCGGTGCCAGTGGCTTTTGCCTTTTCCAAAATGGCCAGCGCTTGTGGGTGCATTTCCGATTCTACAAGGCTATTGCCAATTTTTCCGCCTTGCGCTTGAACAAATGTGTACGCCATTCCGCCGCCGACAATCAATCGGTCAACGCGACCGATGAGGTGTTCGATGATGCCCAGTTTTGAACTGACTTTCGCCCCACCAATGATGGCTGTGAGGGGAGCCTGGGGGTGTGCAAGCACTTTTTCCAACGCGTCGATTTCTTTCGCCAGCAGCAATCCAAAAGCTTTGTCCTCGGGGAAGAATTTCGCAATCACGGCTGTGGATGCGTGCGCGCGATGGGCTGTACCAAAGGCATCGTTGATGTACACGGTTCCGTTTTCAGCGAGTTGTCCTGCAAAGAATTCATCACCGGCTTTTTCTTCGGGATGGAAGCGGAGGTTTTCCAAAAGAGCAACCTCTCCAGGCTTCAATGATTGTGTGACATCGAGTGCGGTGTCTTCCACACAATTGGGCGCGAATTTCACAGACTGACCGAGTAGCGCTTCCAGTCGCGGCAAAATATGCTTGAGGCTGAATTGGGCATCGGGTCCTTTTGGCCTTCCAAGATGGGACATGAGCACCACGGATCCACCCTGTGATAAGACGTATTGGATGGTTGGCAGTGCTGCCCGAATGCGCGTGTCGTCTGTCACTTCGCGCGCTTCATTCAACGGCACATTGAAATCTACGCGGATCAGCGCTCGCTCGCCTTCAAGGTGAAGATCGGTCAGGTTCATGAGTTGGAGTTAAACAGTTGTGCAAGGCCCACTTTTTCGTGAACACGTGCGGCCAAATCAGCAATAGGAATCCGTTCTTGGGCCATGGTGTCGCGGTCGCGGATGGTCACGGCTTGGTCGGTGAGGGTGTCGTGGTCGACGGTGATGCAGAGCGGTGTTCCAATGGCATCCTGTCGGCGGTAGCGGCGACCAATTGCATCTTTCTCGTCGTACTGGACGTTGTTCTCGAGTTGCAACATTTTCAAGATTTCGCGCGCTTTTTCAGGCAATCCATCCTTTTTGAGCAACGGCAATACAGCGGCTTTGACAGGGGCCAAAGGCGCCGGAATGCGGAGCACAGTGCGCTGTGATCCGTCCTCCAATGTTTCTTCTTGAAGGGCCGCGCTCAGCGTTGCCAAGAACATTCTGTCCAACCCAATGGACGTTTCGACGACATAAGGCACATAGCTCTCTTGGGTCTCCGGATCGAAGTACCGCAATTTCTTGTTGCTGTGCTCTTCGTGTTGCTTCAAGTCAAAATCCGTGCGCGAATGCACCCCTTCGAGCTCTTTGAAGCCCATGGGGAAGTTGAATTCGATGTCGGCTGCTGCGTCGGCGTAGTGCGCCAACTTGATGTGATCGTGGAACCGGTGCATGCCTTCGCCAAACCCCAGGGCTTTGTGCCATTTGAGGCGGGCCTCCTTCCAGTATTCGTACCACTTTTCTTGGGTGCCGGGCTTGACGAAAAATTGCATTTCCATCTGTTCAAATTCCCGCATGCGGAAAATGAACTGCCGGGCGATGATTTCATTTCGGAAGGCCTTTCCAATCTGCGCAATGCCAAACGGCAACTTCATACGGCCGCTTTTCTGGACGTTGAGGTAATTGACGAAGATCCCTTGGGCGGTTTCGGGCCGCAAGTAGATCACACCGCTGTCCCCGCTCACGGCACCCAGTTCTGTTTTGAACATGAGGTTGAACTGCCGCACGTCGGTCCAATTTCTGCTGCCGGTGTCAGGGTCGGCAATCCCCAGGTCTTCGATCAGGGCCTTGACCGCCGCTAAATCATCCGCCTCCATGGCCGATTTGAACCGACTGTTGATGTCATCAATTTGCTTTTGACGGTCCAGAATGCGTCCGTTGGTTTCGCGGAATTGCTGTTCGTCGAATGCCTCTCCAAAGCGTTTTGCAGCCTTGACGACATCCTTATTGATTTTCGCTTCAATCTTGGCGATGTGGTCTTCGATCAAGACATCGGCGCGGTAGCGCTTTTTGGAGTCTTTGTTGTCGATTAGCGGGTCATTGAATGCATCAACGTGTCCGGAAGCCTTCCAAGTGGTGGGGTGCATGAAAATGGAAGCGTCGATGCCAACGATGTTTTCGTGCATCCGAACCATTGCAGTCCACCAGTACTGCTTGATGTTGTTTTTCAACTCCGCGCCCAGTTGGCCGTAGTCATAGGCCGCGGACAGGCCATCATAAATTTCACTGGAAGGAAACACAAAGCCGTATTCCTTCGCGTGGCTGATGACTTTTTTTAGAAGATCGTCGCTCATGTTTTTATCGAATGTGCTGGATGCGAGGGCAAAGGTAGCGCTCGGAAACCGTACCTCCTCACTTTTGCGACAGACACAAGGTGCTCTCCATTACCTTTGGCCCCATGCCATCCAACTTGCGTTACGGACTTATCGGCAGCGGCTCCTGGGCCACGGCCATTGCCAAGATGGTGCTCACCAACGAAGAGCACCTTAGTTGGTGGGTACGACGGGAGGAAACCCGGGAGCATTTGATGCAATTTGGCCGCAATCCGCATTACATCCAAAGCATCGCCTTTGATCCCAATAAGCTCACGGTTTCCAACAGCATGCAGGAAATCATCGATGCCAGTGATGTGTTGATTTTTGCCATTCCTTCCATCCATTTGGATGAAGTGATTCAAGCGCACAACCCGCAGGGCATGGAAGACAAGATCATCATCAATGCCATCAAGGGCATGGTGGTGGAGTACGATAGCATCCCCGCGCGCTATTTGCACAAGCAGTTTAATGTTCCGTACGAGCGCATTGGCTTATTAGCAGGGCCGTGCCATGCAGAGGAAGTGGCGCGTGAAAAGCTGAGTTACCTCACCATGGCCTGCCCGGACTTGGAGCTGGCTCAAACCTTGTCAGAAGCATTTGCCACGCGCTACATCCGAGTTCAAACCAGCCAAGATGTGGTGGGAGCGGAGTTGGCGGCGGTGCTCAAGAATGTATACGCCATTGGCGCCGGAATCGTATTGGGATTGGGGTATGGGGACAATTTTCTCAGCGTATACATCAGCAATGCTTCCCAAGAAATGAAGCGATTTCTGGCGGCGGTGCACCAAATGGACCGCGACGTCAAGGAAAGCACATACCTCGGCGATTTGTTGGTGACCGCCTACAGTCCGCACAGTCGCAACCGGACCTTGGGCATGATGATTGGCAAAGGATACAGTGTCAAAGGGGCAATGATGGAGATGAACATGGTGGCGGAGGGATTCAACGGTTCTCAGGGAATTCATCGCATGAAAGAGCAGTTTTCGGTGGAAACGCCCATTGCGGATTCCGTCCACCGAATCCTCCATGAGCGAATGTCTCCTGTCATCGAGATGAGGTTGCTTACAGAGCAGTTGGCTTAGATTGAAAACAATGTTTGTCTAGCGCACAAAGCGAAGGCAACCTGCACGGCCTTTTGTCCGTTATTTGTTAGAAAGCAATCTGTT
>DLQB01000148.1:0-1509 GCA_002477505.1 Flavobacteriales bacterium UBA7443
CAAACCGTCGTCGAAGAATTGAACTTCATCAATTGCGATGACGGTGATGGGCCTTTCTTGGCTTTTGAGGTAATTCAGAATTTCTTCGCTGTTGGCAACGGTGACGGACGGAAGCGCATTGGAATCATGGGAGGTGACCGCATCCTTGTTGTAGCGTGTATCTGTGGCAGGTTTGAAAATCACCGTAGGTTGGTGGGCAATTTGTGCGCGACGCACCCTGCGAAGCAGTTCTTCGGTTTTTCCCGAAAACATGGGACCGCAAATGATTTCAATGCGGCCTTCGCCGAGGCCGATGTGCTGCAAAGGGGAATGTTCTTCGTGTGGGACCATCATGATTGTGCTCGAAATTACTTCAGGCACTACTTTGCACCCTCATGAAGCGCATGCAATTTTTTCAAATGACGAATAATTCGATGAATTGGAGGTTGAATCCGGCAGTTTTTGCCTTGGTTTTGATCGCATTAATAGGATGCAGCCGCACGGCTGGTGAAGGGGGTACAACGACCATTCAGGGAAGTGTTGAGGTCGAAAAACGATTGGTCATCGTCAATCCGGCCTCTGCACAAGCGCCGCATCCCGCCGCAGACCAAGATGTTTTCATTATTTACGGTGACCGCATTGGGCCGGACGACCGGGTGCGAACCAATTACGATGGAGACTTTGCTTTTTATGGCATGCGCCCCGGGGATTACACGATTTATGTGTACAGCGAAGACACGCTCAATGCCGGCGGTCCCGATGTGCCGATCATTCAGCAGTTGACCATTGAGAAGGGGGACGATGAAGTTGATTTGGGGGTGATTCGGATATATGAGGAAATCTGATTGATGAACAGGTGCATTGTTTTTCTCGTTTTAGGTGCAGTGATCAGCACGGCGCAAGCACAATACACCGATATCGGGGGTTGGGCGGGCCTAACCGTGGAGCAAAAAGTCAAAAAGGATTGGAGCTGGTCATTGAAGTGGGAGAACCGATGGGCCATGGCGGGAACGTGGCACGACCGGGGATTTGTAAACGCCGGCGTCGCCTACAAGTTGAATAAGATGTGGAGCGCAGAGGCCCAATGGCGCTGGGTCGAGCGCCAGAGAGACGCAGGGTTTTATGAGTCAGTTCGACGCTTTGCCGTTCGACTCGATGGAAAGGCCAAAAGAGGCCCGGGCCAGTGGAAATGGCGCTTGATGACCACGAAGGCATGGAATCCAATGACGGGAATGGAGGGCAATGCAGTTTCGGGAGACTTGGTTCAGCGTTTCCGTTTGGGGTATGCATGGAGCCCAAGCAATTCGTGGTCATTGGTGCCGAGCTATGAAGTTTTCATGAAGGACATGGCGGGTGGTTCAGCAGAATTAAGCAGCCGTTTTCAATTGCAATTGAAACGTGAGATCAATAAGCAGTGGACGGTGGGAACGGCCTACGTCTGGTCCGATGAATGGCAATCAGCAGACCCATGGGATGAACACGTGATTCGACTGAATGTCACTTGGCGGCTGCCCGACGTTAAAGGAAAGG
>DLQB01000148.1:1546-13609 GCA_002477505.1 Flavobacteriales bacterium UBA7443
CCGAAAGAAGACCATTCCTCCGGCGCGGGTTTATTCTTCGAATGGAAAGCGTTGGTCGCCTCAACGGCAATCGGTGGGGAGGTGCAACAGCGCCCAGATTTACCTGTCCGAAGTGCACGCCAAGGGCGACCCGGCAGATTACATAGAAGTGCGCAATGCGGCGCAGGAACCATGCGATTTGGAAGGGTGGGAGTTGACGGACAATCAGGAGCAGCCAGGACTGGTCTTTGGGACAATGATTTTGCCTTCGGGAGGTTGTTGGCTGGGTTATGAATCGGGCAAGGGATCGTTTTCTTTTGGAATTTCTGCAGAGTCGGAAATCATTTATTTGAAAATTCCATCGGGAGAGGTGCGCTCTTGGACGCTGCCGCTTGCAGAGAAAAAACGGTCTGTATCCTTTGATATGCTTGGGAATAATTGGTTTTCAGCACCTTCTCCGGGCAGTGCCAACCCCGACGACTCAAGCGACTAATCAGTTTTGTCCACAAGATGTCTTGGGTTGTAAACATCCGTTTGCTATCTTCGCACCCCCAATTTTGGGGAGAATTCGAACATTCAAAACATTGAGCTGTGGATACTTTGAGCTACAAAACCCGCTCCATCAATAAGGAGAACGCCGACAAGAAGTGGTTGGTCGTTGATGCTGAAGGCCAAACTTTGGGCCGATTGGCATCCGAAGTTGCTAAGCGATTGCGTGGAAAGCACAAGCCGAATTTTACACCCCATGCCGACTGTGGCGACTTCGTGATTGTGGTCAATGCAGAGAAGGTTGTTTTGACAGGAAAGAAGTGGGAGCAAAAGGAATACATCCGTTACACGGGTTATCCAGGTGGTCAGCGAAAGCGCACAGCCATTGAGCAATTGAAGCGAAAGCCTTTTGCCTTGGTCGAGGACGCGGTCCGCGGCATGCTGCCAAAGAATACACTCGGACGAGAAATTTTCCGCAACCTGCATGTATATGTAGGCCCGGATCACAAACATGATGCTCAACAGCCTGAGCAATTCACATTGAACGCTTGATTCAAGCTTGATCATTACATCGAATGGAAGTCATCAACACATCTGGCCGAAGAAAGACCGCAGTTGCGCGTTTGTACTTGAAGCCCGGAAAAGGAAACGTTACTGTGAACAAGCGGGACGTGGCGTCTTACTTCAGCACCTCCGTGTTGCAGTACAAAATTAATCAGCCGTTCATGCTGACCGAGACGATCGGTCAATACGACGTTCAAGTGAACGTTGATGGCGGTGGCATCACCGGACAAGCGGAAGCAGTCCGATTGGCGATTTCAAAAGCCTTGATCGAAATCAACCCAGACTGGAAGTCTGCGTTGAAGCAAGTAGGCCTCACCACTCGTGATCCACGAATGGTTGAGCGTAAGAAATTCGGTCAGAAGAAAGCACGTAAGAAGTCGCAGTTCTCTAAGCGTTAATCGAATCGATCAGAACATTATAATTTGTTTAGCATCCAAATTCTTTGGACTCGCGCATTCTGCGGCTACCAGAGAATTGCTTAAACCAGGAAAGTAAACATGGAAAACACAACCTTCGAGCAAATGCTCCAAGCCGGAGTTCACTTCGGCCACCTCAAGCGCAAGTGGAACCCGCACATGGCGCCGTACATCTTCACAGAGAAGAAAGGCATTCACATCATTGACTTGCACAAAACAGGCGTGAAGCTTGACGAGGCAGCAGCAGCAATGAAGCAAATCGCCAAGAGCGGAAAGAAAATCTTGTTCGTTGCAACGAAGAAGCAAGCCAAAGAAATTGTCGCGGAGCGCGTGAAGGCAGTAGGCATGCCCTATGTCACGGAACGTTGGTCGGGAGGTATGTTGACGAACTTTGCCACGATCCGAAAGGCGGTGCGCAAGATGTCGCAGATCGACAAAATGGAGCAGGACGGTACGCTGAACACCATGTCCAAGCGTGAGCGCTTGCAAGTCAGCCGTCAGCGTGCGAAATTGGAAAAGAACCTCGGTTCCATCTCTGATTTGAACCGCACCCCTTCTGCGATTTTCATTGTCGACGTTGTAAAGGAGAACATTGCGCTTGCTGAGGCACGCAAACTAGGCATCCCTGTATTTGCCATGGTGGACACCAACTCGGACCCACGTCCGGTTGATTTCCCCATTCCAGCCAATGACGACGCGAGTCGATCCATCGCTTTGGTATTGGATGTTTTGGTTCAAGCCGTAGCGGAAGGATTGCAAGACCGCAAAGCGGACAAAGATCAGGCAGACGCGCATGCAGCGGCTAAGAAAGCAACAGCAGAAGCGGCGAAAGCGGCGAAAGAGGAAGCACCCGCTGAAGCACAGGCTGAAGTTCCTGCTGAAGCGCCGGCTGAAGCACCGGCTGAAGCTCCCGCGCTAGCAGAGGAAGCTCCAGCAGCAGAGGACAAGTCAGACGAAAAGAAGGCCTAACCCTTTTTTGATTTAGAACCCGCGGCGGTTGGTAAGCCGTCGCAAATAACCATTTCATATGAGCATTACAGCTGCAGAAGTGAACAAGCTCCGTAAGCATACGGGAGCAGGCATGATGGATTGTAAGAAAGCCCTGACAGAAGCAGAAGGCGATTTTGACAAGGCCATTGAAATCCTTCGATTGAAGGGACAAAAGGTTGCTGCCAAGCGCGGTGATCGTGAAACAGGCGAAGGAGCGATTTTGGCGAGCACGAACGGTGCTGGCGATTTCGGTGCCTTGATTGGCTTGAACTGTGAAACGGATTTTGTTGCAAAGAATGAAGAGTTCGTTGCAGTGGCGCAGAGCATTTTGGACGTAGCCTTGAACGGTCAATTGACTTCCAAAGATGAGCTTTTGGCACAAACGTTCCCAGGTGAGAGCATTACCATTGCAGAGAAAATTACAGAGCAAATCGGTAAAATTGGTGAGAAGATTGAAATCGGATCTTTTGACACCCTCGCGGGCGCTCAAGTATCTGCTTACATCCACCCTGGAAACCGATTGGCAACGTTGGTTGCATTTGACGGCAATGTTGGCGATGGCGGACGTGATGTCGCGATGCAGGCAGCTGCGATGGCTCCCGTCGCTTTGGATGAGTCAACCATTCCTGCAGATCTCATTGAGAAGGAACGGGCAATTGGTAAGGAATTGGCGATTCAAGAAGGCAAGCCAGAAGAGATGGCCGCTAAGATTGCTGAAGGCCGCTTGAAGAAGTGGTTTAAGGAGGCGACACTGGTGAATCAAGCGTTCATCAAAGACGGAAAGATGAACATTGCACAATACGTTGACTCGTTGAGCAGCGGTGCGAAGGCCACGGGATTCTGCCGAGCAGCGCTCGACTGAACCACCGGAAATAAGATTGAAATTGCAGAGGGCGATCCAATTGGGTCGCCCTTTCTTTTTTCTGTACGCCACGTGAAGGAATATTGCGGATATTTGTACCCGCAATGAAGTACAAAAGAATCCTCCTAAAGCTCAGCGGCGAGGCCCTCATGGGTCAAAAGCAATTTGGCATTGACAATGAGCGCTTGAAGCAATACGCTGACGAAATCAAAACGATTGTGGATGCAGGGCTCGAAGTGGCCATTGTCATAGGCGGTGGCAACATTTTCCGAGGCGTTCAAGCGGAGGAAGGAGGAATGGAACGGACCCAAGGGGATTACATGGGCATGTTGGCGACGGTGATCAATTCCATGGCCTTGCAAAGTGCTTTGGAGAGCGCAGGGATGGACACCCGATTGCAATCAGCCATTGAGTTGAAGCAAATCGCGGAGCCCTTCATTCGGCGTCGAGCAGTGCGTCACTTGGAAAAAGGACGCGTGGTAATTTTCGGTGGTGGAACCGGCAACCCTTTTTTTACAACCGACTCCGCGGCTTCTTTGCGGGCAATTGAAATCGATGCGGATGTGATTTTGAAAGGAACGCGCGTCGATGGCATTTATAGCGCGGACCCGGAGAAGGACGCAAATGCGGTGAAATACGACACCATTACGTTCGATGAAGTGTATTCCAAAGGACTCAAAGTGATGGATTTGACAGCGATTACATTGTGCAACGAGAATAAGTTGCCCATCGTCGTATTCGACATGAACAAATCGGGCAACCTCAAACGCTTGATTTCAGGCGAAGATGTAGGTACTTTGGTAAACCATTAATGGCAAGGTCATGACAGAGGAAATTCAAATGGCGTTAGACATGGCGCGTGAAGCCATGGACAAGGGCATCAAGCACATGGAGTCGGAACTTCAGAAAATTCGCGCAGGCAAGGCACATCCCGCCATGTTGGACAGTGTGAAAGTAGAATATTACGGGTCCATGACACCGTTGAGTCAAGTTTCCAATGTGAATTCAGCGGATGCGCGCACCCTAACCGTTCAGGTCTGGGAAAAGGACATGCTTGATCCGGTCGCAACGGCCATCATCAATGCCAATTTGGGCCTCAATCCGATGAACAATGGCGAGTCCATCCTCATCAACATTCCCCCGCTCACGGAAGAGCGTCGGCGCGACTTGACCAAGCGGGCGCGTTCAGAGGGAGAGCACGCGCGGGTTTCGGTTCGCAATGCGCGCAAAGAAGCGAACGATTTCATCAAAGCGGCCAAATCCGATGGCCTCAGTGAAGATTTAGCGAAAGACGGAGAGAACGAGGTGCAAAAACTCACCGATCAATTCATCAAAAAAATTGATGAAGTCTTGTCTGCGAAAGAAGCAGACATCATGACTGTATAACGACGGTTTTCTGAATCGAGCGATTCAAGCCTTGAACTCCTGCGCAACTGCGCGCGCCTCAGAATCGGAGGCAATCAAAGCCTCCAAATCGGGTTTTTGCTGCCAAGAGACAGTAGCAAGTGCATGCTCGAGAATGTCGGTCATTCCCGTGAACGAAACCTCATCGGACAGAAAACGAGCCACAGCGATCTCGTTAGCGGCATTGAGAACCGCTGCCGCGTTGCCGCCTTTGTTGCCCGCATCGAAGGCCAACTGCAGATTCCGAAAGGCTTCCAAATCGGGCTGTTCAAACGTGAGTTGCGGATAATCCATGAAGCTGAATCGGTCAAATGCATTCGGCAAGCGGTGGGGGTAGCCCAAGGCATACTGGATGGGCAGTTTCATGTCCGGTAAGCCCAATTGAGCTTTGATTGAACCATCTTGAAATTGGACACAGCTGTGCACAATGCTTTGCGGATGAACGACCACATCGATTTGGTCCATGCGCAAATCGAACAGCCATTTGGCCTCAATAACCTCGAGTCCTTTGTTCATCATGGACGCGCTGTCGATGGTAATTTTGGCTCCCATGTCCCAATTGGGATGCTTCAAGGCTTGTGCTTTGGTCACGGCTTCCAACTGAGAGCGGTTCATTCCGCGAAACGGTCCACCGGAAGCAGTGAGAATGATTTTCTCAATCGGGTTCAGTACTTCGCCCGCCAAACATTGATAGATCGCGCTGTGCTCTGAATCCACAGGGTGAATATCTACACCAGCCTGAAGAGCGGCCGCCATCACCAATTCGCCTGCCACAACGAGTGTCTCTTTGTTGGCAAGTGCAATGTCTTTGCCGGCTCGGATGGCGCGCAAGGTGGGCCGCAATCCAGCAGCTCCAACCAGCGCCGTCAGCACCATATTCACCCCTTCCATTTCCACCACTTGTTCCAGGGCCTCTGGGCCAGCATAAACTTTGATGCCTTCGTCGAACAATGTGGCATTGACCTCTTGGAATAATTCTCGTTGACCAATGACAACGGCATTGGGGCGAAACTCAAGGGCTTGCGCAATGAGCAGGTCGGCGTTGCGGTGCGCCGAAAGCACTTCGACATGCAGCCGATCTTCTTGTTCACGGATCACGTCGAGCGCCTGGGTTCCGATGGAACCGGTGCTTCCTAAAATCGCGATGCCACGGGTTGTGTCAGAATCGCTCACAAGAAACCGAGTTCGAGTTTTGCTTCTTCACTCATCATGTCTTGCGTCCAGGGCGGTTCGAAAACAATATTGACTTTCGCTCCGGTAGCCCCTTCGATTTTCCCGACCTTTTCCTCGACATCTGCCGGTAAACTTTCCGCAACGGGACAGTTGGGGGAGGTCAGGGTCATTTCGATATGAACGAAGCCGTCTTCGGTGATTTTCACTTCATAGATGAGACCTAGCTCATAAATGTCGACCGGAATTTCCGGGTCAAAGATGGACTTGAGGACCTCAATGACGGTGGATTGTTGAAAGGGTGCGGGCATGGTAATGATCCTTAATTCGCAGGGTTAAACCAACCCTCGACTTCTTCTTTAGAAAGGGCAGGTAAGTCCAATTTGTTCTTTTTTCGAAAGCCATTGAGCTTCTCTCGTAATCCAGCGGGCTTGACGCCTTCCATTGCAGCAGGGGATTCGTAGCCCGCAGCAATCACATGTTCCACCCATGAAGGTGAAATTCCCATGGCTTCAAGCCCTGCCATGTCGGGACCGGATTCAAATACCTCTGGCCGCATTTGTGGGAATAACAGCACCTCTTGAATCGAAGTTTGATCCGTGAGCATCATGACCAGTCGGTCAATCCCGATTCCGATTCCGCTGGTGGGAGGCATTCCATACTCCAAAGCCCGCAAGAAATCCTGGTCGATGAACATCGCCTCATCATCCCCGCGTTCGCTCAAGGCCAACTGATCTTCAAAGCGCTGGCGTTGGTCGTCCGGATCGTTGAGCTCGCTGTATGCGTTGGCTACTTCCGTGCCATTGATCATCAATTCAAAACGCTCCGTGTAAGCGGGGTTGTCGCGATGCACCTTGGTCAACGGAGACATCTCAACGGGGTAATCCATGATGAAGGTTGGCTGCACAAAGTGATGTTCGCACTTCTCACCGAAGAGTTCGTCGATCAGTTTTCCCTTGCCCATAGAAGCGTCTGTTTCCAGGCCGACACTTTCGCAAGCCGCACGAAGCTGTTCTTCGTTCTTTCCATCGATGTCAATCCCGGTGTGTTTCCGGATGGCATCGCGCATACTGATGCGTTGGTAAGGAGGCGCGAAATCGATGTCAACGCCGTTCAAATTGGCTTTGGCACCCCCGTGAACGGCCTGGCAAATGTTCGCCAGAAGCTGCTCGGTGGTTTCCATCATCCAGTGGTAATCTTTGTAGGCAACGTAGAGTTCCAGAACCGTGAATTCCGGGTTGTGGGTGCGGTCCATTCCTTCGTTGCGGAAGTTCCGAGAGAATTCAAACACACCTTCGAATCCTCCGACGATCAAGCGCTTCAGATAGAGCTCATTGGCAATGCGCAAATAAAGCGTGCTGTCCAATGCGTTGTGGTGGGTGATGAATGGCCGGGCGGCGGCCCCTCCAGGAATGGTTTGCAGCACGGGCGTATCCACCTCCAACCACCCTTGCTGGTCGAATGATTCGCGGATGGTGCGGATGATTTGCGAACGGGCTTCGAAGGTTTTTTTCACGGCTGGATTCACCACTAAGTCGACGTACCGCATGCGGTACCGCAATTCGGGATCAGTGAAGGCGTCGTGTACTTTTCCATCTTCGTCCACTTTGACGGAGGGCAGTGGTTTGAGTGATTTTGACAGCACGGTGAGCGACTTCACTTTCACGCTTTGCTCACCGGTTTTGGTCGTAAAAGTGGTGCCTTGGACACCGATGAAATCACCGCGGTCAAGGAGCTTCTTGAAGACGTCGTTGTACATGGACTTGTCTTCTCCCGGGCACATCTCATCCCGGTTGAGGTAAAGCTGTGCAGTGCCCGCGCTGTCTTGCAGCACCGCAAAAGAGGCCTTTCCCATGATCCGGCGGTTCATCAGACGCCCCGCTAACGTCACCTCCATGCCATCTTCAAAGGATTCAGCCAAGGCATTGGATCTGTGGGTTGCCACAAACTCTGCTGCGGGATAAGGCTCAATGCCCATCTTCCGCAGGGTGGCGAGTGAATCGCGACGCACTCGTTCTTGTTCCGATCGTTGCATGCCCCAAAGTTACATCGCGAAAACCGCATCGCGACGCTTGTTTTGGCTCAGACCCTTAGCTTTGCGCTGATTCACAAAAAGCAATTTCGAATGCGTACAATCTTGTCCTGTGTTTTGTCTTTGGGCCTGTTTAGCAGCTCCGTTACTTGGGCCAACCGGTCCCTTGATTCCGAAGCCGACTCGAGCCAGACGACAGTCTCTTTGTCAGAGGCGGCTGTTTTGGGGGTTGGTTTCAATGCATTGCCCTTGTTGGCGTCACCCAAATCCGCGACAGTAATGATGCCGTCTGAATGGCGGGGAGTAACTTCCATCAGTGAAGCGTTGGAATTTGTTCCGGGAATCGATGTCCGAACCCGAGGCGCATGGGGGGTTCAAACCGACATGAGCATTCGTGGAGGTTCGTACGAGCAGACAGCGCTACGCATTGACGGTGTTCGATGGTCTGCACCGCATACGGGACATCACCTCATGAACATCCCCATCGATCCCGAAGACTTGGGACACGTGGAAGTGGTACGCTCGGGGTCTGGTCCATGGGCGGGCATTGGCGCATTCGCAGGGGGAATTTTGCTCGAGACCCGGGTGGAAGAGAAACCAACGACCGCGAGCCTCACGGCAGAACTAGGAAGTTTCAATTGGACCCGTCTTCGAGCGAATGCGCAAGCCAGCACGGGAAAGATCCGGCACAGTTTGAGTTTGTCGCAGGCGAAAACAGACGGATACATCCCCAATTCTGACATGGAAATCAATCGGTTGTTCTGGGGCGCGCGTTTTCGCAGCGGTGCGAGCAAATGGAAGTCGCTGCTCGCTGCAGAATCCAAATCCTTTGGGGCGCAAAACTTTTACTCTTCGACGTATCCGAATCAACATGAGGAAACAATCGCTGCGGTTGCACAATTGGTCTGGTCGCGGCAGCAAGGCAACTGGAATGCTTCGGCTGCCGGCCACCTTCGTGCGCACAGCGATCGGTTTGAATTGTACCGTGAGGAGGCGGATTGGTATTCATTGACCGAGGATGGATTCTTTGTGGCACCTTCTCTTTTTGCTGTACCGGATACGGCAGCGGCGTGGTACCAAGGGGCGAATTTGCACCGTTCCATGGTCGGTGCCGTGAACGGTCAGCTCAGTTGGCTGGGCGATGCCATGATGTGGACGGCGGCCTTCGATGCGCGGACCGAATCCATTCGAAGCAACCGCCTTGGGCTGGCTGTTCAGGATGATACAGAATATGGTTATGGAGACGACCGACTGAATGTCGATGCCTATGTTTCAGGCAAGTATTTTGGCTTGGCAGATCGCCTGGCAGTGACAGCAACGATGGCCGTCAACGAAAACAGCCGTTTTGGCAATTCTCTTCTGCCTGCTGTGAACGCGCGAATGGCATTTGGAACAGGCAATCAAATTGTGGTCTTTGGTTCAGCCGGTCGCTCCGTACGGCATCCTTCTTTCACGGATTTGTATTACACCCTGGGTGGCGCCGTGGGAAGCGAAGATTTGAAATCTGAATATGCCGACCAAGGGGAGGTTGGCGCTCGTTGGAATATTTCATCGTCTCAATCAACCCATCAATTTTCCATTGAGACGACTCGTTTCATTCGGCAAGGGCGCAACCTGATTGATTGGGTGCAATTTGACGGGAGCGATCTCTATGAAGCGACGAACGTTGCAGAGGTTGATTTTTTCGGAGGCGATCTTTCCATGCTTTATCAGCGCGCTGACGCACCGAAGCAACTGCACCTGCGATCTCTGCGCCTGGGAGCCGCTTGGCTGGAAGCGAACCGCGTGGCCTCTGGATTCACATCGAACTATGTATTTGATTACATGCGGAACAAGTATGATCTCATGGTGAATTTCGGAACCGCTGGCCCGTTGGATTTCTCAGTAAGAGGAAGCGCTCAAAACCGCAATGTACAGTCCGCGATTTCGGAGGATCTGTTCACGCATTTGTGGGGTGCTGATATCAACTTTCAAGGGAACGACGGTGCATCACTGCGCTGGAGGGGGAGCGTCCGATTGGACAACATCTTTGACGTGCAGTTCGCGGACCGGGGTCAAGTGCTGCAGCCGGGGCGCATGGTGCGATTTGGCCTTACCTTTGAGTGGGTGAATTGACCCTGAATTTTACAAAAGACATTGCGAAATGGAACAGATGAGAGCATTGATTACGGGTTTTCCGGATCAAATGAAAGAGGCGTGGCACATTGCCGAACAAACCCCACTGGATTGGAACGGGTGGACACCTTCGAGCGCATTGATTTTAGGCATGGGCGGAAGTGGCATTAGCGGCGCTATCGCGTCGAAGATGCTCGCCGGATCGAGTTCGGCATTCATCCAAGCGAATTCCGATTACACCATCCCGGCGTGGGTCGGAAAGGAAACCCTCGTGTTGGTCTGCAGTTATTCCGGAAATACGGAAGAAACCCTCATGGCGCTTGATGCGGCCATGGCGAAAAACGCGCGCATTGCGGCCATCACGTCCGGGGGAGAATTGGGGAAGCGATGCGATGCAAACGGCTGGCCATCGGTGCGCTTTCCAGGGGGACAACCACCCCGGTCGCAGTTTGGATACGCCTTCACCTCGGTCATGCACGTATTGCACTCCGTAGGGCTGGTTCCCAGCGAGATGCATGCTGCGTTTGGCGATGTCGCTGCGCACTTATCGGCCATCCAGGAAAATACGATTGAACGCGCCACGGCGCTTTTGGATTTGGTAGAAGGACGACGCATCATGTTGTATTCTGATGCCGCACAGGAAGGATTGATCATCCGGTGGCGGCAGCAATTGAACGAAAACAGCAAGACCCTTTGCAACCACCACGTTTTTCCTGAAATGAATCACAATGAGCTTGTGGGCTGGGAAAGCGGTGGCGAAAAGGAAGTGGCTTTGATCATTCAAACCCCGGAGGATCATCCTCGAACGCGTGTCCGAATGGACGTGTGCATGGAGATTTTCCGCGACCAAGGAGCGGATGTGGTCGTCGTGGAAGGAGATGGATCGAACGAAATCCTGCGCTTTTTTGACTTGGTCCATTTGGGCGATTGGCTCAGCCTGCTTTTGGCGGAGCGGCTCGGTTGGGATCCCGTGGACATTAAGAACATTGACCACCTGAAGGATGAGCTGTCCAAGGTGAACTGATCGTTGCATGAAGCCACGCGTTCATTTTCAATCATTGGGCCGGGTTTCTTATGCCCCCGTATGGAAGCAACAGGAAGACTTGATGCACGCGATTGTGCAACGAAAGATTGCACGCAAAAAAGCGGGAATGGGAGAACGAGACGCTTCGGAGGATCCCGAATTGGACTTGCCCGATAACCACCTGATTTTCGTGGAACACCCGCACGTTTTAACCTTGGGTAAATCGGGCGACCCCGGCAATGTGGTCGTTTCTCAAGAGCGTTTGGAAGCCCTCGGAGTTGAGTACTTCCCAATCAATCGGGGCGGAGACATTACCTACCACGGGCCGGGCCAATTGGTCGGGTATCCCATTTTGGATTTGGACCAATTCTACACAGACATTGGAAAGTACATGCGCATGTTGGAGGAAGCCATCATTCGAACCTGTGCGGACTACGGACTTGAAGCGAGTCGCATCGAAGGCCTGACAGGGGTTTGGGTAGATGCGGGCCAAGGTTTGAAAGCGCGTAAAATTGCCGCTCTTGGTGTCAAGTGTTCACGTTGGGTTACGATGCATGGATTTGCCTTCAATCTGAATACAGATTTGGACTTTTTCAACCTCATCGTTCCCTGTGGGATCAATGATCGGGGCGTCACTTCCTTGGCCAAAGAATCGGGACGCGCAATCGATGAAGCTGAGGCAGCGAATCGGCTGAAAACCCACCTCACCGATTTGTTTGATTGGAATTTGATTTTCGCGGACCAAAACCGTTGAAATTGTCTGAACTTCGTGCCAAATTCAGGACATGAAAACAGCACGGGTTCTTCTCATTTCAAGTTTCACCTTGGTGGCGTTGAGTTATATATCGGGCCACGGCTATATCTGGGGGGGACTTGCCGAAACATATTTTCGAGGCTGGAAGAATTCGAACATTGACGACATTGAATTTCGAGATTTGCGGACCATTTCTGCTGCGAATAACGCATCTCCCTGGCTGGCAAAAAACGAGGGAGACCTTGCTTTTACCGAAGAAGAACT
>DLQB01000065.1 GCA_002477505.1 Flavobacteriales bacterium UBA7443
TAACCAGCTGAGCTAAGGAGGAATATTCGGACGGCAAAGATAACTCTTTCTTTCCCGATAAAAAAGATTATCCGGAAATTTCAAAGTTGTGAAAGAATACGGAGCCACAACTTGAAAAGTTTCACCGAACGGAATTGAACCATTTTCGTTGCGGTACATTTGTGCCACATTTATAGAGAACATGAGCCTTATTACAGTTGGAACCGTTGCGTTTGATGCCATTGAAACCCCATTTGGATCGTCGGGAAAAGTGGTTGGTGGGGCTGCGTCATACATTGGCCTGAGTGCAAGTCAGTTCGTAGAAGAGCAACACATTATTTCGGTCATTGGAGACGATTTTCCAGAGTCATTTGTACAAGAAATGCAGCGCCGTGGAATTCGAACCGATGGCCTGGAGCGTCGAAAAGGCGAAAAGAGCTTCTATTGGGCCGGCAAGTACCACCTCGACATGAACTCACGGGACACCCTCGCCACGGAGTTGAATGTGTTGGCGGATTTTCAACCACAGGTACCGGCTGCTGCGCGCAATGCCGATTACGTGATGTTGGGCAATTTGGACCCCAAAGTGCAAGCGAGTGTTTTGGATCAAATGGAATCTCGTCCCAAGCTCATTGTATTGGACACGATGAATTTCTGGATGGATATCGCTTTGGAGCCATTGAAAGAAGTCATCAAACGAATTGACGTACTCACGATCAACGACGAAGAGGCGCGTCAGCTCTCGGGGGAACATTCGCTTGTGAAGGCTGCGCAGAAAATCCTTGAAATGGGCCCGACAACGTTGGTCATCAAGAAGGGAGAGCACGGGGCTTTGTTGTTCAACGACGAAGAAGTGTTCTTCGCTCCGGCCTTGCCGTTGGAAGAGGTGTTGGACCCCACGGGAGCCGGCGACACATTCGCGGGGGGATTCGTAGGTTATTTGGCCCACACCAATGACACGTCCTTCAACAACATGAAACGCGGTGTGGTCCTTGGATCGGCCTTGGCCTCTTTTACATGCGAGAAGTTTGGCACGGATCGATTATTGGAATTGACGCAATCGGAGCTCGACGAACGCATTCAGCGGTTCGTTGACCTCGTTGAGTTTGACATCATTCTGAAAGACTGACGTCTTCCAGTTGCTCGGGAAGCCACTGCGTGGGGTCGAGCGGTTGGCCATCAACCCACCATTCAAAATGCGAATGCGGACCTGTGCTGTGGGTGCCTGTCCCTCCTAAAATAGCGATGGGGTCGCCGGCCTGAACGCGATCACCAACCTCTACAAGGAGGGATTTATTGTGCTTGTAAACCGACGTTCGGTTGGAAGGATGTTGGACGCTGATGACATAACCTCCGTCCGATGTGTACGAGGCGATGACTACAATTCCGTCATCCACCGCATGAATTACCGAGCCTTCAGGGGCCACGAAATCCACACCGAAGTGGCCAATGGCCGGATTGAATTTTGAGGAAATTGACCCTTGAATCGGAGCAAACGGAATGTTCCGCAGGGTGGTTTCGTTCATTTGACCGCGTTGCAAAGCGAAGCGATCTTCTTCTTCTACCCGACTTCTCAAGTCCAATTCTTCTTGAGTCAAACCCCAGTCGGCCAACGGCTGACCCCCATCGGTGCCGCTTTCTTCAGGAGCCTCGACCGAACGTTCTACCACCTCACCTTGCAACAACGTGCTCAACGTTTGAAGGTATTCTCCTTGAATGGCCAGTTGCTTGATGGCGCTATCCGCGGTCATCTCTGCTTGGATCGCTCGCAACCTCGAATTTTCACTGGCGTATCCGGGAACAACGAATTCCTTCAGAGGTGTCCACGCGACCAACGCATAAACAGAGGCCGCCACCAAGAACACCACGGTTCCTAGCGTCAGCGCAACACCAAATCGCGAAATTGAAATTTCCCAGCGCTCTTTGAAGGAACGTTCTTCAAGAATGGTCAGCCGGTAGGGCTTGCTCCAACGCTTCCAAAATGAGGTTTTCTTGGCCATGGTGTGCCGCAAATATCGATGAATCCACGGGCAACTTTTGCTCTTTCCTGAAAAAGGCAACGATTCATCGGCGACTTTGGAATAATTTAGCCGCTTCTGCGTTGAGGAATTTGCGCTGAGAAACCAGTTCATTTGGATGGATAAGATGAATCATAAGATTGTTGCGGGGTTGGCGCTACTGGTGCTGGTCGTTTCGAGTTGTTCAACAACACGTGACGGCTTCCTGTATCGCGCGTATCACAATACACACGCGAAATACAATGGCTTCTTCTATGCCAAGGAAGCGATGGCAGAAGCGGAAGTGATTCTATTTGAAGAATACGTGGAGAATTGGGATGAAATCTTGCCGATTTTTCCGCCGGTCGATGAGACGACCGCTCAGCAGGTATATCCGCTGATGGAGCGCGCCATTGAGAAATGCACGAATGTGGTGGACAAGCACACCATGTCTCCGTCCCGACGCGAGCAAAAAGACATGAAGCGTCCGGAGTTGAACAAATGGATTGATGACAATTATGACATCATTGCCCGGGCGCATTTGATCAAAGGCGAGAAGGAGAAAGCCCTTGAAATTTTTCAATACCTCGTTCGTACGCTCGATTATCCCGATGCACAAGCTTGGTCGAATGCATGGATGGCGCGAACGTACATGGCCATGGATGATCGGGTGCGGGCCAACAACACCCTCATCAAAGCGGCCCAAATTGATCGCGTGGACGATCCAGCAGTCCGGGCTTATGTCTACCAGGTGTACGCGGATTTTCATTTGAAAAATGGCGACGTAGAGGCGGCCATTGGCATGCTCGAAAAAGCACTCAAATACATCGAGAAAGAAAAAGAAAGCGCCCGCACGTTGTTCATTTTGGCCCAATGCTATGAGTTCATCGGTCAAAGCGAAGACGCCATTGACCGCTACAATCGGGTTGTGGATATCCGCACACCTTATGAATTGGAGTTCTATTCTAAGATCAAGCAAGCCATGGCCTTCGATCGCCGCGGCGGAAATAGTGACCCCATACTCGAGCTGCTGCAAGACATGCTAGAGGACGATAAGAACGAGATTTACCAAGACCAGATTTACTATGCATTGGCGACCCTGGCATTGGAGGAACGTCGGAAGGAAGAAGGAGTAGACTTGTTGTTGCAATCGTTGTTGGTCAATGTGGACAACACACGCCAACGGATGAAGAGCTATCTGCAACTTGGCGACATCTTTATGGAGGACTTGGATTATGAGAACGCGCAAGCGTATTACGACAGTGCACGAACGTTCATGGAGGATGAAAACGAACGGTTTGATGAGGTGGATGCAATGGCGGACAACCTCACTGAATTGGTGGACAACCTCATGATCATTACCGAGCAAGACAGCTTGCTTGAAATCTGTGATTTATCGGAAGAGGATCGCCAAGACCGCATTCAAGAAATCATTTTCCAATTGGAGGATGAGGCGGAGCAAAGACGCGAGGCCGCCGCCGCCGCGGCCGCCGCGGAAATCGAAAATGCAGGAGACACCGGCGCGGGAATGTTTTGGCCGTACAATGCCCAACTCAAAATAGCGGGCCGCAGAAACTTTCGGGATTACTGGGGAGACCGAGTCCTTGAAGACCATTGGCGCCGTTCCTCTAAAATGACAGCGGCCTTTAGCAATGAACTGGGCGATGGGGAAGAGATGCCGGTCAACACGGATGAATCGGTGGAAATGAGCGGAGATGAAATCCCGACAGTTGAAGAGTTATTGGCAGGTCTTCCATGCGATTCGGTCGCACGCGAAAACTCGATCGCCATGGTTGCTGAAGCCTATTACAACGCAGGGCTGGTGTACAAGGAAAAGCTTTCTGACTTGGAAAATGCGATTGATACATGGACCCAGTTGACCGAGCGCATGGACGAAAGCGAGTTTCACCCCACCACGCACTATCAATTGTATCGTACGTATCTCCAGCGTGAGGTGGAAGAAAATTATCAGAGTCCTTTTTGCGAGACGTGCAACTCAGAATATTGGAGTGCATTGGTGTTGGAGCGTTACCCCGATTCGGAATGGGCCATACTGATAGAGAACCCAGATTTCGTGGATCAAGCGGAAATCAAACGTGAGGAAGAGCGATTGGCCTACGAAGAATTGCTGCAACGGTATTACGCAAAAGCTTACCAGGAAGTTTTGTTGGCGTGCGATGAGGTGATCAATTACAACCCAACAAACTTTTACAAGTGCAAGTATGACTTGCTTCGTGCCCAAAGCATTGGTGCGTTGAGCGCGCGAACGGGCGGCGACCGACGTGCTTATTACGAAGCCCTGGCGAAAGTCATCATGTGGTGCAGCGAAACGGATGAGGGCGCCTATGCGCGTGACTTGCTTGCGGCGCTGAACCCGGCGTCGATCAAAGGCGAAAAGGATGAGGCCAACGCATCAGAGCCGACTGAAGAGGAGGTGGTCTGGGAGCATAAGCCTTACCTGGAGCATTACTTTGGTATGCTCGTTCCAGTGGGCCGAGGAAACGTAGAGGAGCTGAAGGCTACCATCTCGGACTTCAATAGCTCTCTGTTCGCATCAAAAAACCTACGGGTGACCGCCAACCTGATCAATCGAAACTTTCAAATCGTTTTGATCAAGGACTTCAAGCGACAGGACTACAGCTTGGAATATTACGAAGTGTTCAAGGCGAATTCGGATATGCTGGAGACGATCAACTCATCCGGTTACCGCACCTTTACCATCTCGACGGAAAACTACATTTCACTTTTCAAGAACAAGGAAATGGATAGCTACATTGATTGGTTCGAAAAGGTGTATTTAACAGAGAAGGAATAAGTTGTACTTTCCTTCAATCGAATTATCTTTGTCCCATGATCGGATCGTCCAAAAAATCACCAAGACCAGAAACCACTTCCGAGAATGTGGTGAATCGCATTGCCAAAGGCACATCATTCGAAGGCGTTTTGCGCAGTGAAAACAACGTGCGCATTGACGGAACTTTCGAAGGCGAATTGGTTACCAAAGGCCGGGTAGTAGTCGGCAATTCAGGAAAAGTTGTAGGTACAGTTACTTGCGCTCATTGCGAAACGGAAGGGCAAATGGAAGGCACCATTGTCGTTCATGAGCTGTTCGTGCTGAAGGCTTCATCCAAAGTGCACGGTGACATTCAATACGGTCAATTATCCGTCGAGAACGGTGCAGAAGCTACAGGCAACTTGCACCTGACCTCCAAGGTGAAGGACATCCAGACGGATGCCAAGCGCGAAGCTTCGAAGGATTCGAAAGCAGCGGTGCGCCAAACGGCAGCGGTCTAACACCGATTTCTCAGCATTGACCCTTGGCTTCAAAGCCACCCCAACCTCCACGTAAGTCGCCCTCATTCTTGAGGTTTTCAGGCATGGCGTTTTCCATGGCGGGCAGCATTGGATTTTGCGTTTGGTTGGGCAGGCAATGGGATCAAAGTTCGAATCATAGCATTCCACTTGGCACGCTCTTCGGGGGCGTTTTAGGAACCTTGCTCGCGATTTGGTTGGTGGTCAAAGAACTTTCAAAATGAAAGGGTTTGCTCTGAAAATAACGAGCGCTTCTGCGGCGCTGTATGGGCTTGGATTTGCCATTCCTGTGTTCCGGGTTTTTGCTGCGACATGGGTGTGGCTCGGCACGATCCTGTTCTACTTTTTGCTCACCCTTTTGCTCTATGCTTGGTTAAAGAGCGCCTACAAAAAATCTTCGATGCGGTTTATTGCCGCGGTCAACGGAGCTACAGCCATCAAAATGCTCACTTCGCTGGCGCTGGTCACAACTTACTTGGTTGCTGTTGGAGGAGAATACCGGATTCAATTTGCGATGGGGCTATTTGTGGCATTTGCTGCCAATACCTTTTTTCTGGTCGCTGAAGCTCAAAAACTATCAAAAGAAAGATTGGATTGAAGATTTCAACGAATTCACGAAAAGAAAATCATTGCAGACCGATGATGGCCGTGAATCATTGACTACTTTTGCCCCGAATTGTGCTGAAACGGAAAACATGAGTCGCTTTTTAAGTTCACTTGCAATCCTTCTTATCCTGGCTTTTGCCGGAGGAAACTCAGGGCTTTGGGCACAGGACCATGGGCATGAAGTGGACGGCCACGATGCCGAGCACGCTCACACCGAAAATTCGGATCACAACCACGACCGCACGGACCACGAAGGGCATGATGCCGGGGATCACGACCACGCGGACCATGGCCACACGGAAGAGTTCGTCGCGGGGGAATTCATCATTCACCACATTGCTGATGCGCATGACATTCACCTGTTTGGGGATGTGCACATCCCACTTCCGGTTCTTCTTTTCATTGAAGGCGAGGGCCTTCAGGTTTTCATGAGCAGTGCGTTTGAGGGACACGGCCATGGAGACAAGCATTATGCCTGTGATCATGGCATCGACTATACCCTACACGCTGAAGACACGCTGTTGGAAAATGA
>DLQB01000183.1 GCA_002477505.1 Flavobacteriales bacterium UBA7443
ACTTCAAAGAACAATTCGTGCATCGCCGTCGCCGTCACAGCATCGATGGCTTTGTTGCAAATCAACACCCCACCAAATGCAGATACGGGATCGCCTGCGAGCGCATCTTTCCACGCTTCTGCAACGGTTGAGCGCGTCGCCAATCCACACGCATTGTTGTGCTTGAGGACGGCAAATGTGGGGTCTCCAGCTTGGAATTCGCGCATCAACTGCACCGCCGAATCAATGTCCAAGAGGTTGTTGTATGACATGGGTTTTCCATGCAACTGATCGAACAGAGCGCTGAGGTCCCCAAAGAATCGGCCTTCTTGGTGTGGGTTTTCCCCGTAGCGCAAAGCAGTTGATTGACGTTCGGAGAGATTCAATTCTTCAACCGATGGTCCGCCTTGCATCCACTCATGGATGCGTGTATCATAATGTGAGCTGATTCGGAAAGCTTGGGTTGCTAAGCTCTGTCGTTCCTCCTGAGTCGTCACACCTTCACCGTTTTGCAAGAGATCCAACAACGTGCCGTATTCATTCTGACTCGGGACGATGACCACATCGGCGAAGTTTTTTGCCGCTGCACGAATGAGTGAAATCCCACCAATATCAATCTTCTCAATCACATCTTGGTGCGAACCGCCTTGCGCAACCGTCTGTTCGAAGGGATACAAATCCACGATGACCAAATCAATGTGTGGCAAATTGTATTCCTCCATGTGGGCCACGTCGGCTTCAAAATCCCTTCGATTGAGGATGCCTCCAAACACTTTTGGATGCAGGGTTTTGACCCTTCCCCCAAGGATGGAGGGGTAGTTGGTTACTTCTTCTACGGGTACTACTTCAGCGCCCATTTTCTCAAGTGCCACTTGCGTTCCACCGGTAGAATAAATCGTAACGCCCAGTCGTTTCAGCTCGGTCACGATGGGTTCCAAACCTTCTTTGTGAAAAACGGAAATAAGAGCAGATTGAATGCGTCGGGGTGCGTTCATGGCGGAAAAAGTTTGAAGTGATTCGGTAAGGACCAAAATTACAATTAAACCTGAAACCATAGCGCTTTTCATGCCCCTCGAATTAGCTTTGTTGACATGTTGTGGTTACGCCTTCTCGGAGAAAGTTTTGCATTTGCTTGGTCAGCCATTGTTACCAACCGTTTGCGTACGTTTTTGTCGTTGCTGGGCGTCATGGTGGGAATTTTCATGATTACGGCGGTTTTTGCGGTGGTGGATTCCTTGGAGGACGGATTGAAGAACACATTTAACATCCTTGACGATGAGGTTCTTTTTGTTCAAAAATGGCCCTGGACCTTTGGAGAAGACTACCCGTGGTGGAAATACGTGCAACGCCGTGAGGTAAGCCTCAGTGATATGGACTTGCTCTCAGATCGGCTAACGTTGGCTCAAGATGTTGTTTTTCAGGCGAAAGCTGGGTTGCCGGTAGAGTCTCAAAACAGCCGAATGGAAGGGGTCGGAGTGGTGGCTGTTTCGGAGGGCTATGAGGATGTGATTGCGTTGGACATTGCGAAGGGCCGCTATTTCTCTCCCATTGAGGTTGCCGCAGGGCGCAGCGTTGCCGTCGTGGGATATGACGTGGCGATGGAATTGACCGGCAAGGAAGATCCGCTAGGAATGTCCGTTGAAGCGAAAGGACAGCGGATGGAAATCGTGGGTGTTTTTGCGAAACAAGGGGCATCGATGGTCAACGATGGATTTGACCGTGCGATCGTCATTCCGGCCAAATTTGGTCATCGTATCCTGGATTACAGCCAGGCCACTCAGATCATGGTCAAGCCGCGCGAAGGAATCAGCACGGCAGAGCTGTCGGATGAAATAGTGCAGCAATTTCGATCGGTTCGTCGCCTTCGTCCCGCGGAGGAAGAGGACTTCTCAATCAATCAAATCGGGATGTTGACATCGATTCTGGACTCTATTTTTCAGCAAGTGGAATACGGCGGTTGGTTCATTGGCATCTTCGCCATTCTTGTCGGTTGCTTCAGTGTTGCCAACATCATGTTTGTGAGCGTGAGAGAGAGAACGCGCATCATTGGAGTGCAGAAAGCCATCGGAGCAAAGGCCACTTTCATCCTGATGCAATTCTTGTTTGAAGCAGTCGCATTGTGTGTGATTGGCGCGTTATTTGCGCTGCTCGCAATAGAAGGGATTGTGGCGCTGGTGAATGCCATTGACATTGGTTTTGTAATGGTGGTTCGTCCGTCAAGAATTATTATCGCGCTGAGTGTAGCGGTGACCTCCGGTTTGGTTGCAGGCTTGGCTCCCGCGCAGAAAGCGGCGCGCATGGAACCGGTAGAGGCCATGCGCTCGAATGGTTGATTCTATCCCGGACAGAAACCTTAAATTTGACCATGCGGAAAGTACTGATCACTGGGGCGAATGGACAATTGGGATCGCGGCTAAGCGAGCTAACTTTGCCCATTGAAGCCGAGACGGTGGTGTGCGATCGGTCAGAATTGGACCTCACAGACGCAGCTTCTATCGGACGTGCGATCGGCAATCATCGGCCGAATGTGGTCATCAATGCGGCCGCTTACACCGCGGTGGATCGGGCAGAGGAGGAGGCCGAGTTGGCGCATGCTGTCAATGCCTCAGGGGTTGCAAATCTGGCCCAAACCTGCGCTGCAAACGGCGTGGATTTGATTCATGTTAGCACCGATTATGTCTTTTCGGGGGATCAAAATGATCCGTATCATACGCAGGATGCGCCTGCACCGACGGGCGTTTATGGCCGTTCAAAGTGGGAAGGTGAAAAGGCCGTGGCGCGCGCATTTTCAGGAGCACAGCACGCTCAATTTTGGATCTTCCGAGTGGCGTGGCTTTACGACTCTCGCGGGAACAATTTCGCGCAGACGATGCTGCGGCTAGCGGCAACGGGCAAGGCATTGAAAATTGTGAATGACCAATGGGGTGCTCCTACGGCGGCGGGGCCATTTGCATCATTGCTCATGGAAGTTGCTCAAAATTCAGAATTGCTCGAAGCAGGAACCTGGCATTACGGGACGTCCGGTCCTACCACTTGGTTTGATTTTGCCCAGGCCATCTTTGAGCACGAAAAGTTGGTTGTTGACGCAACTCCGTGCGGCACAGAGGCGTATCCCACGCCGGCAAAACGACCCGCCTACTCCTACTTGGATCCCGACCCGCTGATGCAGGCACTTGGACGCAAACCGGAACATTGGAAAGATCAAATGAATCGCGTTTTTCAAAAGAATTAGAACATGGATGCAGAAGCATTGAAAAATTTGGCGCGTGAGCGTGCCACAGCTTGGACAGAGGGCCCTTACGACGCAGATACGCGCGCTCGGGTGCAGCAATTGATCGACGCCAATGGAGAAGAGCTCGTGGAATCATTTTACACGGATTTGGAATTTGGAACCGGGGGGTTACGCGGGCTCATGGGACCGGGAACCAATCGCATGAATCCGTACACAGTGGCACAGGCAACCCAAGGGTTGGCCCAATACGTTTTAAAGGCAAAACCGCAGGGTGCGCGCGTGGCCATCGCCCACGATTCAAGGAATGGCAGTCCGGAATTTGCGCGCGTTGCAGCGGAGGTTTTGGCCGGCAATGGAATCGAGGTGTATTTGTTTCCCGCACTGCGCCCAACGCCCCAATTGTCATTTACGGTTCGGCATTTGGAGTGCACTTCAGGCATCGTTATTACGGCAAGTCACAATCCCAAAGAATACAACGGCTACAAAGTGTATTGGAATGATGGCGGCCAGATTGTGCCGCCGCATGATCACGCGATCATTGAAGAGGTTCGTGGAGTAGCGGGGCCCCACGCCGTCAAATGGGGAAAGGACGAGGATTCACAAAGCCGAATCAAGATTACGGATGCCGCAACAGACGAGGCCTACTTTCAAACGGTCACCGACTTGCGCATGGACTCCGACTTGATTGAGAACGGGTCGAATTTGCCCATTGTCTACACACCACTGCATGGAACGGGATCGGTTTCGGTGATTCCTGTATTGGCCAAAGCGGGCTTTCGAAATGTACACATCGTGGAAAGCCAGCGCGAACCCGATGGGAATTTCCCAACCGTGCACAGTCCCAATCCAGAAGAAGGCGCCGCATTGTCTGCGGCCATCGAACGGGCCAAGGAGGTCAACGCTCAGCTTGTGCTAGGCACCGACCCCGATGCCGATCGTGTTGGAATCGCGGTGCCGGATGCAAAAACCGAAGGAGGTTGGCGACTGCTCAACGGCAATGAAACCGGAGCTTTGTTGGTGGATTATGTGGTAAATGGGCGAGCCGCGAACGGCACATTGCAGCCGGGATATGACTTCGTCGCCAAGACGATTGTCACGTCAGATTTGATGGCGGTGATTGGCGCATCAGCCGGGTTGGACGTGCACGAAACGTTGACCGGATTTAAGTGGATTGCCGCTGCGATCCGAGAACAAGAAGGCAAGGGCAGATTCGTCGTTGGAGGGGAGGAAAGCTATGGCTACATGATTGGCGATGCGGTCCGCGACAAAGATGCGGTCGCTGCGGCTTGCATGATTTGTGAGATGGCGCATGCCGCGCAGCGTGAAGGCTTGGATATGTTGGGGCGATTGGAGCGAATTCACCGCACCCACGGTGCCTTTTTGGAGGCGTTGGTCTCCCAAACCAAGCAAGGGCGCTCAGGCAAGGAAGAAATTGCACAGCAAATGGAGACTTTTCGATCCAATCCGCCAGCGGAATTGGGCGGTGAACGAGTGGTGGAATTGCGGGATTATCAGTCCCAAGTTCGAACGAACTTAGCCGATGGAACGTCCGTTGAGATTCCATTGCCCTCGTCCAATGTAATCCAGATGATCACGGACTGCGGTTCGATTGTAACTGCCCGTCCTAGCGGTACGGAGCCCAAGATCAAATTCTATTTTTCGGTGCGAATGGAAAAAGAAGTGTTGGCGACCCACTCGGATTATGCTGCGGCGATGAAGGGGCTACACCACCAAATCGAGTCGCTGAAGTCTTCGCTGGGTGTGAGCTGAAGGGCTCAGGGGGCGGTGCCTTCTAAGCGGTCGATTCCCTCTTCGACTTTGTCCTGAAGGCGCTCCACTTCATCGTGCATGCGATCTCGAATTTGGTCCCAAGGCGTGGAGCGGTTCATTTCTGGAATGATCCATTCCACGGCTGTTTCCACGGACGGATAAAGGACGGATTCCTCGGCGGCTCCTGCTGGCAGCCAGTTGCGTTCTCCGAAAACGCCATCAAGCGCAAAGGTTGTAATGGACAACAACAAAACCATTTGGAATGCGCCGAGGGCCATTCCGGCCAATTTGTTGATCAATCCAAGGGCGGTAAGGTCGACCATTTTCTCAATGAGTTTGGCGAGGAAGTGTACACCAATTACAACTAAAATGAAGGTCAAAATGAACGCTGTCAATTGCACGCTGGTTTCCGACCAATTGACTTCGTTTTTGAGCCAATTGGCCAACCCCTCTGATCCGTGAAAACCAGCTAAGGTGCCAGCGACGAGAGCAATGAGGGAGGCGATTTTTACAATGAATCCTTTTTGAAATCCACGGAACAATGCCCACGCGAGGGCAACCCCGATGATGGCATCCAGTGCTCCGATGTTGCTCATGTTCATGATTCGAATGTAAGGCCTTGACTCCTGCTTACCTTTGTTGACATGCAAATTTCTCCTTCCCTTGTTGTTCGTCTTGCGACGCCAGAAGATATGCCTGCTGTGCACGCACTAATTGTGGAACTTGCCATCTATGAACGCGCAGGGGATGAAGTGGAAACAACAGTGGATCAGCTGACCCAAGATGGATTTGGTCCGAACGCCATCTTCGAGTTGTTCGTTGCGGAGTGGGAGGGAATGTTGGTAGGCATGGCGCTTTGGTACACGAAGTACAGCACGTGGAAAGGAAAATGTGGCTTTTTAGAAGACCTCGTGGTCCGAGACGCCTACCGGGGAAAAGGGATCGGTCAATCTTTGTTCGAGGCCGTGGCCCGGGAATGTGCTGAGCGGAATTTTGGCCGAATGGAATGGCAGGTCTTGGACTGGAATGAGCCGGCCATCGGGTTCTATAAAAAATTGGGGGCGACGCTGGACGCGGAATGGTTAAATGGAAAATTTACGCGCAGTGGTTTGCAGCGTTTCCGAACGCATCCGTGAGTGTAGCCAGGAAAAGAAACCGGAGTGGGCAGGGCGCTAATACTCGTCCTCGTTGAAGAAAAAGTCTTCCTTGCTGGGATAATCAGGCCAGATGTCTTCGATGGTCTCGAAGGTATCTCCCTCATCTTCAAGTTGCTGCAGATTTTCTACCACCTCAAGCGGTGCGCCCGTTCGCATGGCGAAGTCGATTAACTCGTCCTTGGTTGCTGGCCAAGGCGCGTCTTCTAAGTAGGATGCTAATTCGAGTGTCCAATACATTCTGCTGTGCTTGAGCGCGCAAAAATAGAAGAATCGCGATGAGATGCAAGAAAAGAATGAGGAATCGCAAGAAAAAGGTTGAATTGAAGCAAGAATTGGCTCAATTATCGGATTTCCAAGGGATTTCATCGACGTTCAATTCCATATGAAGGTGCCGACTCCACATGAAAAACACGTCGCTCAGACGATTCAGATAGGGTAGGATCCCATCAGGAACATCTGCATGCCGACCCAATGTAATGACCCTCCGCTCCGCTCGCCGACAGGTTACACGGCAAACATGGCAAGCTGAAATGGCCGGATGCCCTCCGGGCAGCAGGAAATTTTTGAGTTCTGGCAATGCTTGATTGACTTCGTCCATCCATGCTTCCATTTCTTGGACGCGCTGTTCAGGAATTTTCGGAAGGTGCTTCGCCATGGCTTCATCCGTAGTCGCGAGGTGACTTCCCAAAGTGAACACGTCAGATTGCAGTTTTTGGAGCCACTCCACACCTTTGGAATCAGCATTGAATCCATCGGTTGAACACAACGTGCCCATGGCTGCATTGAGTTCATCCAATGTGCCATATGCTTCAATTCGCATGTCGTCTTTGTTCAGGCGTTGTCCTCCGAAAAGGGAAGTAGTTCCGTCATCACCGGTGCGGGTATAAATGCGCATTTATCAATCTTTCTGTGTTGCAAGCTACGAACCCCGGCCCAGAAGATTAACTTTGGGGGAGCAATGCGTTGGCGCAGCAATGCGGCATTCGTACCGCCGAATCAAACGCTCTTATTAGCGCAAAACGATGAATGACAAGGACTTGAAGCAACAACGATACGATGAAGCGTACATGCGCATGGCGACCGAATGGGCGCAATTATCGCATTGCTCGCGCAAGCAAGTGGGAGCGCTGATTGTCAAGGATCGCATGATCATCGCAGACGGATTCAATGGTTCGCCTACGGGCTTCCCAAATGTGTGCGAAAATGATGCCGGCGAAACCCACTGGTATGTGCTACATGCTGAAGCCAATGCCATTACGAAGTTGGCCCGTTCCAACAACAGTGCAGCCGATGCAACATTATACATCACGCTGTCTCCATGCCGCGAGTGTGCCAAATTGATTCATCAGGCGGGCATCAGTCGATTGGTTTACCGCAACGAGTACAAGGACATCCAAGGATTGACATTTTTGAAGCAAGCAGGAGTGGAATTGGTCCACCTCGAACAACCGGGAGCGTAAAGCGGTTACAATCTGAGTCAGTCCATGGAACCCTCATTGCCTCGCAACTCATCCCCCAAAGCAGCCCCATCCTGGCAGCCGCTTGCGTTTGCGGTGGTTTTGATTTTAGGCGTTTGGATTGGACTTCTTTCGGGAGGAGAGTCAAAAGGAACGTTTGCGCCAGGATCTCCCCGCAGCGCCCTGAATGGCGTGTTGGACCGGGTGGAGCAAACGTATGTTGATCCGGTCATGCGCCAAGAGCTCGAGCAGATTGCGCTAGAGGCGGTACTGAATGAACTCGATCCTCATACGCTGTTTTTGTCTGCTCAAGAATTGGCGGACATGGCTGAACCCATGGAGGGAAACTTCGAAGGAATCGGTGTGGAATTCATCATTCAGGAGGATACGCTGATGGTGGTTGCGGCCATTCCAGGCGGTCCAGCTGCAAAAGCGGGGGTCCGCGCAGGTGATCGTATTTTGGAAGTGGACTCCGTCAGCATTTCTGGCCCGGAGTTGGACAACCGCAAGGTGATGGAATTGTTGAAGGGACCGAGGAACACCAAAGTGAGGGTGGGTGTGCCCCGCGGAGAAGAGTTGAAGCACATCTTGTTGAAAAGGGATCGAATTCCCATTCATAGTGTCGTGTCCGACTTTGCCGTTGACTCGGATCGGGGCTACATCAAAATCGTTCGATTCGCGCAAAACACTGCAGATGAATTTGAGGAGGCGATGGTGCGGCTTGAGGAGGCGGGCTTGAGCCAAGTAATTATTGACTTGCGGGGCAACGGAGGTGGTTACTTGAATGCAGTCGTGCCCATGGTTGAATCGTTTCTTAAGAAAGATCAATTGGTGGTTTACACCGAAGGCGAGCATGTCCCAAGGCGGACCTACAAGGCGCGTCGCGATGGACGTTGGATGGATTGGGATGTCGCCGTTTTGGTGGACGAATCGTCAGCCTCCGCGAGTGAAATCTTTGCCGGCGCCATCCAAGACCAGGACCGTGGGGTTGTTGTGGGGCGAAGATCCTTTGGCAAGGGCCTGGTCCAAGAAGAGTTTTCCATTTCCGATCTCGGTGCACTGCGATTGACGGTAGCCCGGTTTTACACCCCCACAGGCCGCGCCATTCAAAAACCCTACGGCACAGAGGTGGATTACGGAGATGATTACTTCATGCGGTACGAACGCGGTGAGTTGTTTGTGGAGGATAGCATCCTGCAATTGGACGCTGATTCGTTGACGTTTCGAACCCCAATGGGAAAGATTGTCAAGGGCAGAGGAGGGATTACACCGGACGTATTTGTGCCCTTGGACACCTCAGGAATGTCCAGCTTCATGTCTGAATTGAGCTGGTCGGGTGTCTTACGGGATGCCGCATTTTCTTTTGTCGATGAGCACCGATCAGAGTGGTTCGAAAGTGGAGTGGAAGCGGCTAATCCGGATGATTGGAGGGCAGTGGGCTGGGATCATGTGATGGCAGCGGCGAAGGAAAATGACATTGAAATTCCGATGCTCCGACCGTCTGAACGTCGGTCATTGGAGCAACGATTTGCCTCTCAAGTCCTTCGAAATGCATTCGGCGAGTCGGTGTTTCATCAGTATTCCGTCCAATTCGATGAAGAATTCAAAAACGCCATACATTGGCTGCAGCACACAGATGAGGTGGTCATCATCGATGGTCAATTATCTTTGGGACTCAACAACAACAATCATTAATACACGATACCATGGCCTTTGAACTACCCACACTGCCCTACGCCTACGATGCACTCGAACCCCACATCGATGCACGCACGATGGAAATCCACCACGGAAAGCACCACGCAGGCTACACAAGCAAGTTGAACGCCGCCATAGCGGGCACGGAAATGGAAGGAAAATCCATCGAAGATTTGCTCGCACAGCACGCGGATCACGCAGGCGTACGAAACAACGGAGGAGGCTTTTATAATCACAGCTTGTTTTGGAGCATCATGTCTCCGAATGGTGGGGGTGCCCCCAGCGGTGATTTGGCTGCGGCCATTGATTCAGATCTCGGAGGCATGGAGCAATTTCAACAATCCTTTGCGCAAGCAGCAGCTACGC
>DLQB01000047.1:0-243 GCA_002477505.1 Flavobacteriales bacterium UBA7443
AATCGCAATGGGGAAGAGGTCTATCAAACCAATGACCCGGGGATCCATTGGAATGGGATGCACCGAGAAGGTGGCATGTGTTCGGACGGAGTCTATTACTACACCGCGAAGGTGTTCACGATTCGACTGGTGGGCCTTGTCGAGGAAAATTTCTCCGGTGAACTTCAATTGATCAATGGTGTTTTACCCTCAAACGAGTGAACCATGTTTACAGGCATTATCGAGGGCATAGGAAAGGTTTTG
>DLQB01000047.1:317-41741 GCA_002477505.1 Flavobacteriales bacterium UBA7443
GACGAATTGAAAATTGACCAAAGTGTTGCCCACAATGGGGTGTGCCTGACGGTCGTGAAAAAGGATTCGGAAGGGTTTGTGGTCACTGCGATTCAAGAAACGTTGGACTGCACGAATTTGGGTGATTGGAAGGAGGGAGACGCGGTGAATTTGGAGCGTTGTACGTCGCTCGGAGGTCGCTTGGATGGCCATTTGGTGCAGGGACACGTGGATGCTACGGCCAAGTTGCATCAAGTGGTGGATGCCAACGGCAGTTGGGTCCTGCATTTCGAACATGAAGCTTCGCCTGAAAACATCACGGTCCCGAAAGGATCCATTACGGTCAATGGCGTGAGCCTCACGGTGGTTGACTCTCATCCCGAGGGATTTTCCGTTGCCATCATTCCCTACACTTGGGAACACACGAATTTGGGGAGTTTGAACCCGGGTGATCGCGTGAATTTGGAGTTTGACGTGATCGGAAAATACGTGGCGCGCATCTTGTCGCAGCAGGGACTTCGTTGAGGCCGAGGGACTCTTTATCCCCGATCCCGGAGTACGAAGTTTTGGCCCAAATAAACCCGGCGGACTTGCTCATCGGAGGCCAGCTCCTCTGCTGTACCGTGTTTGAGAATGCGGCCTTCGAAGAGGAGGTAGGCTCGGTCTGTGATGTGCAACGTTTCTTGCACATTGTGGTCGGTGATGAGGATACCGATGTTCTTGGAACGCAGCTGTTCCACAATGCGCTGGATGTCTTCCACCGCGATGGGGTCCACGCCGGCAAATGGTTCGTCGAGGAGGATGAATTGTGGGTCCGTCGCTAAGGCCCGCGCAATTTCCGTTCGCCTGCGTTCTCCACCGCTCAACACGTCGCCCATGGACTTCCGGACTTTTTGGAGGCCGAATTCGTTCAATAAGCTCTCTAGCTTCTCCTTTTGCGACGCTTTGTCGAGGGGTTGCAATTCCAAAATAGCGGCGATGTTGTCTTCAACGGAAAGTTTGCGAAATACCGAAGCTTCTTGGGGTAAATAGCCCAGCCCCATCCTTCCCCGCTGGTACATGGGACGTTGAGTGATTTCGGTGTCATCGATAAACACTTGCCCTTCATCGGCTTGCACCAGACCGACCACCGCATAAAAGCTTGTCGTTTTTCCGGCGCCATTGGGCCCGAGCAACCCCACTACTTCGCCCTCTTTGACCTCGAGTGAGACGCCGTCGACAACTTTGCGCTGGCCATATCGCTTGACCAAGCCCTTGGCATGCAATCGTTTCGGTGAGTTCTCGGAAGGGTTCATGGCGTAAAAGTAAGGCGGGCTGGCATCATATTTCAGCGCCGAAGCCGAAGCGAATGCCCCAACTTCCCAACTGGTCCACAGGCCGATCGGTTCGCCACACCGCATCAACGCGAAAGATCCCCAAAATGTTTTCCAGTCCAACGGAACACTCGGTGTAGGTGCCATTCAAACCGGTCGTGTTTTCCGGCAATGCCAGTAAAGATTCGTGTTTTTCATCCCATGCGCCCGCGATGCTCCGGACTCCGATGACTTCGCGCAACTTTAATCGGCGGATCAAGGGCACATGATTCAATGCCAACCCTTCCGCATGCCACTCAAGCAAGCCTGTCGCCCAGCGATCTGTTACTCGCTCGTAAAGATTGATCATGCTAAACGCTTCATCGCTGAGTAGGATGGTTCCGCTAGCTGGGACCACTTCCATGAGTGCAAAGGGCGCGCTGCCTTGGTAAAATCCAGCTTGAGCGTACCATTCAAACCGCCCCCACCACCCCAGTCGCATTTCATCTTCTCCTTCCACGGTCCATCGCGTGTACTGGTATTGAGATCCCATCACATTGGGCACTCCCAAGGTCATTTTTGCGGTTAAAATCGGCCACTCGGTTCCCAAGCTTACCCGTTCGAATTCTCCGCCCACGAATCGCTCCTTTTTGGCGAACCGCAGCACAAGACTCGCTTCGGAAGTCACCAATTCGTCCACGGGCTCTGCGGTCACAGGTTCTAAGAATTCAAGGTCGCCGAGCGCACCGATTTGTCGGTGCCGCCATTCGAAAAACCCGGTGAAACCCGGACCGAATTCATGAAGCACGGACACTTCTGCCCGCTGCACTTCCGAAAGCGAATTGACTGAGTCAGTGCGAAACGCGGAGGTGAAGGCTTGGCCTTGACTGAGCAGGCCGATCATCCCAAGTTGTTCCAGGTCCCGTTTGATTTCAAATAAAAACTCCGTTCTCGGCGTTTTCTTTTGAATGTACCGGGCACTGAATCCGGCTTTCCAACGCAAGTCTTCCGTGCCATAGGCAGCGAAGATTTTAGGCATGAACCGTGTGCTCCAGGCGTTGGATGTTCGGAGGTCCAATCGAAACCGATTGCCTTCGACGAGATTCTGCGTAAACGCTGACCACCAGGCCCCAACTTCCACGGGCCCTTTGGTCACATAGCCCGTGCCAAGGCAATACCCGAGGCCTTTTACAAAGCGCCACTGCGGCATGGCCATGATGGAATCGGTCATGGTGTAGATGTCGGCTTCCCGCTTCAACAATGGAATGGGGCGCAGCACCTCCCATTCTATTGGCGTCAGCGTATCCGGCTGGAATTGCAAATCTCGCCCCCCTGTCCAACCCCTAGGCCACTTTTCCTCTTGCCATTCAAGGTTGGTAAATTGTGTGGTGCGCCTGAGGTAGGCTCCTATGGTCCGGTCGGTCAAGCTGAAATCCATTAAGATTTCCTCTTCCTCCATCATCCAGGCCATTAAGTTTTCCTGGGCTTGATTGCCTTTGACTTGTACAAAGGACTGCCTCCAATTCATGGTGCGCACAAAGTTCACGTTGGACGCATTGCTGAGGCGGGCTTCAATGGATTGCAAACCAAGCGTGAGGGTGTCGATCCAAAGCTCACCTTCGAACGTGGACTCGCCTTTGCGACGAGGAATGAATGCCAAATGAAAGGTGGCTCGGTTTTGAACCTCCAGGGTGTCCAAAATGTAAAATCGGTAATGCGCCAGCGCTCGGTCGTGCAGCGGCGACGTGAACGTCCGGTCCAAAAGCAGCATTTGATTTTGGTAGATATCGAGCTTGGGCAAAGCGGCGTCCATTTCAGCGGCATTTCGTGAGTTACTGAACTTGCTGCTCAATTGGCTGGAGATCACATTTTTCTGCTGGCGCTTTGGTGCAGTTTGCCATTGCTCTTCAGCCAAAATTTCGGCCATTACAAATGGCAAGGCGACACGAGATTCGGAACTGTCTAAGTAATTGAATACCCATTTGAAAGGTCCCCAATACCACCTCGAAGCCTGTTTCTCACTGATGTCGTTGATGTCCAACTCGAGCTTGGAGTAGGAGCTATGTCTGGCGGCGGCTAGGCCATTGGGGTCATTGTTTTTCTTAACGTCAATCACCCGCTGCATCAGCGGCTTGGCAGGGTTTTTCCGCTTGGATTTATCCGGGCGTACTTCTGCCGCGAGCAATTCAATGGACCGCGGCTCAAGGGCAACGTCAATGAATTGAGAAATACCGCGGGTGATTTCTATGTTTTTGGAACCATACCCCATAAAGCTCACTGAAATGCGGCCAGGTCGTTCCTCGGTCGTGAGTAGAAATTCTCCTTTTTGATTGGTCATCGTCCCCGTTCCTGCCGCAGTGAGAGCGACATTGACAAAGGGAATTGGGAGCCCTGTTTCTGCATCAAAGACGCGGCCTTGAACAGCAGTAGATTGAGCACTCAAGGCCAGTGACCATGGGACCAACGCGAGGGCAACAAGAAACTTTAGGGTTTTCATTCGTCCGAACTGGATTCCTTTCCTTTCCGCTTCACAACCCTACGCGATATTGCAATGCTTATTTCATAGAGGACCAGCACGGGCATGGCGACCAAAAGCTGGCTTGTTACATCCGGAGGCGTAATAACCGCAGCGATGACCAGTATGCCAACCAATGCATGCTTGCGATAAGACTTGAGTATTTCTGGAGTGATGAGCCCTGCACGACTCAAGAAATAAACCACAACAGGAAGTTGGAAGATCAGTCCTGAGGCCATGGTGATGGAGGCAATGGTCTTCATGTAGGACATCACAGAAATCCGTGCTTGCACATCCCCCAACTCGTAGTTTCCCAGAAACTGCAGGGACAATGGCGCAATGATCAAATACCCAAAGGCCACTCCAAAGAAAAACAGCAGGGACGAACTAAGGCCAATTCCACGTGCTGCTTGACGCTCTCGGTCTTTCAATGCAGGACGCAGAAAGAGCCAGCCTTGCCAGAAGACCAGTGGAAAAGACAAGATGAACCCACCGATGGCTGACACCAGAATGTGCGTGGTAAAATTACCCAGCATCGTGGTGTTGATCAATTCATAGTTGATTTCACGAACGCACAGTGCATCGCCGGCACCAACCAGATTTGAGATCCAACACCATCCCCTGAAGCTGATAAAGTCAGTTCGCCGTGGACCAAAGAGTACAGTTTCAAAAAGCCAATCTTTGGAAACGAACAAGGCGATGCCTCCCGTCAAGATGAAAGCGGCAGACCAAAACAATCGCTTTCTCAGTTCCTCGAGGTGGTCCAGGAACCCCATTTCTACATCCTGTAGATTTTCATCTTCCGGTTGATCCAGAGCCATGCTGCAAAATTAGGTCGTTAGAAGATGCCTTCTCGTAGGATGTCGTGCAAATGCACGATTCCAACATAACGCTCCCCGTCCATGACGACGATTTGCGAGATGGAGTGCTTTTCCATAAGCTGAAAGGCCCCGACGGCCAGGGCGTCTTCTGGGAGGGTCTTTGGCGTTGGGTTCATCAATTGGTCGGCTTGTGTATCAGAGCCCAAGCCACTTTCCATCGCCCGCCTCATGTCTCCGTCCGTGATGATGCCAATGATCGCATTGCCGCGTTGAACGGCCGTGGCACCGCAGCGGCCAGCGCTCATTTCCAAGGCGACTTGTTGAAGGCTTGCATCGTGAGCGACGGTCGGGTTTTGGTCGGAACGCATGACATCTTGCAGTCGGGTGTAAAGTCGCTTTCCAAGGGCACCACCTGGGTGCATCTGGGCAAAATCGGATGCTTTGAACCCGCGCGCTTCCATGAGGCAGGTGGCCAGTGCATCTCCCATTGCCATTTGTGCAGCTGTGCTCGATGTGGGGGCGAGGTCGAGCGGACAAGCTTCCTTCGAAACGGTGGTATTGAGCACAACGTCACTCTGAAGAGCCAAATGGGATTCGATATTCCCCACCATTCCAATCAGTGAAATATTGCGGCTTTTGAGCAACGGAACCAACGCCTTGATTTCAGGGGAGTTGCCACTCTTCGAGATGCAAAGCACGAGGTCATCCTTTTGGACAAGGCCGAGGTCGCCGTGGATGGCATCAGCAGCGTGCATAAAGATTGCTGGAGTGCCCGTGGAGTTGAAAGTTGCCACAAGTTTTTGGGCGATGATGGCACTTTTCCCAATGCCCGTCATGACTACGCGTCCCTTCATCTGAAAGAGAAGCTTACCAACAGCGATGAAATCGTCGCCGATGAGCGGAATCAAATCCCGTATGGCATTGCTTTCCAGTGTCAGGGTTTCTGTTGCGCGTCGTATCCAATTCATCATTGAAAATTAAAAAGGGCAAATTCAGAGAAGCTTGAAACCAAGAGGTCGATGTTATCCGAAAATTACCTATCTTTAGTAGAGCAAAGTTAACGCTTTCGTTCGGCGCAAGCCGGCACCAAATGTCTGATTGATGAGTATAACGGAAATGTCCACCCAAGGGGCGCTTAAGCATTTCTTTGGATTCGATGAATTCAAGGGAGAGCAAGAGCAAGTTGTTGACTGCGTGCTGCGCGGCCAAGACTCCTTTGTGATCATGCCAACAGGCGGAGGGAAGTCCATGTGTTACCAATTGCCTGCATTGATGATGGAAGGGACTGCGATTGTGGTTTCACCATTGATCGCATTGATGAAGAATCAAGTGGATGCCATCCGAGGGCATCATGATGCGGATTCCATCGCCCACTATTTGAATTCAAGCCTCTCAAAATCGGATGCGATGCGCGTCCGCGAAGATGTGGCTACGGGCCTAACAAAATTGCTCTATGTTGCCCCGGAGAGTTTGACCAAGGAGGATAACATCAATTTCCTGAGAAGCATTCGAATCAGTTTTGTGGCGGTAGACGAAGCCCACTGCATTTCAGAATGGGGGCATGATTTTCGTCCTGAATACCGGCGGATTCGGTCCATCGTGAATCAGATTGCGGATGTTCCGATCATTGCATTGACCGCGACGGCAACCCCGAAGGTTCAAGCGGATATCCAGAAAAACCTTGAGATGAAGAACGCTCAGCTTTTCAAAGCGTCGTTCAATCGAGACAACCTGTTTTATGAAATTAGGGCGAAGAAGGACGCATTGAAGCAAATCGTGCGCCACGCCAAGCGAAACGTTGGTAAAAGCGGTATTATATACTGTTTGAGCCGAAAGAAGGTTGAAGAAATTTCAGAGGTGCTTCGGGTCAATGGAATAAAAGCATTGGGCTATCATGCGGGAATGGATGCGAACACACGCAGTCGCATGCAGGACCAGTTCTTGATGCAAGACGTGGATGTAATCGTTGCAACCATTGCATTCGGGATGGGCATTGACAAGCCGGACGTTCGGTTTGTCATTCACTATGATATCCCGAAGTCGCTCGAGAGCTACTACCAGGAGACGGGTCGCGCTGGTCGTGATGGAGGCGAAGGACACTGCATCGCCTTTTACAGCCACCGGGACATCGAGAAGTTGGAGAAATTCTTGCAAGGAAAGCCGCTGGCAGAGCAGGAAATCGGCCAACAGTTGCTTCAAGAGGTAATGGCCTATGCGGAGACTTCGATGAGCCGTCGAAAATTCTTGCTCCATTATTTCGGCGAGGAATTTGACGAGCACAATGGGCCGGGGGCGATGAATTGTGATAACATGGCCAATCCACCCGTCTTGCGGGATGGACAAGAAGAAGTGCACTTGGTGTTAAGTGCGATTCTGGAGCATGGGCAGCAATTCAGAGCGCCTTTCATTACGGGCGTATTGTGTGGCGAGGAGAACCGCGAAATCCAAGATTACAAGGGTGTTTCAAGCCCGTTTTGGTGCCGAGGCAAGGACCATGATGTCCGCCATTGGAATGGAATCATTCGCCAGATGCTGGTGCTTGGTTTGATCCGAAAAGAAATTGAGACGTACGGCGTTTTGAAGATCAAAGATGCTGGAATGGATTTCTTGACGAATCCAACGCCCGTGATGGTTGCGAAAGAACGGGACTATTCCGATGTGGATGCGATTGACTCCATGAGTCAGACTCGGTCGAGCCAGGGCGGCGCAATGGATGAGAAGTTGCGTGACATGCTGAAGTCGCTTCGCAAAGAAGTAGCCGATGAGCAGTCGCTTCCCCCTTATGTCATTTTTCAAGATGTCAGTCTCGATGAAATGGCCATTCACTACCCCCTTACGGAGGACGAATTGTTGCGAATTTCCGGAGTAGGTTCCGGCAAGGCACGCAAATTCGGAAAACCTTTCTTAAAGCTCATTGACGAATACGTCGAACAGGAGGGAATCGAGCGTGCAGAAGATTTGTTGGTGCGCACAACCAATAACAAATCTTCGTCCAAGGTGCATATCATTCAACGCATCGACCGCCAAATCGATCTTCCAGACATCGCGAAGGACTTGAATATTTCACGCGAGGAAGTGATGTCCGAAATTGAAAACATCGTCTCTGCAGGAACCAAGGTCAACTTGGACTACATCATCGACAAGGCTTTGGATGAGGATAGTCTGGAGGAGTTGTTCGAATTTTTGAAGGAATCCGAAGACGCGAGCGTTACGGCATTGATCGAGGAATGGAACGACGTTTACAGCGAGGAGGAATTATTGCTCGCGCGCATCAAGTTCTTAAGCGAATACGCCAATTGATCGCACCCTTGGGCCACACATGGCTCACTCATCCTCGCAATTCCAGCCAGGATTTCCACCCCAATCGGATTGCAGCGTACATCATGAAGAGTGCGAAGATTGCACGGACGGCAGCCGGGTTCATTTTCAACGACCATTTGCTCCCGAGCCACGCCCCGAAAACAAACGTGACGGCCAGTGCCGCAGCGAAATATAGGTTCACAGCTCCCGCTTTGTAATAGCTTATAACTGCCAAAACACCAATGGGCGGAATCATCATGGCAAGGCTCGTTCCTTGCGCCATGTGTTGGGACATTCCCAGCCCGAAGACGAGGGCCGGAACGATGATCATGCCCCCACCAATCCCCACAAACCCGCTCGCAATTCCGGCGATGAGGCCTATTGCCATCAAAATTAATAAGGTGTTCACATCCATGGTTAGAAGTCCAGTTGAAGGGATAAATTGAAAACGCGGTCTTGCCAGCGCCCATCGTCCACACCCCAGCACCAATCGGCACGTACCCAATAGCCGAGGAGCTTAGAACGCAAACCAAATCCAGTGCCCCAGATGATGGGTTCGCGGTTGTTGTCAACGGTGACCGTGATTGGATTTTGAACGACGACCACTTGATTGAAAGAATTCGCTTCGTCATAGGGATGTGCGCCATTCCAAGCGGATCCGACATCGGCAAACCCTACGCACTGCAAATCCCGTAAAAATTCAGATTCGACGGATCGCTTGCTCAACGAACTCCAGATAGGGATACGCAATTCTGTATTGAACAAGGCCATGTGTGCCCCATTTCGGGCATTGTTCTTGAAGCCTCGAATCGGAGTTACACGAGCTTGGTAGCTGTAGGCAATATCCGGATCAATTGGCGTGTTGGAGTTGCCCGCTAGTGAGATGGCATTGTCCACCCCTCCAACCATGGTGAGCAGCTTTTGCGAACCAATGGACCAGTTGGCAGCACTGCGGAAGGCAAAGGTGACATGGCGCCAAAGGGGCTTGTACCAGCGGAAATCCCAACCGACTGTTCCAAAGGTGGATTCGGTTTGCTCAGGGTTGATGAGGTATTCCCCCCAAATTCGGCATCGCAGACCCTCGCGGATGTTGATCATACGCTGGCGCGTATTGTCGAAGACGTAGGCCAATTGGAGGCCTGTTTGGTGTGTAAATGTCGTTGGCAATCGCAGGTTGAAGGCGTCCGTGGAAAGCGGCGTGTTGCGGTCCATTCGAATCATCGCTTGTAATCGGATGCTGCGCACTTCGTCAAAAGGGTAGCTCAATTGATGGCGCAACAAGTGAATGTGCGTATTGACCGGAGATTGCGCATTGTTTGCATTTTGCGTCACTCCTTGGCGCTCGAGGATCCAAGTACGGTCGAGGCGTTTGCTCAAATCGGAATAGGCCAGCATGTAACGGCTATTGCTTAGCGATCCGGAAAGGCGGAAGCCCGCTGTGAATCTCCTGTCTTCGAACAAATCGCTCATGGATATTCTAGAAAGCCCGCCCAAACCCGGCTGCACAGCGATTTCACCGGAATATGCTTGGTAGAAGTTGGTGCCGAATGAATTGTCCAATTGGCCCGTGACGGATTCAATGGCATAGTTGCGTCGGTAGTTGACCGGTTTTGGCAATTCGAACGGCTTCCATTCTGTTTGTTTTGCTGCGGGGTCATCTGGCTCAGCATCGGCGCTCATTTCTCCGGCCTGTCCTGACGTGTTCTCTTGGTTTGAAGATGGTTTGTCCGGATCCGTCCAAGGGCCGAATTGATAATTCCGGATGTCGGCTTCGCCATTTTTGGGTTTCCATTCCCAATCGAGGTCCAGTGAGTTCTCGGCCTCGGATGATTCCGGCTGATCGGTCGTTGACTTCCAGGTGCTTTTGTCAGCGGGAATTTCATTCCAATACACATGCTCGCAAAGCTGATGTTCGAACCCGATAACTCCGCGCTCGGCAATGAATTGGAACGAATGAGCTGGAGCCGCGAGGGTTTGGGCCAAGCGTGTCTGGGTGAACCAACGGTAATGAATCGTCGTGTCAATGAAGGCCACCGCACTGTCCCGCCAAGAAACCCAACGTTCTTGGCTTCCATCGGTGTTTTCAGCGAGGTAGGTAACCTCGTCTGGCCCCTGCAGTTGTGGCTGTCGTTCATCGGTATTTGGGGTCTGTGTCCACGGCTCGATGCGGGGGATTTTCTCTTGCCAATTCAATCGAAAGAGGTCGTGCTGTTCCGGCAAGGGCTCGCCAAGGATGAATGTTGCCGGAAGATTCGTCGTCGGTCGGTTGGAAGCAAACCAAATGAATTTTCCATCGAGTGAAAAAACCGGATCGAGGTCGTTGTAAGGGTCATTCCAAAGTGCGGTTTGGTTGTTGCCGAGCACTTGGTATAGGTACAGATCGGATTGCCCGTTTCTAAGACCACTCCAAATCATGGTCCTTCCATCAGGAGCATAGTCCATGCTCAAGATTTTGTCGATTTGAAAAATATCTTTGGAGCTGGATTCCAGGGTTTCAATGTTGACCGTAATCAATTGATTTTGCGGACCATCTTCAATGGTGTAGGACAGCAATTGTCCATTGGGATGCCAGGCAAAAGCGGGAGGAGCATGGATTTGAACGCGGTCAATCTTGTGGCCATGCTTTCCCAATTTAAGGGGTTTGCTCCCGCTCAAATCGCCGAGCCAAATTGTGGTCTGGCCACGTTCCTCTGTGGACCAAACGAATCGATCGCCATCCGAATGGAACCAAACAGAGCTCGCGACGGCTTCACCCTTGAGCGAGATGGGAAGATCACCGGTGTTTTTTCGGGCACGCCTGCGATCACGGCGCTTTTTCACATCTGGAAAAAGCGCTTCTGAATCATCCCACTCGAGGTGGTAACGGTTGGCTTCTTCCAGTACCAATGCCAAATCCATGCCGGTGGCGTATTGAAACCCCTTCTCTAAGCTGCGCGAAACACGCGTCATGTACAAGGTGTTTGAAACGACCATTGGACCGAAGATGTCTGCGATGTATTTCCAAACGGCATGGCCAATCCAAGGAGCGCGATTGGCGCTTGCTTGATGCGCATGAGTGATGGCCTGACTGCGCGCAGCATCGCCAATATGAATGGCGACATCGGCATTCCACGGCTTGGAAACATAGGAGGCTAGGCCTTCTGAAAACCAAACGGGGAATGAAGTGGCCGTGGTGTTTCGGAGGGCTTCCTGCCAGTTCCCTCCGTACATGATTTGGTTGAACAGTAGTTGCGCCAATCCGGACTTGATTTGTTGCTCTACATTGGACCATTCCTGCTGGCCAAATGCAAATACCTTGCTGCCCACTAGCATGGCGGTGCCTCCGATGTTGTTTTCTTCATCCGACGCGACGCCGATGTTGGATTGCCGGAATTCCGATTGCTTGTTGAATACCAGAAGTTGCACCCCGCCGTCGATGCGTCGATCGAATATTTCTTCAACCTCTTCCATCCATTCGGGCAAGGCCGCTGTAATTCTTGAGGCAAGGGGTTTTCCGCCTTGGTAATAGTAAACCTCGGCACGCGTGGATGGAAAATATTGCCAGTTGAATGAGCGGTACTGGACTCGGTTTTTCCCGAACGTCACATTCGAACCATCGTAAAACTGCGCCTGTACGTGTGAAACGAACAGCGCGAGTACAAATCCAATGATTGTGAATCGTTTGAGATAGCTTTGCAACGGCATACCTTCCGAAGTTACAGCCAGATGACAAAACTTCACGCATTTACCTTCAACGCATTCGGTGAAAAAACCTACCTGCTCGACCATGGAAACGGCGACGCCACTGTGTTTGATCCCGGCATGTCTACCAAAATGGAGCAAGAAGAATTTGCAAAATTTTGCGAAGAGATTGGCGTTGTGCCCACGCAATGCCTGCTCACCCATGCACATTTGGACCATGTGATGGGCACTGGGTGGGTTTTTGAACGGTGGGGTTTGAAGCCGCGTGTGCATCTCCTTGATCGGCCAACGTACGAGCAAGCCCCACGGGCAGCTTCGGTTTACGGCGTGCCCATGGACCATCCGCCTGCGTTGGGTCCATTCCTCGTTGCAGAGGAACGCATTCGTTGCGGACCGTCAGAATTGGAAGTTTTGTTCACGCCGGGCCACGCTCCCGGCCATGTCGTATTTGTAGAGCATCAGCAAGGTTGGGTCATTGGTGGCGATGTATTGTTTGAAAGGAGTGTCGGACGAACGGATTTGCCGGGATGCAATCCAGCAGATTTGGTCAGAAGTATTATGGATGTGCTTTATACTTTGCCCGATGATTTTGAGATTTGGCCGGGCCACGGTGGCGTTACCACTGTGGGAGCTGAGAAGCGAGGCAATCCCTTTGTCAACGCTGCCGGCACCGGAATGATGCAAGAAGCATGACTGACCGTGGCGGGAGTTCAGTGCTGAGGAGGAGTTACCGTTAGGTTGAGCTTTTCGGTCTCCCAGTCGAGGTTGACCAAGTTCCACGAGAAAGTCGTCCCTCGGCCAGGCTCTGAAGCCACGGAGATTTCTTGTCCATGCGACTCGATGATGTGCTTGACAATGGATAAGCCCAAGCCGGAACCTCCTGCGTGCCTTGAACGGCTTTTGTCGACGCGGTAAAACCGCTCGAAAATACGGTCGAGGTCATCCACGGCAATTCCAATTCCGTCATCCGCAACGGAAAGTGTGACGTCCCTTCCGTTGTCCTTCAATTTCAAAGTGGAAGTGCCGTTTTCTTTTCCATAATGAATGGAATTTGCCACCAAATTGGTGAGAACTTGTTGCATGTGATGGGGACTGCATAAGACGTGCATCGCCTGCTCAGTTGCGCCAGGCAATTCAAGTTTGAGCGCAATCTCCTTCTTTTCTGCAGCCACTTCAGCGTTTTCCAATGCCTCTCTCATCAAGTCGACGATATTGCACGGAACAAGGGTCATTTCTATGCGGTCAGATTCCAGTTTACTGATGGCATCCAAGTCTTCGATGAGCTCCGTCATCCGGTCGACATTATTGTTGGCTTTGGTCAAGAAATTTCGGACCAACACTTCGTCTTTCAGGTCATTTTCCATCAAAGTCAAAACGAAACCTTGAATGTTGAACAGAGGCGTTTTGAGTTCGTGCGCCAGGTTGCCGATGAAATCTTTTCGAAAAGAATCTTTCTTTCGCAGTGTCTTGATGTCCTGCACTTGATCATTTGCCCAATCAATGATGTCATCGAGGCTCTCGTGTTCAGCTTTGGGTGTGACCGAATCTTCGACCGAGGAAATGGCCATTGAGACACCCTTGACCTTACTGGAGATAAACGTTTCGGCCGACCACTTGACGATCACAAAGGTGGCTGTTTCTGTTAAGAGCCCCACCAATAGTGCCAGCGCCCAGAGGTGCATAGCGTCTAAGGCTTGGAGCAATACAAACGTTCCAATTCCGCTCAGAACAGATAGAATTGGAGACGTTTTGCTGGCAATTTCTCGCGGAGTACTTTGTTTGCTCACGCGTCAAATTTATACCCCACCCCTTTAATGGTGGTAAAATGTTCTTTTCCAAGTTTGCTCCGAAGTTTCCTAATGTGCACGTCGATGGTGCGGTCGCCAACGATCACATCATGCCCCCAGACTTTTGTTAGAATGCGATCGCGTGTGAAAACCTTTCCCGGGTCAGAGCACAGCAAAAAAAGCAATTCAAATTCTTTTTTCGGGAGCGAAATTTGGACGCCGTTCTGAGTGACCATATGCCGATTTCGATCGATGGTAAATGCATCAAAAGCAAGCTGGTCAGGAGTGTCCGGATTATGCATGCGCCGCATTAACGCTTCGACTCGCTTGATTAAAACGCGGGGGGCAACGGGTTTGGTGATGTAATCATCTGCTCCCGAATCAAACCCCGCGATTTGGCTGTAATCTTCTCCACGAGCGGATAGAAATGCAATCAAACACCCTTGGGTTTTTGGATGCTCTCGAAGTTGCTTGCAGGCTTCAATGCCGTCCATTTCAGGCATCATCACATCTAATAAAATCAGGTCGGGTAGAAGTCGAATTGCCTTTTTGATGCCCACTGCACCATTTTCAGCGGTTTCGACGCGGAATCCAGCTTGAAGAAGATTGAATCCGATCAATTCACGAATATCCGGATCGTCGTCCACAACGAGGATGGTTTTTGACAGGGCAGGCATCGTTGGCATGATGGTTCAAATATCGCCTAAAGACGGATGAAATTGTGAAGCCTTTGTGAACCAAAGGTTATGCTTTTGTCAATCTGTTATGCGACTGAATCGAAGCGACTTGAGCATCCAGCGCGGAAGTGGCTCGTCTTGTCCTCGCTTTTGAACATCCAGGAAGATTCCCCATTTTTCAATGATGGGCACTTTGTAGACTTCAATCATTTCAAGCCAACATTCGTCGGGGTCATCGATATAGGTGCAGTGCACCTTCGTTTCTCCCATGCCGATTGCGTCGGCGGTGTCGCAGCGGAATGGAAACCCGTGTTGTTCCAACTTGGCCTCCAATGCCCTCATACCGCGCACGTCGAAACCAAGATGAGCAAATCCAAGATCACACCAAATACGGTCGTGAAATATGAATTTTCCTTCGCGGTCTTCTGCTTGGATCAGTTCGATGAATGTCTGGCCAGTTAATGTGCCAAATCCACCAGCTCCTGGGCTAGATTGAGTCAGCCGTACTCGGCGAAAACGTTGTGATCCATGGACGAGGTGCTGCCAATCCGAGAAGGTGCCTGTTTCATCGAAAAGTACTTGGTCAAACCCCAGGTTATCGGCATACAGCGCCCGGGATTTGTCCATGTCCGAGACGCCTATGCTACAACCCATGACTCCCCCGGAGGGATGTCCGGTGTTGCCAAACCAGTCCGATGCTTCGAGGACTTGAAACACATTGCCCTCGCCATCTTTCAAGTAAAACGTGTCGTCACCCCATGGTGTTGCTGAGATTTCCCCATCGCAATCGTCGCCAAGAATCGAACGAGCATGCTCATGCATTCGATTGAGATTGGGAGTCTTCATCTGCACAATCGAGATTCCCAAGTCTCCAATTCCGAGTTTCCAGTTTGCGGCCACCGGTTCAAATGAAGCCGCTCGCAGGACCTCAAATGCGCATCCGCCTTGCAAATTGAGCACCATGCTGGCTCGCTTTGAGATGGTTTCACCTCGGGTGTGGCTATCCATCAAAGGCGCCTCTTGGACGGAGTCAAAAAAGGGGATGTCCATACCGAACAATTGCCGGTACAATTTTAGGGACCGATCCATATCCTTGGTTGCCAATCCGATGTGCTGCATTCCTTGAATGCGAAAAGCCTTTTGTTCCACTTTGTGCTTGCCTTTGTTTACTTCGTCTCTAACGTTTCAACTGCCATTTTACCCGAATGTTCTACCACATTCAAATAGGATTTCCAGGATTGACGAAGCGCGGCATCTTTCCAAACCAGCTTTGCCTGCTTCCGTCCTCTGTGGTCAAGGTACAAGCCGTACCACCAACCTGCAATGCGGCTTCCAATGGCTTGGAAAACATAGCCCATTAACACCGCAGTAAGCGTGACTTCGCCCGCTGCCAAATAGGCCAATGGAACGGAAGTAAATATCCAGTACACGGGGAACAGAAACATCCCTGAGGATACTTTGGACGTGCTGACAAAACAGGGATCTTTGACTCGTTTTTTCGCGAATATTTCAATCCACTTGGCCAACGGAAGGGAGGTAATCCCACCAATGAGCGCAATGGGAGCAATAAACCAAAACCAAAATGGCGATCGTCGAACGTCATCTTCATCCATGCCGAGGTCTTCGGCACGCGCGTGGCGCAATACGCCAGCATCTTGCATCCCTTTCGCAGCAGTTTGGATTTCAGTCAATGCTTCATCGCTAAGGTCTTTGAAGCAATCGAGTTTGGCTTTTACCTTCCTCCAATCGTCTCGTTCTGTCGTGCGCATGGCCTGTACAAAAGGCAAGAGGTCATCGTAGGCTTTTTCCGGTTGAATGTTGACCAGGACTTCGTCCATTGATTTGCTGAGGGCCTGGAGCAGTGGACCGGGCGCCACTTCGTTCGTCTCGGGATCAATGAAGGTGTCCACTTTGATCGGCTTGCCAATTCGATAACGCAATCGCCTTCTGAAACTGGGCATTTCTTCGTAATCGATTCCAACGGGTAGGATGCACATCTCGCGCATGGTCGGATCGAGTTTGATGCCTGCATTGACCATGTCTGAGATTCCGCGTCGCAGCGGTCTAAGTGCTTTCATGGCCCGGTGGTTGCCTTCCGGAAACAACCCCATTCGACCGCCAATTCGCAGGCGTTCGGCACAAATTTCAAAGATGCGGTTGTTGCGTTCTCGCGCATCGCTAACTCGGTCGCGCTGCCGGTAGATTGGCATTTGGTTGAATGCAAACAGGGCCTTACGTGCAATTTTCTGATTGAATACATCCGCTCGTGTGAGCCAATGCACCTGGCTTTGATTGATCAGTGAGACGAGCACAAGAGGGTCCATCAACCCATTTTGGTGGTTGGAGACGACAATCGTTGGCGTTTCCGGTCTAGTCAAGTGCTCAATGCCCTCGACTCCTTCGATGCGATGGAAGCGCGTGACGGCGGCACGAACAAGCTGAAGTGCGACAGCATAACCCCAATGCCGGCTTTGGATGGGCGGTTCGTGAAAGGGCTTGTTTTTAGCTGGATCGGCCAATTTCTTGGGTGTTTTTGCGGTTTAGTCGCGAAGGCGTGCTCCTGTATCCTCGGTAATTTTATGGAGGATGCGCTGGACACTCTGCTCAATTTGCTTTTCGTTCAGCGTACGTTCCTCATCTTGTAGCGTCAATGAGATGGCATAGGATACTTCGCCTTCCGCCAATTTATCGCCCTCATAGACATCGAATAAGCCTACGCGCTTCAGTAGTTTTTTTTCTGCTTTCGCGGCACAATCGCGCAGTTGACCAAAGGTTGTTCCTTTTTTCAAAATCAGCGATAAGTCGCGTCGAACGGCTGGAAATTTCGCAATTTCTTTGGCTTTGACTCGTTTTCTACGACTGAGCTTGGTCAAGACGACAATGGAGAAGTCTGCCCAGAAAACGGGCTGGTTGACACCGCATTTTTTCGCGACCTCGCTGCGGACCAGCCCCAATCGACCGAGCGACTGGTTCTGATAGGTCAACTCGATTCCTTCGGAAAAAACGGGCGATTGAAAGGTCGCTTCTTTGACCGCGTGGGATGAGATTCCCAAACCATCAAGCATGGCATATACCTCGGCCTTCATGGTGTAAGGTGTAGCGCCATGTCCCGGATTGTTCCAGTTTTCCGGGGCCGTTTTCCCTGTTTGCCAGAGGCCAATGCGCTCTTCTTCGGAGTAACGATGGGATGCATCGGTTGCCTCACTTTTCACATCTTGTTTGTGCTCATAAACTCGTCCAATCTCAAAAAATCGCAAGTCAGGACGCTGGTGATTGCGGTTGTGTGCAATGGCTTCGAGTCCTTGAAAAAGCAATGATTGACGCATGACACCTAAATCCGAACTCAGAGGGTTCATCAGGGCGATGCGCTTACTAGGGTTCCAGCCGTCCGACTGATCACCAATATCTTCGGTGTAGGACGAGCGGGTCATCGAATTGCTCATGATCTCCTGAAATCCGCGGCTTACCAAAACATTTGCCAGTTGCAATCGAATGGATTCCTCCGCCACCCCTTCTTGATGTTGAGCCGTGGAATTCATTCGGGCGGGCAGGGGAATCTTATCAAATCCATAAATGCGCAGCACCTCTTCGATTACGTCGGCGGGACGAGTTACATCTTTTCGGTAAGGAGGTACTTGCAAAACCAGTGATTCCGGTCGCGCTTCCACGATGGCGATGTCGAGATCGGCACAAATGGCCTTGACCGCGTTTCGGTCAAGGGAAACACCAATAAGCCGATCCAAGGCTTCCCATTCCAATGTGATGGCCGAACCTTTCGGGAGTTCAGCGGCATTGACTTGTTTCACACCGACCACGGAACATTCGGTCCATTCTTGCAATAGGTGCGCCGCTCGTTGGAGGGCGAGCTGAATCAATTCGGGGTCAACACCACGTTCAAAACGGAAAGAAGCATCGGTGGAAAGTCCGTGACGCTTCGCCATTTTTCGGGTTACGACGGGGTCGAAATAGGCGGATTCCAGAACAATCCGTTGGGTGGTTTCACTGACACCGCTTTGGTCTCCTCCGTATACACCGGCGAGGCACATGGGTCCCTCTGAGTCGGCAATGACTTGGTCTTCGGAGTGCAGTTCTCGTTCTGTCCCATCGAGCGTAGTGAGTTTTTCACCCACCACGGCATTCCGGACGGTGATTTGATTTCCACGGATGGCGTCTGCGTCGAAGGCATGCAAGGGCTGCCCCATTTCGTGCAAGACGAAATTGGTCGCATCAACAACGTTGTTTTGCGGTTGAACACCAATGGCACGCAATCGACGTTGGGCCCATTCAGGAGAAGGACTTATTGCGATGCCTTCGAGCAGCATTCCGAAGTAGACGGAGCATCCTTCGGGGTGTGCCACGTCAATCGAAAGCTCGTTCGTTAGTGCTTTTGGCCAGGGTGCTACGCTAGGCAGCTGCATGGAACCAACTTTTTCGGACGTGCCCTCTACGGTTTCATGGAGCAATCCGGCGCGCAGGTCCCGGGCAACGCCCCAATGGCTCATGCCATCGGTTCGATTGGGAGTCAGTCCGATCTCTAACACCCAGTCGGACTGGAGGTTGAACACTTCAGCAGCGGGTGTGCCGGGCTTCCATTTGGCATCGAGTTCGATGATTCCTTCATGCGATTCTCCGAGGCCGATTTCGTCTTCGGCACAAATCATTCCCATGGAGACCTCTCCTCGAATTTTTCCTTTCTTGATTTTGAAGGGCTCTCCTTCATTGGGGTGAAGCGTGGTGCCGACAGTCGCGACAATCACGTTTAAGTCCGCACGCGCATTGCTCGCTCCGCAGACGATTTGCAGCAGCTCCTCCTCCCCAACATTGACTTCGCAGATTTGCAGCCGATCGGCGTTTGGATGTTGCTGGGCACTTACGATTTGACCGGCAACAAGGCCCGCCAAACCACCAGGAATGGATTCGACCGAAGCAATGCCTTCCACTTCTAGGCCGGTGGCAGTGAGCACGGCTGAAGCGTCCTCAATGGAGGAGCGGACAGGCAGCATTTGGTTCAACCAATCAAAGGAGATTTTCATGGGTCGCTTATTGGTGGTACAAAGTTAGCAGGACTCTTCGGCTGGACATCATGAACGACACGCTTTTTGGCAATCTCGTGAGCGCTTTTCAACGATTCAAAAAGAATGTTGAGTAACTTCGCCCTCCCAAAATCATTTGGATGACGGGAATTGCATCGGGATGTAGCTCAGTTGGTAGAGTACGCGTCTGGGGGACGTGTGGTCGCTGGTTCAAGTCCAGTCATCCCGACAAAAAAGAAGAACCCGGAGCGTATGCTCTGGGTTTTTAATTGAATTCAGGCGTTTTAGGCTCAACATGGATTACGCATTTGAACAACAATGGGGCCGTTTGGTCCAGAAAATGGAAGATCGTTTTGGCGAGCCTCCTGATCTCACGACGATGATTTTCACCGTGGGATTGCAAGAATGCGGACAAGGTTCTCGCACATTCAAGAAAGATGAAAAGCTGGAGGTGATGCACGTAGGTGTGTGCATGCTGTTGGCCCCAATGGGATTTTACAAGGAATTGGGCACGGACGAGGACGGATGGCCGCATTTTGAAAGAACAGGAGAAATTCCTGCCGTGTCAAAGGAAGAGCAAGAATTGCTAATGAAACGCGCGCTGTTGGAGTATTTCGCCGCGTGGATCGCTGATGAGAATCCCCAATAATGGGACGTTTCGGTTTTTACTCGATGTAAACCGTCGCCTCATTGGTCAGCTCCTCCTCAATTTTGATGAGGCCTGTTCCAAAGAGCGCAGCTTTCGAAGCTTCAATGTCTAAGACGGCAAAGCCGGCTTGCCCTTCTACATAGAAAGTGGAGAAGTTGAAACTGACGGTTCCAGCGGCGTTCGTTACCGCTGTTGTGTCAAAGCGAGGCTCACCGACAAAATCTTGGTCTACGGAACCAAATGCAAACAAGCGAACCGATGCGCCTTGAACCGGAGCTCCGAGTTCATTTAGGACGACGACGTTGGCGATGGTTTCTTCAACTTCGTGGCAGCTTGTGGCTAAAAAGATGAAAGAAGTCATCAATAGGAGGAGTGAAAGGGTCGCTTTTCGCATCGGGTCTTCTAACTTTGCAGGGCAGTGAACCCCAAATATCTTCAAAAAGTCATGAAATTCAAGTTTCTAAAGCAACATACCGCACTATTTGTGATCGCAACGTCTCTGTTTGTCGTTGTTGGATGCAGTGAAAACGCGGAATCTCAGTCGGAAGCACCCGATTCTTCGGCTGCCCTGAGTCGACAAGTTCGGATTGAGACAAGCTTCGGTGATATGGTGGTTGAATTGTCTGACAGCACGCCCGCGCACCGCGATAATTTTATCGAATTGGCTTCAACGGGTTTTTACGATAGCTTGCTTTTTCACCGGGTAATCAAAGGTTTTATGGTTCAAGGGGGTGATCCGAATAGCCGTGGAGCAGACTTGTCCAAGCGTTTGGGCATGGGTGGCCCCGGATACAAAGTTCCTGCAGAAATCAGGAAAGACCACTTGCACTTCAAAGGAGCGCTGTCTGCTGCGCGCCAAGGAGATCAGGCAAATCCAGAGCGCGCCAGCTCAGGCAGCCAATTCTACTTGGTTCACGGCCGAACGTTCAATGAAGCTGAATTGGCAAACATTGCGGCCCGAGCGGATCGCGCCAATGAGCAGTTCAATCAGAATGAGAAGTTTGAATACTCGGAAGAAACCATCAAGCGGTATATGGAAGAAGGAGGCGCCCCGTTTTTGGACAACCAGTATACAGTCTTTGGTCAGGTGATTTCAGGCCTCGACATCATCGATTCCATCGCCGCCGTGAAAACAGGCGCGGGTGATCGACCAATGGAGGATGTGATCATGACCATGGAAGTGATTCGTTGATCATGGAATTAAAAGAGCAAATCCTAGCCTACCTGAGCGAAATTGAAGGCAAAACACTGTCTAATTCCGAGGGGGTTGAAGAGTTTCGAATTGCTTGGCTCGGTCGAAAAGGAATCCTCAAGGATACCATGGCGGCTTTCAAGGCGGCTCCAAACGACCAGAAGCGTGAACTTGGCCAGCTTGTCAATCAGCTAAAGAATGCGGCTGAAGGCCTCGTTGCAAAAGGTGCACAAGGAGACGAAGGAGGTGAGTCGAGCAATGAAATTTTGAACGATTGGACCCGGCCAGACGGCGGCATTCCATTGGGAGCGCATCATCCGTTGAGTGTCGTTCGACGCGAAATTATTGGGATCCTGGAGCGGATGGGATTTGTGGTGACTGAGGGCCCAGAAATCGAGGACGATTGGCACGTATTCAGTGGGCTGAACTTCCCAGAGGAGCACCCGGCTCGAGACATGCAGGACACATTCTTTGTCGATCGAAATCCTGATATGCTCTTGCGAACCCACACCTCCTCTGTTCAGGTGCGTGAGATGGAACGCCGCGATCCTCCTATGCGGATCATGATGCCAGGACGGGTTTTTCGAAATGAGGCCATCAGCGCTCGAGCGCATTGCATGTTCCACCAAATCGAAGGATTGTACATCGATGAGGGCGTGTCATTTGCCGACCTCAAGCAAACATTGTTGCGCTTTGCCCAGGAATTTTTTGGGGCGGACACGAAAATTCGCTTGCGACCCTCTTACTTTCCTTTCACTGAGCCAAGTGCGGAAGTGGATGTGTATTGGGGACTGAAAACAGAAGTGGATAAGCGCATCACCAAAGGGACGGGATGGTTGGAAATCTTGGGGTGTGGAATGGTGGATCCTGCGGTGCTTGAAGCTTCTGGCATTGATTCTAGAAAGTATTCCGGTTTTGCTTTCGGGATGGGAGTGGAGCGCATTGCGATGTTGAAGTATCAAATCGGTGACCTGAGGGCTTTCTTTGAAAGCGATATGCGTTTTTTGAATCAGTTCCAAGGGGAATACTGATCCCGATTCGGAGCGAAGTCAGGTGAAAGGCAAGGTCAATGTGACCTTTTCTTCAATCGGCGAAATGCGCTCTACTTGTATTTTTCCAGCGATTTTTCGGAGCTGAGCATGGAGTTCATTCCAGCGCGAAGAGGCGAGTGCATCCTTGCCGTGAAAAAGCCCTTGCATTGCTTTTGAAGCCTCGGTGTGATTGCTGCTTAGGCAGAACCTCCAATGGGACGTCTCAGCCTCCACTTTTATGCGAATGGCGTCTTCTTCGTTGGATATTTCGGCCAAACCGCGCAAGAAATTGCGAATCACAACCCGCACATCAGGCCCTACTGAGAATTGGACATTTTCGTCCAGGGTCCAATTCATTTCGGTTTGAATTTCTGCATCCAGGGCGTTGAGGAAGGTTTGAATGCTCTGGGATTTCAAGTCTTCATCACGCTCAAAAACAAAGTCGCCGTTGGGCATTAGACTGCTGTTGCCCAACTCTGGATTCTCTTCATTCGAAGGCCTTGTCGAAGCGACGCCTGTATTCTTCGCATTGGGCAGGCGATCAGTTGGAACCAAGCTTCGCAAACGGATGATGCGTCGACGTTCTTTCCGAAGGGCTTCGTTCAATACTCGATGGCTGCGGGCATTGGCAATGAGACCAATGCCTAATAGCGCTGCGAGCCAAGGCCACAGTCCATAGGAATTGGAGGAAGATGTGGCGGTGTTCAAGCCCATGACAGCTCGATCAAATGGGTCTGGTTCGGGTAAGAAGCGCTCGGTGAAGCCCTGAACCTCTCGGTCCGGTTGGGATTGCATCGCGTCGAAAAGACGAATATTGATTTGGTCCACTTCCATCATCGCGGCCAATGCTTCCGCTTCATTTCCACGCTGACGTTCGAAGTCTGCGCGCTGCCTCAAGGCTTCAAGAAGCAATTCGTCCTGCTGGGCGGTGCGCGCCTCTTTAATGGCTTCGTGCAACGCAATAATCACGTCCAATGGGCGGTGCATTTTCTGTGCGGAATTGGCCATCCTCAATTGGGCGAGGGTCATAGCCGTTGCATCGTTCCGATCGGTCCGAGCTAAAATACGCTGAGCCCAAGTCAAGGCTGCTGCATCGTTCCCTTCGGAAGCGATGATCATTTGGATTTGTTCTCGGAAATCCTGGGCCAAACGGTTGGGGATTTGATTCGCTTCTTTTTCAAAGAGGGAAGTGAGTGAATCTGCACGAGGGCCCCGCATGATGTAATCGAGCTGAATGGACTGGCTTAACCATTGCATGCGTTTTTCAGTTGGGATGAGGGGATTCTCCATGGCCAAGCACTTGAGCATGCATCGGCTTGCCTCCTCCCAATTGCCGCTGATGAAATGCAATTCGGCAATGCTTGATTTGAGTTCCCAATTGTCCGGCCGCAATTTGATTTCGCGCATCAAGATGGCAATGGCTTTTCCCTCTTGCTGCAATTGCATCCAAAGGTTTGCTGCGAGCTGTGATTGTTGAAGACGATTCTCCTCGCTGCAGGCGAGCAATCCATCTTGGGTGAGGCCTAACGTTCTTTCTGCAAGGGTGTAGTTTTGACTTTGAACATGAATGTTGGCAATTCCAAGCCGAGCGCGGGCCACTTGACAGGGGTCAAACGATCGCTCTTCAGCGCCGCGGTACATCGCCAAAGCAGCAACAGGACGACTGGATTCGAAGAGCGAATCTCCGCGCAGAAGCATGTGCTCAGCTTCGTTGACTTCTCTGGAAAGTACGGGTGCTTTTTGGGCGAAAATAGCTCCGAGTTGGCAGAGGCAGATAGAGGCCAACAGGAACAGATTTCGGGTAAAAAGCATGGTACAAACTACCTATCAATCGTGCACATTATTGCTCGGAGAAATGGAATTGTTCACAGACTGAGGCGCAAAAATGGCCTCTGCTCAATCGTTCCAAATGACGTCCAGCAAGGTGTTGCCAACGGCTTCGAGTGTAGGCTTGCTGATCACACGCATGTTGTCCTGGTGGGTATGATGAAAAGGACCATATCCCATGGGCAATACCTGCACCTGATAGTGAACGATGTTGGCAGAAGGAACGCCTCCGAGCTGGGAGACAAACAAATTATCGTCTACGGTTTGGGGCGTCACATCGTTCTTGAAATAATTGCTGTACCCCAAATCGGAAGCGGCCTTCCAGATTTTGCGCACAATGGATGGGGCAAAGGCCATTGAGGTGCCTTCCCGATTGAAAACGGCATCTTTGGCGCCAACCATATCCAGTAGAATGCCATACTTCGCTTGGTATCCAAACTTGTGCGGTTGATTGGCCCAAAATTGACTCCCTAGGCACCACGTGGTGAGGCTGCCATTTCCGGTATTCGCCCATTCTGGCGCACCGTAGTCTTCCGCATCAAAAAAGATGACATCAATTCCCACATCAAGGGTTGTATCTGACCCAAGAATACGCGCGACTTCGAGCAATACGCCGACGCCGGAACCGCCGTCATTCGCCCCATCAATGGGTTCTCGGATGCGGATGGTGTCCTTGTCAGCGAACGGCCGCGTATCCCAGTGCGCATACAGCATGATTCGCTCCTGATTTTGAGGGCGAAATTGTCCAATGATATTGCGCATTTCCAATACGGTTCCGTCGTACGCCCGCACACGACCGGGCTGTTCAATGACCACCGCCCCATGTCGGGTCAATTCGTTTGCGAGCCAATCGCCGCAAGCCACGTGCTCTTTGGAGTTGGGAACACGGGGCCCAAAGTCCACTTGCGATTGAATGTAGCCGTAAGCTGAATCGCTGCTGAATGCAGGTGCTTTGATGCGTTCAACTGCTAGTTCTGTCACAGGCCGCTCTGCGGTTTCTCCTCCACAACTGGCCAGCATCCATGCGCTCAGGAGCAGCCCTATTGGGAAGGGCGCTATCAACCGTCTCAATCGCGGTCCCATGTGCTGCCTTCTTTTCCGTCCTTAATGGTAACGCCCAATTCGCTCAACGCATTTCGAATGGCGTCAGCCGTCGACCAATCCTGATTGGATTTGGCTTCACTTCTCAGGTTTACCAAGAGGTCGAGCAGTGGGCCCGTTTCATTTGATTCTTCGCTTTTTGCACCTCCCTCGACTTCGAGACCAAGCACGTCAAAAACGTAACCGTTAATCAGTGATTGGAGGGTGTCTTTTTGGGTTTTGCTGATGGCCAATTGTCCGTCTTGAACTTTATTGATCAACTTGACCGCATCGAATAAAACACTGATTAAAATCGGCGTATTGAAGTCATCTCCCATCGCATTAGCACAACGAGTGGAAAGCGCATCGATTTTTGCCTCGGCATTATCCTTGTCCGATGTTGCAGGAAGGTTCTTGAGTGTTTCCAACGATTTCATTAAGCGCTCAAGCCCTTTCTCCGCGGCTTGCAAGGCAGCATTGGAGAAGTCCAAGGTGCTTGCATAATGCCCTTGCAGCATGAAGAATCGCACCGTCATGGCTGAATAGCCCCGTTCGAGCAAGGGGTGACTGCCCGAGATCAACTCCTCGGGTGTGAATCCGTTGCCTTCTGACTTCGCCATCTTTCGGCCATTGACCGTCAGCATGTTGCCATGCATCCAATACTTCACGGAATTTCCTTCGCCGGTTGCCCCAGCGTTTTGCGCAATTTCGCACTCGTGATGCGGGAATTTCAAGTCCATTCCTCCACCATGAATGTCGAATGCGTTGCCCAAGTATTTGGTGCTCATTACTGAGCATTCGAGGTGCCAGCCTGGAAATCCTTCACTCCAAGGTGAAGGCCATTTCATTAGATGAGAAGTGTCCGCCTTTTTCCACAAGGCGAAGTCCAGGGGGTCGTTTTTTTCGTCTTGTCCATCGAGGACGCGCGTGTTGTTGAGCAGGTCGTCTATTTTTCTCCCGGAAAGCTGGCCGTATGGAAAATCTTCGCTGAACTTGCGCACGTTGAAGTAGACGCTGCCATTGGATTCATATCCATAGCCACGTGCGATGATTTGTTTGATCATTTCGATCTGTTCCACGATGTGGCCTGTTGCACTTGGCTCGATGGAAGGGCTTTTGATGTTGAAGATCCGCATCACATCATGGAAATCATTGGTGTACTTCTGTACGATTTCCATCGGTTCAAGGTTTTCGAGCCGCGCTTTCTTGCCAATCTTATCTTCTCCGTCATCCGAGTCCCCGGTCAGGTGACCAACGTCGGTGATGTTTCGCACATAGCGTACTTGGTAGCCCAGGAAGATGAGGTGCCGGTAGACAATGTCAAACGTGAGAAACGTGCGGACGTTGCCCAAGTGTACATTGCTGTACACCGTTGGACCACACACGTACATGCCCACATAAGGGGCACTCAATGGAGTGAAGAGTTCCTTCTCTCGGGTCAGGCTATTTTGGATATAAAGGGGCGTATGGTCGGACATAAAAAAGGGCGATGTCTTGTGAGATACGAGCGATGTTCAGCGGATGCGCAAGTTGCTTGCAAAGTAAATCAAACCAACGAACGAATCAGACGAATTTTCATCCAGATCTTCTGTTCATGGCTTACCCGATTCAATGCTCGAATGTTTCGTTTTTCGTTGATATGGCATCGAGCATGAGACTCGTCATGTCATCAATCGTGATGCGCGGCTGCCACCCCCAATCGCGGTTCGCAGCAGAATCGTCAATGCTCGAGGGCCAGCTCGCTGCGATCGCCTGCCGTTGATCCGGGGCATACCGCAATTCAAATTGGGGCCTCTGTTGCCGGATGCTCTCTCCGACTTCACTCGGTGTGAAACTCATGGCTCCCAAGTTGTAAGAAGTCCGCACCGTAATTTTTGATTTTGGGGCGCCCATGAGCTCCAATGTGCCACGCACTGCATCGTCCATGTACATCATGGGCAGGGCTTGGTCGGCTTTTAGAAAGCAGGTATAGGGCTCGTCTTTGGCCGCAAAATGATAAATATCCACGGCGTAGTCTGTTGTGCCTCCTCCCGGCACGGAACGGTGTCCTATGAGGCCCGGATAGCGCACACTTCTCACATCTACGCCGTATTTTTCATGGTAATAACGGCACCAGAATTCACCGGCTTGTTTGCTGATTCCATAAACGGTCGTTGGGTCGAGCGGCGCGTCCTGCGGTACGCGATTTTTGGGTGTGCTTGGACCGAAGACTGCGATGGAACTGGGCCAAAAAAGGCGTTTAATCAAACCTTCTTTCGCTGCCTCTAGAACATTCAAAAGCGACTGCATATTCAAATCCCAGGCAGCCAAAGGTTTCTTCTCACCCGTGGCACTGAGCATGGCCGCCAAATGATACACCTCGTCGTATTGGCCTTCTTCAAGAATCTTGGATAATGCACCTTCATCCGTAGCGTCCAGGTGCAGAAACTTGCTTCGCATTGCTGCATCATTTTCTGGAACTCGGATGTCGGATATGTCCACAGATTCAACGCCGAATTCCTTCTGCATGCGCAGAACCAGTTCTATGCCAAGTTGCCCTGCAGCGCCAATGACGAGACGTCGTACCATGTTTACGAAGATAAGATATTGTGGACGGAGAACACCATGTACTTTTGTGGGTGTGAAAAAGTCATCTGATTTTCCCGCGCACGACAACGCCGCATTCGACTATGATTTGCCGGACTCGTTCATTGCCTTGCATCCCACGGAACCACGATCGGATGCGCGGCTTTTGGTCTGGGATGGCGAAGATGTAAATATGGAGCATCGTTTTGTGGATTTACCCCATCTGTTGCCTGCCGGATGTCAGCTGTGGATGAACGATACACGCGTCATTCGTGCCCGACTGTTGCTGCAAAAGGAAACAGGCGGACGTTTGGAAATTTTTCTACTGGAGCCGTTGGATCAGTCCATGGAACAATCCCTTGGGTCGATGAAGCCCGTTCGCTGGCGCTGCATGGTCAAAGGTGGGAAAAAGTGGAAATCTGGAACGGCCGGTGTCAAAGTAGAGGATGCCGCCGGTTTGTGGGAAGTGCATGCGCATCGAATTGGCATGGAGGAGGGCATTCGCCATGTTGAATTGGAGTGGAAATTCACATCTTCCTCCACGGGACAGCCGACTGAAGTTATGTTTTCGATGCTTCTTGAATCCCTGGGCCGCATGCCATTGCCTCCGTATATGCGCCGACCCGATGAGCCCGATGATGCCGCGGATTACCAGACGGTTTATGCGGAAGTTCCAGGTTCGGTCGCCGCTCCAACGGCAGGATTGCATTACGATGCAGCTTTATTGTCGGCTTTAAGCGCCGAGAATTCTCTGCATGCCGTGACATTGCACGTAGGAGCAGGGACGTTCAAACCACTCGGGGAAGGAGAGGTCAAGGAGCACGTGATGCACGCCGAGAAGTGCACGGTTTCTTATGACAGTGTCAAAGCGCTCGCGCAATCCAATCAGAATCGGATTGCAACGGGCACGACGACCTTGCGTTCGTTGGAAAGCCTCTATTGGTTGGCATTGAAATGGCGGAAGAATGGCTTGCAACCGTCAGTTCTGGGCCAATGGGAATGGTGCAATGAGTTGAGCGCGGCTGAGGAGGAGTTAGAGTGGTCCATGGAAACGGCCATGCAATGGCTGATTCAAAAGCTGGATGGAAGGGATTGGGAATTTGAAACGGCAATCATGATGGCGCCACCGTACCAGATTCGATCGGTTCAGGCGTTGATCACCAATTTTCATATGCCTCAAAGCACCTTGCTTTGCCTCGTCGCATGTGCGATTGGCGAAGATTGGCGGAGCATCTACGAAGAAGCCAAGCAAGACGGCTTTAGATTTTTAAGCTACGGTGATGGGAGCTTGCTGCAGATTTCTCCCTTTTTCGAGTAACAAAAAAGGCCCCCAAATCGGAGGCCTTTTTTTAAGCGCGTCAGGCGCCAATTAGTTGCGGTTGTCCGTCAGCTCGGCTGCATCCAACATAGCGTTGGAAATGCGTTGCGTCACGGCGCCACGTGCTCGGGCGAGCAAGCTCGTTTGCTCAGACAAGAAGTCCTTCTTTTCCGCCGCTTCGGTGGATGAAGTTGGAGCAATTACCCAAACCCCATTCTCTCCGACGATTGGCATGGAAACCTCCCCATTGGCAATGGCAAACGCCCGTCCGACCACTTCGGGTTCGGGTTTTGCTCCTGCTGCAGAAACAGTAGGGAATTTCAACGAAATGTTCGATGCGGCTTTCACTGATGAGCCAATCGCTGCAGCGATTTCATCCAAAGAGCCTGCATTCATTTTCGAGGCGTAAAGCTTGCCCTTGGCTTCCTTGACGGCTGCCGTTCGCATTTCTTGTTCAACAGCAGAAAATTCAGGTTCGCCTTGCGCTGTAATCATATCCAGGTGGGCAACTACATAGTTTTTGTCGATAAGGATGGGGTTGGAAACCGCCCCTTGTTCGGCGTTGTAGGCCCAGGAGACCAATTCAGTGGCGTTGCGCAAACCTGAAATAGATGTTGCCTTTCGAAGCACCTTGTCGGCTGTGCTCGTCGCATAGCCCGCCTCGCTTGAAGCGGTCATGAATGCCTCGCGTGAATTGGAAGCAATTGCAAATTCGCTAGCCGCACTGTATGAGTTGCGAGCCGTCTCGGCAGAAGGAACAATGACGCGTTCGATCATGGCAACACGAACGCGCTCAATGGCATCGGTGTGCTCCATAACTTCAATAAGGTGAACGCCGAATTGTGTTCGGACCGCACCGATTGAACCAGGCTTGCTTTCGAAGCAGAAGTCCTCAAATGGCTTCACCATACGTCCCCGTGTAAAGAAGTCATAAAAACCTCCATTTGTCTTGGAGCCCGGGTCTTCTGAGAAGCGCTCCGCCAAGTCTTCAAAGGATGCTCCACGGCGCAAGGCACGCTTCAAGCTGTCTGCTCGTGCAACGAGGCCGTCCATTTCTGCGGCATCCTGCGGATTGCCCGCTTTGAGCAAGATGTGGCGGCAAGAAGCGCTGTCGGGCTCAGAAAAGAATTCCATGACCCGTGCCAGTTTGTACGATTGCTTTTTCAAGTACGGTCCTACAAAATCACCCGGGTTTGCATTGAAGAGGGTAGACTCGTTGAGGTCGGTCTCGACGTCTGCAGACTTCAACACGGTGGCTGCGAATGCCTTTTCATTTGCAGTAGCTACAAACTCGCTATCGCTCAATGCGGAGGAACTCCAGAGACCTTTTAATTCACTCAAATCCGACTCAATGGCTTCCGCATCTTCTGCAGAGGCGGCGAGCGGGATGCGGGCAAAAGTAATGGTGCGTCCCGTGTTCTGCTCGTATGCATCGTCGCCCTTGTGCGCTCGGTAATAGGACTTCACATCAGCATCCGAAACCGACACTTCACTGTCGTCGATGTCGTTGAATGATTTGAATGCGTAATTGAAATTGACCTTGTTGTTGGCGGTCACGAAGTCGTACTTGCCTTCCAAGGCATTCGTGTACACGCCGGAGGAAACCAAGTTGTCAAACTTCTCGCGCAAGCGCTTCGAAACGATCAATCGTTTGTACGACATGAAATCTGACTTTCCCTGAGGGGTTGCCAGCATTGCGCCAAAATTCTGCTGCCAAAACTGCTTGTTTTCAGCATTGGAATAAAATGCACGGTTCATGTACGGTGAATATCCTGAGCCAAAAAGCATTTCTTGGAATTCTTCATCGCAAACTTGAAGGCCCAAGGCATCAAAGTCGTCCCCGAGTACAATGTTTGAGGTCAGGTCATTCCAAACTTCGTCGCCCAATTGGTCGCCACTGAAACCGAGTCGGCGCCGCTCCTGCAGCTCTGATTGGTATTCCAACGCAGTGATTGCGATTCCATCGACTTCTCCTACGTCTCGGTTGGTTCCTTGGCCCATGAGTGCCATCACAGCATCATAGGGGACCAAAAAGCCTAACATTCCAATGCCGATCATCACGATCAATAAGCCTTGGCGGTTTCGGATTTGCTGAATCATTGACATGGTATCATTCTCTTTTTTAAAGGTTTGCGAAGATAAGGGAAATCGTGCAAAGACACACGCACTTCACCATTGCTCGATTGTACGTTCGATCCGCTCCAAGGGTTTCACCCGTTTGGGGAGTCAGTTTTTGTCACAATCACCGTTTTAATTTTGCTGCTACCCACTTGTTCGACGGTAATGGTGCAGTGCTCGAATCGCAGGGTAAATCCCGCGTCTGGAATGTCTTCTGCATGGTGCAAAACGAGTCCGCCCACGGTTTCATAATCGTCCAATTCAGGCATGGAAAGTCCATATTTTTCGTTGAGCTCCTCCACGTCGAGCCGTGCGGAAAACCGCCAGCGCCCTGCTTCGAGTTCATCTTCGATCAGTTCTTCGGTATCGTGCTCATCTTCAATGTCTCCGATCAATTGCTCCATGATGTCCTCCATGGTCAAGATGCCGGATGTTCCTCCGAATTCATCCACAACGATGGCCAAGTGTCGCTTGCGTTGAATGAACCGTTTGAGCACGTCATCTGCAGGCATGGGTTCAGGGACCACGAAGGTGGGATGAATAATGCTTTTGACCGATTCGGGGTCCTTGAATAAATCTTTGGAGTGGACATACCCAATGGTTTGGTCAATGTCATCGCGGTAAATGACAATCTTGGAGAGGCCCGTGCTGATGAAGAGAGACTTTACTTCTTCCAACGGGGTTTCTATATCCACGGCAACGACTTCATTTCGCGGCACCAGACAGTCGCGGGCCAGTACTTTATTGAACTCAAGTGCATTTTGCATGATTTGCAGTTCGTGCTCTAACTCTTGCTCGGGCTCCATGCGACCGCTCATTTCTCGGATGAAATGATCCAAATCGGTGGCGCCCATTTGCTGGTTGCGTGCTTCATCGGATTTTGCGGACCTTCCAAGCAACTGGATTGAGAGTTTACTCAAAGCGACAACGATGTATCCGGGCACCATGAGTGCATAGTGAATGAACAGGAGGGGTGCAGCGAAAAACTTCAACCAGAAATTCGCGTTTGCATGAAACAGAGCTTTGGGGATGAATTCGGCCAAGACCAGAATCACGGCCGTTGTCAGGGCGGTTTGTGTCGCTAACACAGCAAATGGATTGGTTGCGACGGTCCAGTCGTCCACTTGAAAAATGGCATTGCTGATCAACGCTCCCGACTCAAGGCCACAGAAGACCAAGGCGAGGTTGTTGCCCACCAACATCGTTGCGATGAACAACTGTGGGCGAGCGGCTAAATGCGCTAGAATTTTGCCTTGCCAGGTACTCTTGGAGTCAAGCTCCAGTTGCAATCGATTGGCTGAGACATACGCAATTTCCATTCCAGAGAAAAATGCAGATGCCAGGAGCGAGAGGGCAATAATGAGGAGCGTACTGGAGGGGTCGGGGTCCATGGGTAGTGTCTAATGCAAACCTAATGATAATGCGTCAACTCAATGCCGCTCCATTTTTTTTCGGAAATACCGTCGGAATGCATACCAGGCCGCTGCGATCAGGGGCAAAACGACAAGTTGTTTCCTTTCTTCCCAGCCGTCTTCAAGGATGAACCACGTTGTCGCAATCGTGCATGCAGCGATGACCAACAACCAGAACTTTTCTGCTGTTTTGTTGATTTTCAGGAGTGTTTCTTGGTCCATGGCCATGGGTGCTATTCAGTTGAAATTTTCGGTTCCTTCCAAAATGATTTCTCCTTTTGGCCGGATGATTTGGTAGTTTTCAAAACGACCATCGGACTCCAATCCCTCGCCGTGCAGGACTCCCTGCTCGCTGGTGATGGTGACGGGACGATTGGTCCAAACGCGGTTCGAATCTTCAGCCCAAACCAAGTATTCGGTTTCTAAAATGTCACCTTTTCGGTTGCTTAAGATGACCTCATGTTCCGCGACTAAGCGCAAGTTTTTTTCATCAAGTGAGGCCCACTGCGCTTGCAAATGGGCCTCGTGATTGGATTCGTTTCCATCAATAAAAAGTTCCATTCCGTTCCGAACTTCCACCAGGTCTTCGGGCGATTCCGCAGACCCCCCTTCAATTCGTGTCATTTCACCGGCCTTCAGCACATGAAGCGTGTTGCCACGTTCCGAATAGGTGAATGTGCCATTGATGACGCGCTGCATCGGAGGATGCTCGGCAGCTTGGATTTCGGATACCTCTTGGTCCGAGTTGGAACATCCCGCTACGGCCAAAAAGGCGAGCGAAATAGGAGTGATCCAGTTCCGAACCATCAAGATTTTCTTGTTGGTTTAGCGCACACGGATTGATGTCTTTTCACCGCTGCAAGGACACCCTGGAATGGAAGGGATGGTGATTTCATCGCCAACACTTTTTCCAACGGTGAAGATCTCTTCTACACTGGGAAATTGCTTGCTATTGCTGTTGAGCTTTTTCCGTGCTTTCGCAGCCGTTTCTTCATTGCCTTTGTTCACCGCTCGCTGGTAGTAGTCACACGCACGTAGGTACGCCAGACGGCTTCCCAATGCTCCGTCGTTGCAATTGGAAGCAGCACCTGCGATGGCATCGCCGATCAACATTAGGGCATCAGCACTTTCGCTATTGATAGCGAGCACTCGTTGCGCGTAATTTCGTGCGGTGGACGTTTTGCCCAAAAAGGAGGCAATCTTCCCTGTTTTTAAGAGATACATTTCCTTTTCGGCGCAATCCCCGCAGAGCTCTACTGCCTGCTCCATATAGCGCAACGCCTCTTCGAAATTTTCAACATTTGCTTGCTCACCACCAATGGCAAATGCGGAGGGGTGACTGGGCTCTTGAGCATGCACGGCTTCCGCCACAGGCAGATACAGGTCATTGTCAGTGCAGTCTTTCTGATTCAGCAAACGCAGGACCTTCTTCTTGAGTTCAAAATTGGCCGTATCCACAGCGATTTTTTCACTCAAAACAGGCACCATGTCTTCGCATTGTGCAATGGCGATAAAAACCTTGTCAATGTTGGACTTTGCCTTTTCGTATTTCTCTGCATCCTCGGCATTTTCCTTCGCTTTGGCAGCAGCTACCCCGGTTTCGATGTGACCGATGAGCATGAGGTATTCCGTGAGCATCTCGCCCAATCTTTCCCGTGCCGCGAGGTCATCTTCCATGGCCTTCATGGCATAGAATGAGGTGACGTAGTAGGTGCTCAATGCTTTCGACCAGAGCGCGGCAGGGATTCCCGCGGTGATAGCGGAATCAGAACCCAGGCATTCAATGCTTTCTTTTAAGAGCGCTGTAGCTTCCGCCGACCCGGGTTTTTTGAAGATTTTGTACTGGTCCATTCCCTTTTGAGCCAGCACCATGCAATCGTTTTTTGGGTACTTTTTAGTCGCAGGGAAAAGCTCCATCCGCTGATCATACAACAAGAAAATGCTGTCTGTGATGGAAGCTCTTCGGGCCTCATCTTCCGTCTTCTTCAACTGATTATTGAGGAATGTTACTCCATCGCGCAGAATGTTTTCGGTAGCCGTTAGCGGGCATACGTCGCAAGCTTTTTTCCATTGGATGTAAGCTTCGTCATAATTCTTCTGCTTTTTGTAACTGCGGTAAACGCTAATGGCCTCTTTGCACAGCAATTGTTGTTCGTCCGTTTCGCCGTAACGGTCTTGACCAAATGAGGCCAATGGCAGCATCAGTGCTGCGAGGATAATGGTAACGAGTCTCATAGTATTTCTTGTCTATCTCAGTCATATAATCGAGGAACGAGCCAATTGTTCTTGAAGAATGGCATCAAGGACACGCCCAGATTGAAGCGGTAGATGCGTTCTTCATAATTGCTGTTCTCTGCTGAGCGTGTTCCAAATTCCATGCCGAAATGGATTCGGCTCAATGAACGACTTCCCACGAGTGGAATGGTTGCGCCTGCCGAGGCGGTTTGATACGCAATGGGTGCTGCGTCAATTGAGAAGGGCTGGTTGCCCGACGCAAGGCCAAAGCGGTAACTGGCCTTTCCCCACGTGGGATGACGTTGCTCAGAACGGCCAAGGTTGAATTGGAATCCCAACCGTAACGCTTCCGCATTGTCCCAGTTCACGCCGTCAGAAAGGAGTTCTTCTGACATTTCATCCGCCACCTCGCTCCAGGCCGTTGTTGAATATTCGATGCCGGCGGACCAACGCATACCGTCTGCCCGGTCGTAATGCAGGCTGATGCCTGCATTCGACGATCGTGGCATCCGTCCAGCGAACGCGGTTAACGAGGAGAAATACGTGGTGTCCAAATTAACAGCGATGCCGCCCAAGGTCTGTGTGGTTTCATCCAATCGACTGATGTCACTGCTCAATTTGGCCTCAGGGGTGAATACACCACCGATTCGCAGCGCCAAGCTATTCTCAAAATCCCGGTTTTTGTTGTACCGAACCCGAATCAACTGGTCAAGAATCAAGCCGATGTCGGTTGAGATGCTGCGGTGCTGTGCCGTAAAGTTGGCGCGGTGATCAAGAAATGTTGGGTCGATAATGTCCATCGTCGACGATCGCCGCACTTGACCAAAGAGGTATTGCGTTTGAATCCCCATGTGCAACGATCGATTGCTTACTCGGATGCTGTCCGAATCTCCGGCAGCGACCATTCGTGACGCCCGAAAAACGCGCGCCCAGCCCACGTTGGCGTTGCTCAATCCGCCTTCGCCATTGTAACGCTCTTGAACGACCCCGATGCCTTCGATGTCATTGTTGCGGGTGATGGCATATCCTGAATTGCTATAACTCGATGCGCCCAGGATCAGAGCATTCTTTCCGTTTTTCCGCTTTACTACGATGCCCATGGGCCCCGCAGATCCAAAAGTCGCGCTGGCTTCATTGTCTTCCCCTTGACGCATGGATAAATTGCTCATCATTCCCGACCCCTGGAGGGTGGTTTGCGTGAGAAAAGTAGCGGAAGCCGGATTGCCCGGATTGAATTGATAGGCATTGGCCATGGCCGTTTCCATGCCTGCTAACCCCGTGGCAACGGGCGTGTTCATTTGATTGATTAGACCAAATCCAAAGCGCGAATAAGGAGAAAATTCGCTTTGCTGTGAAAATGCATTCAGTTGCATCAGGAGAGCCAAACTCAGGAGCATGAGACCCGCAATGTTTGGAGTCCAAGCGGCCTTGCGCAGAATGCGCGTGCTCCACATGTTGGTCACGCTACAGGGATTAGTGCTTTTGGACAAGGTCATTGAGAATTAGGTGAAATCCTTTCCAAGTGAGGTTTGGGTCGGCAAAAATGGGGCATGGAGTGCGGAGTTCCAAGCATTCCGCGTCTCCACCGGTCAAGGCAACGCGAAAAGTCCCGAATTCGTTGTGGAAGGCTTCAACTCTTTCTTGCAATTCGGCATTGGCACCTCCAATTGCGCCTGCGAGCAGGGCTTCAATGGTGTTAAGACCAAGGTGAAGGCCAACGCCTTCCGTTGCCAACTCGCGCCAGTTTTCAGGGTACGGTAGGTTCGCGGTACCTGCATACATGGATCGGAGTCGCAAATCAATCCCCGGTGCAATCGACCCGCCCATGAATTCACCGGATTCAATCCAATCTGCCGTGATGCAAGTCCCCGCATCGATGATCAACCAATTCGAATCGGCATCTTCCGCGGTGACTGCGCGTGCGTTTGCGGCACGATCGAGCCCGAGGGTTTCGATGGATTCGTAAGCAGTTTCAAGCGCCAGTGTCGCGGCATTTTCCAAATGAAACACCCGCTGTGTTCCGGATTTGTCGTGCCTGTTTTGAGTGCACCAGTCGCTCCAAAATGCATTCAATTCACCGGAGGCAGCAACCAGCGCATGGGCAGGCAATTGGTCATCATTTGCTGATTGTATTGCGTGTCGCTCTGCATCATCATCCGATATGACTCCCACGAGGGAGTCACCGTCGAATACCACAAGTTTCGTTCGAGTGTTGCCCGCATCTACAATCCAGTGTTCACTGTTGCTGCTCATGAAGCCTCCCATTTCAGTGTTTCAATCAAATGCACAACGTCCTTGGTTACGTGTTCCAATGCCGGAGCAATGCTATCGGGATTGGGCACATGAAGAAAGTAAAGTGAACCTCTGAGAAAGTGATTGGTGCTATCGGTTGCGACGAATTGCAACGGAGTGGCCACAGGACCGGAAAGTTCATAGAACAGGCCGCTGACGTTGTTTTCTGGGAAATCAAAACGTTGAGCGGCAATTCCCGTGGCTTTGGCTTCATGTGCAAAAACCATCTTGTGTCCGTCTTCCATCATTCCTTGCAAGTGGCTTTCCGACTGCAATGGGATGTAACTGCAGTGAACCTTTGCCCTGAGATGTGGGATGGAAACGTTGAACCAACAGTCCTCTTTCGATTGTCCTTGAACGACCAATTCGATCTTCGCATAGTGCGGAACATCAAACGCAGGCCCACATGGATGGCTGTAGGGTTGGTAGGCGGGTTCTGGAATTGCAATGCGGTGGTAGCCTCGTGGCTTGGGCACGGGAGCATCGCGGCATGAAGACACAGAAATCAGTGCCAATGACGCCACCGTAACGATGCGCTTAAAGCGTGATTCAATCCACATAGCCTCCTTCTTGATTTGGCAATGTCAATTTGATCCGGAGCAATTTTCGCGGTGTCGCAGCGTCAATTTTCAATTCGACGCCATCGAAAGCAATGCTTTCACCACTGCGCAGGATTCTTCCGGCCTGTTCGGTTACAAAGCCTCCAAGGGTGTCGCTCTCACCCTTGGCCGACTCCCAAGACTCATCCTCCAAGCCCATGATGCGATAGACATCGATCAAGGCAGTTTTGGCTTCGATGATGAAGGTGCGATCGTCGAGTCGGGAATAGGCAATTTCCTCGGCGTCAAACTCGTCTGAAATTTCTCCGACGATTTCTTCCATGATGTCCTCGAGCGTAATGATTCCACTGGTTCCGCCGTACTCATCCACTACAATTGCGATGTGTGTTTTCCGTTCTTGGAATTCACGCATGAGGTCGTCGATTTTCTTGTTTTCAGGAACGAAATACACGGGCCGAATCAATGGTAGCCACGTAACTTCTTTGTCCTGCAGATGAGGCAATAAATCCTTGGTGTGCAAAACGCCTTTGATCTCATCTTGTGAGCCATTGTGCACCGGTATGCGCGAGAATCCCGACTCAATGATTTGGGCCTTCAACTGTTCCCACGTTTCTTCGGAGGAAATGGATTCCATGTCCGTGCGAGCGGTCATCACTTGCTTCGCATCTTTCGATCCCAAAGCGACGATGCCTTCGAGGATTCGTTGTTCTTCATCGCTCCGTTCGTGATCGGCGGTCAAATGAAGGGCTTGTTCCAAGTCTTCGACCGAGAGGTCGGCAGCAGGCACCTCAACGCGTTTTCCAATCCAAGCACCAAGGCGAACCAGCGGCTTCCAAATGGGTGAGATGAGTCGCCGGGCGACGAGAAGTGGACCGGCCATCAATTGCGCAAACTGAAGTCGGTTGTTGGTGGCGTAAACTTTCGGAATGACCTCGCCAAAGAGCAGAATCACAAAGGTGACGACGCCCACATGAACCGTCCAATACACCCAAGATTCGATGGATTCTGAGGGCAACATCCGTTCCACAATCAAGGTCGAGATGAGAATGATGATGATGTTCACCAGGTTGTTGAGCACAAGAATCGTGGCAAGCAGGTGGCGCGGCGCTCGATCGGAGTCAGGACGTTGCAATAATTCCAATGCCCGCGAAGCTGCAGCAGAACTGTTGTTGTTCTTTCGATTCTCCAACTCCTCAATGTCGGCGGGTGTCAGGCTGAAAAATGCAACCTCTGAACCGGAAACGAGAGCGCTGGCGATTAAGAGCAATGCAATGCAAATGGAAGGGATTATGCCCCCACTTTGTCCGAGCTCAATAGCAAGCAATAAGGCAAGAATTGATGAATTCAAGGGCGTAGTTTCCGTTCAACAATGCCGTCTAATGTCCGCATTAAAATGGCAGATCGTCCGCGCTTGGTGCCGCTGCAGCAACCGCCTCTGGCGCAGACGCTTGGCCTTCGTTTCGATCGTCGACCGAAGGGTTCTCGGCAGATTGCGTCGGAGAAGTTGCTGTGCGTGATGCCGCACCGCTGTTTCCTCCCGCATTGGTCCCGGGACGATCCAATAGTTGCATCACATCCGCAACCACTTCTGTGGTGTAACGTTTCTGTCCTTGCGGGTCTTCCCAAGAACGGGTTTTGATTTTCCCTTCAATGAATACTTGCGAACCCTTCTTCAAGTATTTCTCAGCAGTTTCTGCCATGCCACGCCAGATGACAATGTTGTGCCATTCTGTCTGCGTGATTCGCTCTCCGGAATTTCGGTCTTTGTACGTCTCGGACGTCGCCATTGGAAACGAACATACTGCCACTCCGTTGGGGGTGTAGCGCATTTCAGGATCCTTTCCCAGGTTCCCTACGAGGATTGCTTTGTTTACTCCAGCCATGTCTCAAAAGTAAGCCAACGACGCTTAGGATAACCTCGTGGACTGCATGGATTTCTCCAACTCATCCCAATTTTTTTCGATGGCGCGAGGAATCGGCAGTTTTTGGGCTTCTGACCATGTCAACCATTGGCCGTTCTCTTCAGAAAATGCTGTTTCAGCTTGCCAAATGTGAAAGTACACGTTTAGTTTTCGATGACTCAGAATGTGCTCAAATGCCTCCCCCATTTGACCTAAATGACGAAGCGATTTGGTAGATGAGATAGGCGGTTGCTGAAGTTTCAGAGTTGCCGTTTGGGAAGTTTCCTCCCAAGTTGAAGGGAATTCCCAGAGCTCGCCCCAAATTCCGTCGCTGGGGCGCTGCCGCATGAGGACCAATTCTCCGCTGACGACGACATGGAAAGTCAATGCAACCTGCTTGACTTTGGTTTTTCCGGCCTTCACGGGCAATGGTGGCGTTTGGCCAGGGATGGTGCATCGGCTGCGGCAAGTGTCGTGGATCGGACACGCCTCACACGAGGGCGATTTCGGTGTGCAAACCAGTGCTCCCAATTCCATGACTGCCTGGTTGTGCATTCCGGGGTCTTTGGTGTTCAGAAAAGCTTGCGCCAACGCTTCGATCGGCTTTCTGCCCGCGGGTTTATCGATTGGCTCCGCTATTCCGGCCCATCGGCTGATTACGCGGAGCGCATTGCCATCCACGGCTGCAGTGGAATCTCCAAAACAAATGGAAGCAATGGCCGCAGCGGTGTACGGACCAACGCCCGGAAGTGCCTGCCAGTCTTTTGCGGTTTTTGGGAATTCAAGCTTCCATTCATGGGCAACCACTTGTGCGGCTTTATGCAAATTCCGCGCTCTGCTGTAGTAACCAAGGCCTTGCCAAGCTTTCATGATTTCCTCTGAATTCGCAGCGGCCAAGGCTTCAAAATTTGGCCATTTGGAGAGGAAGGAATTCCAGTAACGCGTGCCCTGCTCGATACGTGTTTGTTGCATGATAATCTCGCACAACCAGGTCGCATAAGGCCGAGGAGATTCACGCCAAGGAAGGGGGCGTTGATTCGAAATGAACCAACTTTTGAGTTGTTCCCGGGCGTGGATGATTTCGTGTTTCGTGAAAATCTCGAAATTCTGCGCCATTATCCTGTTCATTTTAAATTGAATAACCCTATTTTTGCACCCCTTTTCAGAGGATTTCGAAACATAAACGAGACAAACCTACTAAGCAAGATGACCAAAGCGGATATTGTAAACCGGATTGCCCAAGAAACCGGGATGGAGAAAATGGATGTGCAATCAACTGTGGAGGCGTTCATGCGCTCCGTGCGTGATTGCGTAGAAAGTGGAGAAAATGTTTACCTGCGAGGTTTTGGAAGTTTTGTTGTGAAGACAAGGGCAGCCAAGACAGGCCGGAATATTCTCGCTAAGAAATCCATTCAAATTCCAGCACATAACATTCCTTCATTCAAGCCAGCGAAGGATTTCGTTGATAATGTGAAGGCGGGTGTCGCCGTCGACTAATGCCATGAGCCGCAGAACGGGACAAATCGCGACGATTGCATTGGGTTTGGGGCTGATTGGCTTCATCCTCTGGATGCCGAGAAAAGCCGAGTCAACTCAGGTTGTTCCGGCTACGGAGGCGGAGGGAGAATTGCCCAGCAATGCGGACCCTGTGGATTTGGCCGTGGAAAAGGTTTCTGGACCGAATCCAATGGAAGGCATTCTTGCTTTGCGAGCACTTGCGGAGGGAGACGAGCCCAACGTGGACGCCGTAGTTTGGTTGGGGATATTCGGAGTGCAATCGGGTCAACTCGACAAGGCACGCGAACGCTTTTCGGAAGCGTTGTCCTTGGAACCAAGTCATTCTGAGGCCACGTGGCAGCTGGCAATGCTGGACATGGAAGAGGGGGCGTACGACCGGGCCGTGGTCGGTTTTGAGACGGTCATGGATCAAGACTCGTCTTACGCCAATGGGTTGTTTTTCACGGCACGATGCTATGAGGCAATGGGGAAACTCGACGCTGCTCGCATTCGTTACCAGGAATACTTACCTTTCGCTCCTGACACGGTCATTGAGCAACGGGTATTAGACTTCATCACTAGATTAGACTCCGGCACATCAGCTGGAATTAACGAATAAATATACAAGACATGCCAAGCGGTAAAAAACGCAAACGCCATAA